>NZ_JAVKGQ010000006.1:0-231222 GCF_031432255.1 Agromyces aerolatus | reverse complement strand
CTCGACCCCGACCAAACCCCACGACTCGGCGGCAAAGCCCGCTTCACCCCACAACCGGGACCGCTGACTTCGCCTGCGTCCGCGCCGCCACGCGTTCGAACACCCGAAGCAAAGACTCCACCTGCTTCCGCACCCGCACCCCCACCTGTATTCGGGACCGCGATGAGCTGCGACGCGAGTCCGCCGGGCGTCGCCAGGGTGGGCGGCCGGGCGGCCACGACGTAAACTGAGCGGATGTCTCGTCGCAGTACCTTCACCGACCAATCCGTGACCTACGGGGCCATCGGCGCGACGCTCGACCCCGACTTCCTGCGATACCCGCCGGCGGGGTTCCGGCCGGCGGAGGATCGCGTGAAGCTCGGCTCCGGCTCGGAACGGTTCGAGCGCGCTGCTGAGCAGCTGATGACGTGGGGCGTGCAGCAGGGGTCCGGATTCACGGTGACCGACGTCTCACCGGGCACGGGCGCCCAGTACTCGGGGCTCGCGTTCGACCCCGAGGGCTCACCGCTCTCGGCGCAGCCGGCACAGCGCACCGAGCCGCGCTTCGCGGCCGACGGCACACCGTTCATCACCGCAGGCATGACGGCCACGCTCCGCAGCGGCCGCCACGCGGTGCCCGTGCTCGTCGTCTACGTCATCGACGAGCCCGACCGCATCGGATTCGCCTACGGCACGGCGGGCGATGCGCCGGAGGCGGGTGAGGAGTCGTTCATCCTGGAACGCCGCGACGACGACACGGTCTGGCTCACGGTGCGTTCGATCCTCGAGCCCGCGGGTGGCGCCCGCCGTCTCACGGCGCCGCTGCAACGTCGTCGCCGGCGTGAGCTCACGAAGCAGCAGCTCCGCGCGCTGCACCCCGCGTTCCCGAGCTGACGTGGCCGGCCCCCTTCCGCTCGGAGATCCCGCTCCGGCCGACGGCCGGCTGCCCGCCTCGGCGCGGGACGGCGCCGGCGAACGCGCGTTCGGCGTCTACCTGCACGTGCCGTTCTGCCGGGTGCGCTGCGGCTACTGCGACTTCAACACGTACACCGCGGGCGAGCTGCGCGGCACGAACAGCGCCGACTACGCCGGTCACGCGATCGCGGAGGTCCGGATGGCCCGCGGCGTGCTCGAGGCATCCGGCCTGCCGTCCCGCCCGGCGGCGACCGTGTTCTTCGGCGGCGGCACGCCCACCCTGCTGCCGGCGCACGATCTCATAGCCATGCTCGACGCCGTGCGCGACGAGTTCGGCATCGAACCGGGCGCCGAGATCACGACGGAGGCCAACCCCGACTCGGTCGGTCCCGACGACCTGCAGCGGCTCGCCGACGCGGGCTTCACCCGGGTGTCGTTCGGCATGCAGTCGGCGGTGCCGCACGTGCTCGCGACCCTCGACCGCACCCACGACCCGGCACGCGTGCCGCTCGTCGTCCGCTGGGCCCGCGACGCGGGCCTCGACGTGAGCCTCGACCTGATCTACGCCACGCCGGGGGAGTCGCTCGACGACTGGCGCCGGAGCGTCGACGAGGTCGTCGCGCAGGCACCCGACCACGTCAGCGCGTACGCGCTCATCGTCGAAGACGGCACCAAGCTCGCACGCCGTATGCGCCGGGGCGAGATCGCCGAGCCATCCGACGACCTCGCGGCCGAGATGTACGAGCTCGCCGACGACATCCTCGCCGAGGCGGGGTACGACTGGTACGAGGTGAGCAACTGGGCCAGGAGCGACGCGCAGCGGTCCCGGCACAACCTCGGCTACTGGCGGGGCGACGACTGGTGGGGCGTCGGTCCGGGCGCGCACAGCCACGTCGGCGGCGTGCGGTGGTGGAACGTGAAGCACCCGGCCGCCTATGCCGAGCGCCTCACGAGCGGCGTCTCGCCGGCCGCGGGCCGGGAGACGCTCGACGACGGCGCGCGCCGCACCGAGCATGTCCTGCTCACCTCGCGCATCCGCGAGGGGCTCGCGATCGACTCGCTCGGACGCGGCGCACCCCGCGATGACGTGCACCGTGCGGTCGCGAGTCTCATCGCGGACGAGCTCGTGGACGCGCGAGACGCGCTCGCCGGACGTGTCGTGCTCACCCGGCGCGGGCGGCTCCTGGCCGACGCCGTCGTGCGCCGCCTGCTCGAACCCGTCGCCTGAGACCGACGAACGCCCCCGGGCCGGCACGCGGCCGCCGGGGGCGTTCGTGATGGTGATGACTGAACGCGCGCGATCAGCTCACGAACTTGATCGTGAGCGGGTAGGTGTACGGCTGACCCTGGTTGGCCTTCACCGCCGCGATGATGCTGAACACGATCACGAGCACCCAGATCGCGATCGAGATGAAGATGCCGATGATGACGACCCAGAGGATCGCGCTCACGACCGCGGCGATCGTCATCGTGATCTGGAAGTTCAGGGCGGTCGCGGTGTGGGCACGTACGAACGGCCCGCGGTCCTTCAGCACGAGATAGCCGATCAGCGCCGGGATGAATCCGAAGAAGATCCCGCCGATGTGGACGAGCGTCGCCCACAGCTTCTCGTCGGCCGGGCTCATCTGCGGGTTCTGCTGGGGCTGGTAGGCGCCGCCACCGGGCGGCGGCGCCGACGGCGGCGGCCCGTTGGGCGGTCCGGGCGGCGGTCCCGCGGGCGGTCCGGGAGGCGGAGGCGGGGGCGGTGGCAAGTCGGACATGGTGTCTCCTTCATCGTGCCCGGTACACGGTATCGTCGCCATGTTCTCAGACCTGCCCGGTCGCACGGAAGAGCCCGCTCGGCGCGGCGCACCGGGCCGCCGGCCGGGGAAGTCGCGTATTATTAGCACTCATACGTGTGGAGTGCCAAGGGCGCGAAGGTGAGGGGTCGATGGTCTCGGAACGCGGACTGGCCGTGCTGCGCGCGATCGTGCAGGACTACGTGGCGTCCCGCGAGCCCGTCGGGTCGAAGTCGATCGTCGAGCGACACGCGTTCGGGGTGTCGGCGGCGACGATCCGCAACGACATGGCGCTGCTCGAAGAGGAAGAGCTGATTGCCGCACCGCACACGTCGTCCGGCCGGATCCCCACCGACAAGGGCTACCGGGTCTTCGTCGATCAGCTGAGCGACGTCCGCCCGCTCACGCCCGCACAGCGTCACGCGATCGAGACCTTCCTCGGCGAGGCGAACGACCTCGACGAGCTGCTCGCGCGCACCGTCCGCCTGGTCGCGCAGCTCACCAACCAGCTCGCCGTCGTCCAGGTGCCGACCTTCACGAGCTCACGCGTGCGGCATGTGGAGCTCGTGCAGCTGCCGCCGTCGCGCGTGCTCTGCATCGTGATCTCCGACTCGGGCCAGGTCGAGCAGCGACTCGTCGAGCTCGGCGAGGACGTCGATGCCGTGACCCTCGACTCGTTGCGCCTCCGGCTCAACCAGGTCGCCGCCGGCTTGACCCTCGCGGATGCGGCGACCGCGCTCTCGCGCGAGCTCGACGGCGCCGACCCCCGCCATGCCGACGTGCTGGCGACGCTCGCCGCGACGCTCGCCGAGCAGGCGGGGACGCAGCGCACCGAGCGCCTGGTCGTCGCCGGAGCGGCGAATCTCGTCCGCACCGAGCAGGACTTCTCGGGCTCGATCCTCGGCGTGATCGAGGCGATCGAGGAGCAGGTCGTGCTGCTCCGGCTGTTCAGCGAGATGGCGGCCGACCCGCACCGCGTCGCCGTGCGCATAGGACGCGAGAACGCGCCGTACGGGCTCGGCGAGACCTCGGTCGTCTCGACGGCCTTCTCGGTGCCGGGCCGTGACGTGTCGAGGCTCGGCATCGTCGGCCCGACCCGCATGGACTATTCGGCGAGCATGGCGTCCGTCCGCGCCGTCGCGCGTTACCTCTCGCGCGCGCTCGGCGAGCATTGACTTCGCGCGGGCCGGCGGCTCGCGTGACCCGAGGACCAGATCGAAAGGAACCACCCCTGCCGTGGCAGACCACTACGAGGTGCTCGGCGTCGCCCGTGACGCCACCCAAGACGAGATCAAGAAGGCGTATCGCCGGCTGGCGCGTGAGCTGCACCCCGACGTGAACCCCGGCGCCGACGCGTCGGAGCGCTTCAAGCAGGTCACGCACGCCTACGACGTGCTCAGCGACCCCCGCCAGCGTGAGCAGTACGACCACGGCGGCGGCCAGGGGGCGTTCGGCGGCCAGGGGTTCGGCGGCTTCGGCGACATCTTCGAGACGTTCTTCGGAGCCGGGCAGCAGACGAGGGGCCCGCGTTCGCGCCGCGAGCGCGGCCAGGACGCGCTCATCCGAGTCGAGGTCGGGCTCGACGAGGTCATCTTCGGCACGCATCGCGAGCTCGAGCTCGACACGGCGGTCGTGTGCGAGACCTGCAACGGCTCGTGCTGCCAGCCGGGCACCGCGCCCGTGACGTGCGACATCTGCCACGGCACGGGGTCGATCCAGCGCTCGGTCCGCTCGCTGCTCGGCAACGTCATGACGTCGACCCCCTGCGGGACCTGCCGCGGGTACGGCACCGTCATCGCGACCCCCTGCGTGACCTGCCAGGGCCAGGGCCGGGTGCGTGCGCGCCGCACGGTGCCCGTCGACATCCCCGCGGGCGTCGACACGGGGCTTCGGCTGCAGATGCCGGGCTCGGGGGAGGCCGGACCCGCGGGCGGGCCCAACGGCGACCTCTACCTCGAGATCAAGGTCAAGACCCACGACGTGTTCAGCCGCAACGGCGACGACCTGCTGTGCACGCTCGAGGTCGCCATGACCGACGCGATCCTGGGCACGACCGCGACGCTGCCCGCACTCGACGGCGACGTGTCGCTCGAGATCAAGCCCGGCACGCAGGCGGGCGAGGTGCTCACGATCAAGGACCGCGGCGTCGGGCGGCTCCGCGGTGGCGGCCGCGGCGACCTGAAGGTCGGCGTCCAGGTGCTCACCCCGACCAAGCTCTCGGGCAAGGAGCGCAAACTCGTCGAGCAGCTCGCCGCATCGCACAAGACGAAGGCGCCTGAGCTGAGCCACTTCCAGCAGGGTCTGTTCGCGCGGTTGCGCGACCGGTTCCTGAGCTGAGTGCGCTGGGTGACGACCGGCGGATGACTCGACGACTGTGGTGAGCGAAGGAGCGAGGTGACGCCATGAGCAGCCTGTACTTCGACGAGACGCTGGAGCTCCGTGGGCTCGAGGCCGGCGACACGGTCGAGCTGACCGGCGACGAGGCGAGGCACGCGGTCTCGGTCGCCCGGGTCCGGGTCGGCGAACGGCTCGCGATCGGCGACGGTCGCGGCACGATCGTGCGCGGCGAGGTCGTCGCGACCGCACCGAAGGAGCTGCGCCTCGCGGTCGGCGAGGTGCTCGCCGCCGCGCCCGCCGCGCCCGCCATCGCGCTCGTGCAGGCCCTCGCGAAGGGCGACCGCGACGAGCTCGCGGTGCAGGCGGCGACCGAGCTCGGCGTGGATCGCATCGTGCCGTGGGCCGCGGCACGTTCGGTGTCGCGATGGGAGGGACCGAAGGCCGCCAAAGGCCGGCAGCGGTGGGCGACGATCGCGCGCGAGGCGTCGAAGCAGTCGATCAGGGCCTGGCTGCCCGGGGTCGACGACGTCACCGCGACCGCGCGCCTGCCCGAGCGACTCGAGGGCTCCCGGCTGCTCGTGCTCGAGCCGACCGCGGAGACCGCGCTGAGCGCCCTCACGTTCGACGGTCGCGATCTCGCCCTCGTCGTCGGGCCCGAGGGCGGCATCGCGCCGTCCGAGCTCGACGCGCTGGCCGCCGCCGGCGCCGAAACGGTGCGCCTCGGGGCATCCGTGTTGCGCACCTCGACCGCGGGTCCCGCGGCGATCGCGGTGATCTCCGCCGCGCTCGGACGCTGGTGACCATGCGTCGCTACGATGGACCCATGACCGAGACCCGCGAACCGACCGTCTTCGAACGCATCGCAGCGCGCGAGATCCCGGCGCGGATCGTGACCGAGACCGACCGCGTCATCGCCTTCCACGACATCGCCCCCAAGGCGCCCGTGCACGTCGTCGTCACGCCGAAGACGGCCGAGTACCGCGATGTCGTCGAGCTCGCCGCGGGCGACCCGGCGCTGCTCGCCGAGGTCATCGACGTCGCCAGGGGCGTCGCCGCGGAGCTGGGCGACGGCGACTTCCGGCTCGTGTTCAACACCGGGGCGAACTCCGGGCAGACCGTCTTCCACGTGCACGCGCACGTGCTCGCGGGCGGTCTCGAGGAGGGGTCGCTTGCCGGACTCTGACTCGCTCGACCCGGCAGCGGCCGACCCGGCATCGCTCGACTCCGCCGGGGCCGGGTCGCTCGGCGCGAGCGACGAGGAGCGGCTGACCATCGACGGCATCGCGATGGTCCGCCTGCTGGGCCCGCAAGACCGGCTCCTCTCGAGCATCCAGCGCGAGTACCCCGGCGTCACCGTGCACGCCCGTGGCAACGAGATCGCCATCCGCGGCGACGAGCCCGACCGGCTCCGCGTGCGCCGCCTCATCGAAGAGCTCCTCGAGCTCGTCCGCCAGGGGCAGGACCCCACACCCACCGAAGTCAGGAGCTCAGCGCGCATGCTCGAGCAGGATCCCGGCGCACGCCCCTCCGAGATGCTCGGCCAGGTCATCGTGTCCAGCCGGGGCAAGACCATCCGGCCGAAGACCGAAGGCCAGCGCCGGTATGTCGACGCGATCGACGAGCACACCATCGTGTTCGGCATCGGCCCGGCCGGCACCGGCAAGACCTACCTCGCGATGGCCAAGGCCGTGCAGGCGCTGCAGCGCAAAGAGGTCAGCCGCATCATCCTCACCCGGCCGGCCGTCGAGGCCGGCGAGCGGCTCGGCTTCCTGCCGGGCACGCTGACCGACAAGATCGACCCGTACCTGCGGCCGCTCTACGACGCGCTCAACGAGATGATGGACCCCGAGCTCGTGCCGAAGCTGCTCGCATCGGGCACGGTCGAGGTCGCGCCGCTCGCGTACATGCGCGGTCGCACGCTGAACGACTCGTTCGTCGTGCTCGACGAGGCGCAGAACACGACGCCCGAGCAGATGAAGATGTTCCTCACCCGGCTCGGGTTCGGATCGAAGATGGTCGTGACCGGCGACGTCACCCAGATCGACCTGCCGGGCGGCGCATCGGGTCTGCGGCTCGTGACGCGAATCCTCGACCGCATCGACGACATCCACTTCTCGACGCTCACGAGCGACGACGTCGTGCGCCACACGCTCGTGGGCCGCATCGTCGACGCGTACACCGAGTACGACCAGCGCACGCAGGCGCAGCGGTTCGAGCGCGATCAGGCCCGCGAGTTCGCGAACCGTGCCGAGCGGCGCGGCCGGGCCCCGCGTGACCACCAGCCGCCGCGGCCCAAGAAGTAGGCCCGCGCCCATGCCCAGCCAGCCGCGCACCAGCCAGCCGCGCACGACCCAGCCACGCACCACCCAGCCGCGCACCCGCCAGGAGAGCCGCCGCCCATGAGCATCGAGATCACGAACGAGTCGGGCGTCGAGGTCGACGAGTCCGCGTTGCAGCGACTCGCGGTGTACGCGCTCGATGCGATGCACGTGCACCGCGACGCCGAGCTCGCGATCCTCCTCGTCGACGAGGGCGCCATGGAGCAACTGCACGTGCAGTGGATGGACGAGCCCGGACCGACCGACGTGCTGAGCTTCCCGATGGACGAGCTCCGGCCCGGCACCGAAGACCGGCAGACCCCGCCCGGCCTGCTCGGCGACGTCGTGCTCTGCCCTCAGGTCGCCGAGACGCAGGCGAAGGAGGCGGGCCACCCGCTGCTCGACGAGCTCCAGATGCTCACCGCGCACGGCATGCTGCACCTCCTCGGCTTCGACCACGCCGAGCCGCACGAGGAGAAGGAGATGTTCGGCATCCAGCGCGACATCCTCGTCGGGTTCGCGATGCAGGAACGTCGCCGCTGACGATGCAACCCTGGCCGTTCCTCGTCGCCGCGTTCCTGCTCGTGAGCTTCGGCGGCCTCATGGCCGCCGTCGACTCCGCGCTCGGCGTGCTGTCGAGGGCTGACGTCACCGATCTCGCGCTCGTGTCGCGGGCGCGCCGGTCGTTGCTCGCGATCGCCGAGGACCCCGGCGCCCACG
The DNA here is from genome assembly GCF_031432255.1 of Agromyces aerolatus. Taxonomy (NCBI): domain Bacteria; kingdom Bacillati; phylum Actinomycetota; class Actinomycetes; order Micrococcales; family Microbacteriaceae; genus Agromyces; species Agromyces aerolatus. The sequence goes on along the minus strand of NZ_JAVKGQ010000006.1, from coordinate 223,175 downwards.
TGAACGCGGTGAACTTCGTCCGCATCCTGACCGAGACCACGGCCGCGGTGCTGGTGACGCTCGCGTTCGCGGCGTTCATCGTGAACGACTGGTACGTGCTGCTCTGGTCGGCGCTCATCATGACCGCGGTGTCGTTCGTCCTGGTGGGCGCGAGCCCGCGCAGCGTGGGTCGCGCGCACGCGCGCGCCGTCCTGCGCTGGTCGGCCCCCATCGTGCGGTTCCTGCGGGTGCTGCTCGGCCCGATCGCGGGTGCGCTGGTCGCGCTCGGCAACCGGGTGACGCCCGGGCGCATCAGGTTCGCGGGGGTCTCGAGCGAGGAGCAGCTGCTCAGCATCGTCGACGAGGCCGCCGAGCTCGACGTGCTCGAGGCCGAGGATCGCGAGCTGATCCACTCCATTTTCGAGTTCAACGACACGGTGGCCCGCGAGGTCATGGTGCCCCGCACCGACATGGTCACGATCGAGGCGGATGCGCACCTGCCGCAGGCGATGGCGCTGTTCCTGAAGGCGGGCTTCTCCCGGATCCCGGTCATCGACCGCGATGCCGACGACGTGAGCGGCATCCTCTACCTGCGGGATCTCGCGCGCCTCGCGTTCGAGCAGCCGCTCGGCGCGGAGCGGCTCACGGTCGGTGAGCTGGTCCGGCCCGCGGTCTTCGTGCCCGACTCGATGAAGGCCGACGCACTGCTCAGGCAGATGCAGCTCGAGTCGAACCACCTGGCCATGGTCGTCGACGAGTACGGCGGCATCGCCGGGCTGGTGACCCTCGAGGACCTCATCGAGGAGCTCGTGGGCGACATCTCCGACGAGTACGACCGCGAGGCCGCCCAGGTCGAGCCGCTCGACGACGGCCGGTACCGCGTGAACGTGCGGCTGCCGATCGATGAGTTCGGTGAGCTCTTCGGCCTCGAGCTCGAGGACGAAGACGTCGACACGGTGGGCGGGCTGTTCGCGAAGGAGCTCGGCCGGTTGCCGCAGCCGGGCGAGCGCGTCGCAGTGAGCGGGCTCCTGCTCGAGGCCGAACGCACCGAGGGGCGCCGCAAACGCCTCTCGACCGTCCTCGCCTGGCCCGATCAGGCACTCATCGACGCCCGGGCCGCGCTCGACGGCGGCACCGGGCCGGTGCCCGACCAGGGCGACGCACGAGACCAGGGCGACGAACGCCAGAACGGCACTGAAGTGGAGCATCGAGCATGACCGATCATCGCGACTACCGGGCGGGGTTCGTCTCGTTCGTGGGCCGGCCGAACGTGGGTAAGTCCACGCTCACGAACGCGCTCGTGGGCGAGAAGGTCGCCATCACGAGCTCGAAGCCGCAGACCACGCGGCGCGCGATCCGCGGGATCGTGCACCGCGAGGACGGCCAGCTGATCCTCGTCGACACGCCGGGCCTGCACCGCCCGCGCACGCTGCTCGGCGAGCGGCTGAACACGCTCGTGCAGACCACGCTCGGCGATGTCGACGTGATCGCGTTCTGCGTGCCCGCCAACGAGACGATCGGCCCGGGCGACCGGTTCATCAACGAGCAGCTCGATCAGTATCCGCACGCGAAGAAGGTCGCGATCGTCACCAAGACGGATGCCACGTCGAAGGCCAAGGTCGCCGAGCAGCTGCTCGCGGTGTCCGAGCTGCGCGAGTGGGCCGCGATCATCCCGGTCTCGGCGCCGCGCGGCGAGCAGCTCGACGTGCTCGTGACCGAGCTGCTGAAGCTCATGCCCGAGGCGACGCATCCGCTGTACCCGGCTGAGACCCTCACCGACGAGGACGTCACGGAGCGCATCGCCGAATACGTGCGCGAAGCCGCGCTCGAGGGCGTGTCCGACGAGCTGCCGCACTCGATCGCGGTCACCGTCGACGACCTCATCGAGCGCGACGACAAAGATCTGGTCGAGGTGTACGCGAACCTCTTCGTCGAGCGCGACAGCCAGAAGGGCATCATCATCGGCAAGGGCGGCTCGCGCCTGCGCGAGGTCGGGGCGACGGCGCGCGCGCAGATCGAGGCACTGCTCGGCCGCAAGGTCTATCTCGCGCTGCACGTGAAGGTCGCGAAGGACTGGCAGCGCGATCCGAAGCAGCTCGGGCGGCTCGGCTTCTGAGCGCGGCGCTCCGGCGTCGCGTGCGCCGGTCGCGTCGCGTGCGCCGGTCGCGTCGCGTGCGCCGGTCGCGTCCGGGCCTACATCCAGCGGATGATTCCGGCTCCGCCGGCGCGGTTCGGCCGCGCCGCGCGCGTACGGTGGATCGGTGACCACCCGACTCAGCCGAGGCCGCCTCGTGACCGACGTGGTGCTCGCGGTGCTGTTCGCACTCGTGTGCCTGCCGTTCGCGCTGCTCGGCAACGGCTTCGACGTCGCCGCGCTCGCGCTGTTCACGGGCGCGCTCGCGGTGCGGCGGCTCGCACCGGGCTGGTCGCTCGGCGTCGCCTGGTTCGCCGCGCTCGTGCAGATGCTCGCGCTCCGCGACCTGCAGCTCTACGACACCGCGGTGCTCGGCGTCCTCTACTCGACCGCCGCGCACGGCGGCCGCGTGCTGAAGTGGCTCGGTCTCGGCTCCGCCGGGGTCGGTGCGCTGGTCGCGACCGTGTACCTCATGGTGGTCAAGCCGCTCACCGGCAGTTCGATGCTCGGCACCACCCAGCAGGACGCGCTGAGCCTGACCGTGTGGTTCGCCTTCATGCTGGTGGCCTCGCTCTCGGTGCTGGTGCTCGCCTGGACGGCGGGGTTGCTGGTCCGGGCGGTGCGTGACTCGCGCGAGATCCGCCGGCGCGAGGAGGTCGCGACCCGCGAACGCGAGCTGGTCGAGTACCGCTACGTGGTCGAGCAGGAACGCAACCGGATCGCGCGCGACATGCACGACGTGGTGGCGCACTCGCTCGCGGTGGTCATCGCGCAGGCCGATGGCGCGCGATTCGCGGCGGCGACGCGTCCCGGGACCGCGGTCGAGGCGCTCGGCACGATCGCGGGCGTCGCGCGCGGTGCGCTTGGCGATGTCAGGCTGCTGCTCACCGAGCTGCGCCATGCCGAGGGCGGCGCCCCGCAACCCGTGCTCGACGACCTCGACGAGCTGCTCGCGCAGGTGAGAGCCGCGGGCCTCGACGTGCGGTTCGCCGAGGCGGGGGAGCGCGTGACGCTCGGCACCGGCCACCAGATCGCGGTGTACCGGATCGTGCAGGAGGGGCTCACGAACGCGCTCAGGCACGGCGATCGCGACGCGCCCGTCGAGCTCTCGTTCTCCTGGAATGCACGCGGCGTGCGCGTCGAGATCGTCAACGTGATGCGGGCCGGCGCCGTGCGCGAGGCATCCGGTCACCGGCATGGCATCCCGGGCATGCGCGAGCGGGCCCAGCTCACCGGCGGCACGCTGCACGCCGACGTCGCGGGCGAGCGGTTCCGGCTCGTCGCCGAGATCCCGGCGACCGCGGCCGCCCCGGACGCCCCAGCCACCGCTCCCTCGGGAAGGAACGCATGAGCCGCATCCGCGTCGCACTCGTCGACGACCAGGCGCTCTTCCGCGCCGGAATCCGCATGCTCGTCGAATCGCAGCCCGACCTGGAGTTCGCGGGCGAGGCGGGCGACGGCGCGGCCGCCGTCGCGCTCGTCGCGCGCGCCCGGCCGGACGTCGTCCTCATGGACGTGCGGATGCCGCTTCTGGACGGCATCCAGGCCACCGAACGCATCCTCGCCGAGGCGGATCACGCCGGACGGGCCGCGCCGCGCGTGCTCGTCCTCACGACGTTCGACCTCGATGAGAACGCCGCGCGCGCGATCCGCGCCGGGGCGAGCGGGTTCGTCCTGAAGGACGCCGATCCGGACTTCCTGCTCGCCGCGATCCGCACGGTGCATCAGGGCAACGCGGTGCTCGCGGCGACCGCGACCCGCGAGCTGTTCGCGCATGTGGGCCGCGGAAGCGGACGACGCGCCGTGCCCGCGGCGTGGGACGAGCTCACGGCCCGCGAGCGCGAGATCTTCGCGCTCGCGGCGAAGGGGCTCTCCAACGGCGAGATCGCGGCCTCCGAGTTCCTCAGCGAGGCGACCGTCAAGACGCACGTGAGCCGCATCCTCGCGAAGCTCGGGCTCCGCGATCGGGTGCAGCTCGTCGTGTTCGCATACGAGCACGAGATCCCCGCGTAGCGCGCGTCATCCTCGAGGATGACCGCGAACCAGACCACGGCCGGATGCCTCGGATCGCGGCCGATTCGTAACGTCGAAGTATGCAGATCCAGCCCTCAGACCTCGGCCTCATCGCGCGCGTGACGACGCTCGGCAAACGCTACGGCGCAGGTCCCGGCGCCGTCACCGCACTCGACGACGTCTCACTCGGGCTCCGGCGCGGCGAGTTCACGGCGATCATGGGGCCGTCGGGTTCCGGGAAGTCGACGCTCATGCACATCATGGCCGGCCTCGACTCGCCGACCTCCGGACAGGTCTGGCTCGGCGACACCGAGATCACCAGCCTCTCGGACTCGGCGCTCACGGTGCTCCGGCGGCGGCGCATCGGGTTCATCTTCCAGTCCTTCAACCTCGTGCCGACGCTCGACGTCCGCGCGAACGTGCTGCTCCCGTTCGAGCTCGACGGCCGGAAGCCGACGCGCGACGAGCAGTCCTGGATCGACGAGCTCTTCGACTCGCTCGGTCTCCGCTCCCGCCTCACGCACCGGCCGCACGAGCTGTCGGGCGGCCAGCAGCAGCGCGTGGCGATCGCGCGCGCCCTCGCGACCCGCCCGGACCTCGTGTTCGCCGACGAGCCCACCGGCAACCTCGACTCGCGCACGGGCCGCGAAGTGCTCGGACTGCTCGCGTCCGCGAGCGCCGGCGGCGGTCAGTCGATCGCGATGGTCACCCACGACCCCGTGGCGGCGAGCCACGCCGACCGCATCCTGTTCCTGGCCGACGGCCGGATCGTCCGCGACGCCGGCCGCTCGACGGCCGAGGAGATCTCGGCGTTCATGCTGTCGATGGAGGCGGCGTCCTGATGCGCACCCGACTCCAGGACCAGTGGCCGACGCTGCTCGTCGCGACGCTCGCCGGAACGTTCGGCGTGATGCTCCTGCACGTCACCGGCCTGCTCGCGGCCGCGATCGCCGCCGACGACGTCACCGGCACCAGCGACACCGTGGCGATCATGCTCATGATCGTCGCCGGCGTCTTCATCGTGATCGCGATCTACGTGAGCGCGATCGTGACCGCGAACACGGTCGCGACCGTCGTCGCGGGCCGCACGAGGCTCATCGCCCTGCTCCGGCTGATCGGCTCGAGTGCGCAGGCCGAGCGCGCCCGGATCGCGAAGGAGGGCCTGCTCGTCGGGCTCGCCGGCGCCGCGCTCGGCATCGTGCTCGGCACCGCCGTCGCGTTCGGACTGCAGCGCGTCGCGGTCGCGACAGGACTCATGCCGGAGACCGCCTACGACTTCGTCAACGCCGTGGTCGTGCTGCCGGCGGTCGCCGTGGTGCTGACCACCTGGCTCGCGTCGTGGGTGGGTTCCCGGCGGGTGCTGTCGGTGCGCCCCGCGCAGGCGATCGGCGCGGCGACCGAGCACGACCGCGAGGAGATCGTCCGCCGTCGCGGGCGTCACGTCACGGCGCTCGTGCTCGTCGTGTCCGGTACCGCGCTGCTGGCCGGGGGCGTCGTGCTCGGCCTCGTCATGCCGCTCGGCGTGTTCGTAGCCATGATCGGCGGGATCGTGTCGTTCACCGGGATCGTGCTCGCCGCTCAGGTCGTCATGCCGCCCGTGCTCAGGCTCGTCGGACGGCTGCTCGGCGCCTCGCCCGCCGCCCGGCTCGCCGCCGAGAACGCGGTGCGGCACCCCGAGCGGAGCTCGCGCATGACGATCGGCCTCGTGATCGGGGTCACGCTCGTCACGACGTTCTCGGTCACGATGGAGTCCTACCGGGCGCTGATCCTCACCGCGCAGGAGCAACGACCCGACGTCTATCTCGGGATCGACGAGATGCTGAACGTGACCATCGCGGTGTTCAGCGTGCTCATCGGGTTCAGCGCCCTCATCGCGGCGCTCGGCCTCGTCAACACGCTCTCACTGAGCGTGCTGCAGCGCACGCGCGAGCTCGGGCTGCTGCGTGCGCTCGGATTCGATCGGGCGCAGCTGCGCTGGATGATCGTGGCCGAGGCGGCGGCGCTCACGGTCTCTGCGACGCTCGCGGGGCTCGTGCTCGGGTTCGTCTACGGCTGGGCCGGTGCGCAATCGCTCCTCGGGACCACGCTCGCCGAGCCCGGTCTCGTGCTTCCTGGCGTGCCGTGGGCCATGTTCGGCATCCTCGCGGTGGCGGCGGCACTGCTCACGCTCGTGGCATCCATCGGCCCTGCGCGACGCGCCATGCGCGTCTCGCCCGTGGTCGCGCTCGCGACCGACTGAGCGGAGCACGACGCGGGTGTGCGCGGTGTACGCGCGACGGTGGTACCCTGAGACGGTGTTCCGCGGGCTTCTTCTCCTTAGCTGCCGCAGCGAGTCCTAGTTCTCAGGCCTCCCTCGCTGCGGAGTTCGTCGTCGGCTGAATCCAACGAAGCGAGAAGAGCACACCTCATGAAGAACACCCAGCAGCCGTCCTCGATGCCGGTCCACCGGTATCGGCCGTTCCACGAGCAGATCCGCGTCGACCTGCCCGACCGCACGTGGCCGTCGAAGCGCATCGAGGTCGCACCGCGCTGGTGCGCGGTCGACCTCCGCGACGGCAACCAGGCGCTCATCGACCCGATGAGCCCCGAGCGCAAGCGCATCATGTTCGACCTGCTCGTGAAGATGGGCTACAAGGAGATCGAGGTCGGCTTCCCGTCGGCGTCGCAGACCGACTTCGACTTCGTGCGCAGCCTGATCGAAGAGGACGCGATCCCCGCGGACGTCACGATCCAGGTCCTGACGCAGGCGCGCGACCACCTCATCGAGCGCACCTACGAGTCGATCCGCGGCGCCAAGCAGGCCGTCGTGCACCTGTACAACTCGACGAGCGTGCTGCAGCGCGAGGTGGTCTTCCGCACCGACCGCCAGGGCATCATCGACCTGGCGCTGCACGGGGCGCGGAAGTGCCGCGAGATGGAGACGACCGTGCCGGGCACGACCGTCTACTACGAGTACTCACCCGAGTCGTACACGGGCACCGAGCTCGAGTTCGCGGTCGACGTGTGCAACCAGGTCATCGAGATCTTCGAGCCGACGCCCGAGCGCAAGGTGATCATCAACCTGCCCGCGACGGTCGAGATGGCCACGCCGAACGTCTACGCCGACTCGATCGAGTGGATGAGCCGGCACCTCGTCCACCGCGAGAACGTGATCCTGTCGCTGCACCCGCACAACGACCGCGGCACCGCTGTCGCGGCGGCCGAGCTCGGCTACCTGGCGGGCGCCGACCGCATCGAGGGGTGCCTCTTCGGCAACGGCGAGCGCACGGGCAACGTCGACCTGGTCGCGCTCGGCATCAACCTGTTCACGCAGGGCGTCGACCCGCAGATCGACTTCTCGAACCTCGACGAGATCAAGCGCACCGCCGAGTACTGCAATCAGCTGCCGGTGCACGAGCGCAGCCCCTGGGCCGGCGACCTGGTCTACACCGCCTTCAGCGGCTCGCACCAGGACGCCATCAAGAAGGGCTTCGAGGCCATGGCCGCGAAGTCCGAGGCGACCGGGGTCGCGGTCGACGACCTCGAGTGGGCGGTCCCGTACCTGCCCGTCGATCCGCGCGATCTGGGCCGGTCCTACGAGGCCGTGATCCGCGTGAACTCGCAGTCCGGCAAGGGCGGCGTGGCCTACCTGCTGAAGACGGACCACGCACTCGACCTGCCGCGCAAGCTGCAGATCGAGTTCTCGGGCGTCGTGCAGGCCAAGACCGACAGCGAGGGCGGCGAGGTCACCAGCGATCAGATCTGGGGCATCTTCACCGACGAGTACCTGCCGGCACCCGAGCACCGTCCCGACGAGAAGTGGGGCCGGTTCGAACTGCTCGCCCTGCGCACCGAGAGCGCGCTCGACGGCATCGTGCACGTGCACGTCGGGCTCCGCGACCACGACGAGCGCGTCGAACGCGACGCGAACGGCAACGGACCGATCTCGGCCTTCCTCAACGTGCTGAGCTCCGAGGGGGTCGACGTCGAGCTGCGCGACTACGTCGAGCACACGCTCGCGGCGAGCGGCGAGGCGCAGGCCGCGGCGTACGTCGAGCTCGAGGTCGACGGCCGCGTGCTGTGGGGCGTGGGCATCGACGCCGACATCTCGACCGCGTCGCTGAAGGCCGTCGTCTCGGCCGTGAACCGCGCGCTGCGCGCGTCGAGCTCGGCGGGCGCCGGGCGTCAGGCCGTGCTCGTCTGAGCGCCGTGCTCGTCTGAACATCGGGTGCCGGGGTGTCGGCGGTCAGCGCCGCCGCCACCTCGGCCAGCTCCCGAGCGCACGCTGCTCGGGCAGGCTCCAGCCGTAGCGCACCGAGCCGAGGCGCGTGAGCGTCGTGACGACCACGCACGCGACGGCGGCCCAGATCAGCGGGACGCCGACCGCCGACAGTGCGACGAGCAGCACGGTGCCCGCGGTCGCGGCGACCGCGTAGAGCGAGCCGACGTGCATGAGCGCGATCGGCAGGTTGAGCGCGACGTCCCGCAGGATGGATCCGCCGACCGCCGAGACCACGCCCACGAAGATCGCGGGGATCACGGGCACGCCCGCCGCGAGCGCCTTCGAGGTGCCGATGGCGCCGAAGAGCCCGATCGTGATCGCGTCGAGCGCGATGATGAGGCCGTTCAGCCGGGTGAACACGCGCAGCAGCAGCATGCCGAGCAGCGCTGCGGCGGTCGCGATCGGCAGGTACCAGTTGCTCGACATCGCCGCCGGCAGCTGGTTCAACAGCAGATCGCGGAGCAGACCGCCGCCGAGGCCGACGATGATGCCGATGAGCGCGATGCCCAGCAGGTCGATCCGTCGTTCCGTGAGCCGCGCCGAGAACATCGCGCCCTGCACGGCGCCCACCGCGACCGCGGTGAGGTCCAGCCAGAGCGGGATGGTGAAGAGGGCGGCGTCCACGCCAGCCAGTGAATCACGAGCGGATGCCTCGGGCGGGTCATTGCGCGAGCGTGCCGCCGAGGCATCCGCCCGCCGCTGCGCTGCGCGCCTGCTCACCAGATTCCCCGCTGAGAGTGCGATCTTGGTCGCTTCGAGGGCCGGTCGACGACCAGGATGGCGCTCTCGCCGGGTCGGATCGGGGAGCGTCGCGACCGACCCGCGCCGTGCGCCGCGACCGTCGGCGGGGGATGGGAGAATCGAGGGGTGCCCGTCTACCGAGATGAAGCCGTCGTGCTGCGCACCCACAAGCTGGGTGAGGCCGACCGCATCGTCACACTGCTGACCAGACGGCACGGCAAGGTGCGCGCGGTCGCGAAGGGGGTCCGCCGCACGGCGTCGAAGTTCGGTGCGCGGCTCGAGCCGTTCATGGTCGCCGACCTGCAGCTCTACGAGGGTCGCACGCTCGACGTGATCACGCAGGCCGAGTCGCTCGGCTCGTACGGCGCCGAGATCTCGCAGGACTACGCGGCCTACACCGCGGCGAACGCGATGGTCGAGACCGCCGACCGGGTGACCGAGGCCGAGGGGTCGCTGCAGCAGTACCTGCTCCTCGTGGGCGCGCTGCGTTCGCTCTCGCGCCGTGAGCACGGCCCGGGGCTGACGCTCGACTCGTACCTGCTCCGTTCGCTCGCGCTCGCGGGATGGGCGCCGAGCTTCCATGACTGCGCGCGGTGCGGCCGCGAGGGCGAGCACACCGCGGTGATCGTGCAGCTCGGCGGCATCGTGTGCGACGCCTGCGCACCGCCCGGTTCGCCGCGCATCGACCGGTCGACCATCGGTCTGCTCGGTGCCCTGCTCACGGGCGACTGGGCGCACGCGGAGCAGGCGCCCGATCGTGACCGCAATCAGGCGAGCGGCATCGTCGCCGCCTACACCCAGTGGCATCTCGAGCGGGGACTCCGTTCGCTGTCGCACGTGACGAGAGAGTCCGCATCGACGTGAGCCCCAAGCCGTACACGCACAAGGATGCGGTGCCCTACCGCCCGCTTGACTGGACCGGGCTCTACCCGCCCGCGCTGCCGAAGGGTGCCGTGCCCGAGCACGTCGCGGTCGTCATGGACGGCAACGGCCGGTGGGCGAACCGCCGCGGGCTCACTCGCATCGAGGGGCACAAAGCGGGTGAGGCGGCCTTGCTCGACGTCGTCGCAGGCGCGGTGCAGATCGGCGTGAAGCATCTCTCGGTGTACGCGTTCTCGACCGAGAACTGGAAGCGCAGCCCTGACGAGGTGCGGTTCCTGATGGGCTACAACCGTGACGTGCTGCACCGTCGGCGCGACCAGCTGAACGAGTGGGGCGTGCGCATCCGCTGGGCGGGGCGCAAGCCGCGGCTGTGGAAGTCGGTCATCGAGGAGCTGCAGTACGCCGAACGGCTCACGGCCGGCAACGACACGCTCACGTTGACCATGTGCGTGAACTACGGCGGGCGCAATGAGCTCGTCGACGCGGTGCGTCGCATCGCGGACGACGTCGCGGCGGGGAGGGTGCGGCCGTCCGCGGTGTCGGAGAAGCTCATCGGGCGCAACCTCTATGTGCCCGAACTGCCCGATGTCGACCTGTTCGTGCGCAGCTCGGGCGAGCAGCGCACGTCGAACTTCCTGCTCTGGCAGTCGGCGTACGCCGAGATGGTGTTCCTCGACACGCTCTGGCCGGATTTCTCGCGCGTCGACCTCTGGCGCGCGATCGAGCTGTACGCGAGCCGCAACCGCCGCTTCGGCGGCGCGGTCGACGCGCCCGGCGCTGCGGCCACCTGATCGGGGCCGGCTGACGTCCACCGCGCGTGCGCGGCGCGGTCTCGCGGCGGCTGCGCCACTTCTCGCCGACCGCGCCACCTCGGGCGGCGACCGCGCCACCTCGCGCCACCCGCGCCACCTCGCGCCGACTGCGCCAACTCGCGCCGACTGCTCCCTCTGGCACCGATCGCGCCACGTGTGACGGTCGTGCGTGGCGCGGTTCGTCAGAAGTGGCGCGGCACGCACGTGGGAATGCGGGCAGGTGGTATCCGCGTTGCATGCAGTGTGACTTCACCGATCAAAATCGACATCTGGTCCGACATCGCGTGCCCGTGGTGCTACATCGGCAAGCGGCACCTCGAGGCGGGGCTCGCCGCGCTGGGCGATGACGCCCCCGAGGTCGAGATCGAATACCACTCGTTCGAGCTGTCGCCCGACACCCCGCTCGACTTCGAGGGCTCGACCGTCGAGTACCTGTCGCGCGTCAAGGGCATGCCCGTCGAGCAGGTCGAGCAGATGCTGCAGCACGTGACGGGCGTCGCCGCGAAGGCCGGACTCGACTACCACTTCGAGCTCGTCGCGCACACGAAGACGCTGAAAGCGCACGAGCTGCTGCACTTCGCCAAGGCGCATGGGAAGCAGCTCGACATGAAGGAGCGTCTGCTCAAGGCGTACTTCGTCGAGGGAGGCCGGGTGAACCGCATCGACCAGCTCGTCGCGTTCGCCGAGGAGCTCGGCCTCGACGGCGCCGCCGCCCGCGAGGCGCTCGAGTCGAGCCGCTACGCCGACGACGTGCAGGCCGACATCGCGCAGGCGCGGAACTACGGCATCCAGGGCGTCCCGTTCTTCGTGCTCGACGGCAAGTACGGCATCTCGGGCGCGCAGCCCGCCGACGTCTTCAGCCAGGCCATCGCGCAGGTCGCGGGCGAGCGCGAGGGGAGCGCCGCGTGACCGCGTCGGCCGAGCCGGTGACGGATGCCTCGCCGGTGACGGATGCCCCGCCGGTGACGGATGCCTCGGCTCCCGCCGCTCCGACGGCGACGCCGTTCACCATGGTGACCGGCGACCCCGCCGCCATGGTCTGCACCGACGACGTCTGCTTCGTGCCCGGCGCCCAACCGCTCGCCTGACCCTCCAGCCGCCACCATCGCGATGGAGGTCGGATTTCGCGTCGGAGGTCGGTTCATTCGGTCCTCCAACGCGCAGAACGACCTCCCACGCGAGCCAGCAGGCGGGGCTACTCGGGGTCGGTGATGTCGGCGACGGTGGCGCCGAAGGCGCCGATCAGGGCGTCGGCGTCGACGAAGAGGCTGTGGCCGTGCTCGCCGGCGCCCATCGAGACGCGGCGGCCCGCGATGGTCTCGTCGGCGACGACGGGCCAGGCGGTGGTCGAGCCGAGCGGCGTGATGGTGCCGCGCTCGTAGCCGGTCGCCGCGAGTGCGAGTGAGGCATCCGGCAACTGGAGTTTGTTGACGCCGAGCAGCGCGCGGAGCTTCGGCCAGCTGATCTTGCGGCCGCCGGGGACGAGCGCGAAGACGTAGGTGTCGTCGCTGCGCTTCACGACGAGCGACTTCACGATGTCGCCGGGGGAGATGCCGAGCAGACTCGCGGCCTCGTCGAGGCTCTTCGCGGCCGGGCGTTCGATGATCTCGATGTCGAGGCCGCGTGCCGTGGCATCCGCCCGCACCCGCTCGACGCCAGTCGCCGCCGCATCCGTCATCTCGTCCTCCACAGGTCGCACCTGGTCGCATCCTACGCACACCCGAGCGGCGCTCTGCCGGGAGCCCGCGCGAAATCTGGGAGAATCGGACCCGATGTCACTCACCACCGCCACCCCCGGCCCGCTCACGATCGGCGGGATCGAACTCGACGTCCCCGTCGTGCTCGCACCGATGGCCGGCATCACCAACACCGCCTTCCGGCGGCTGTGCCGCGAGTTCGGCGCCGGCCTCTACGTCAGCGAGATGATCACGAGCCGCGCGCTCGTCGAGCGCACGCCCGAGTCCATGCGACTCATCACGCATCACGAGTCCGAGACGCTGCGGTCGATCCAGCTCTACGGCGTCGACCCGAAGACCGTCGCCGAAGCGGTCACCATGCTCGTCGCCGAAGACCGGGCCGACCACATCGACCTCAATTTCGGATGCCCCGTGCCCAAGGTCACCCGAAAGGGCGGCGGTGCGGCGCTTCCGTGGAAGAGCGGGCTCTTCCGCGACATCGTCGAGGGCGCCGTCAAGGCCGCGGGCGACGTGCCGCTGACCATCAAGATGCGCAAGGGCATCGACGCCGACCACCTCACCTACCTCGAGGCCGGGCGCATCGCCGAGGGCGCCGGCGTCGCGTCCGTCGCGCTGCACGCACGCACCGCGGCCGAGTTCTACTCGGGCCAGGCCGACTGGTCGGCCATCGCGAAACTCAAAGAGACCGTGACGAGCGTGCCGGTGCTCGGCAACGGCGACATCTGGTCGTCCGACGATGCGCTGCGCATGGTCGCCGAGACCGGCTGCGACGGCGTCGTCGTCGGGCGCGGATGCCTCGGGCGGCCGTGGCTCTTCGGCGACCTCGCGGCGGCGTTCAAGGGAGAGTCGTCCACCGCAGCATCCGCCAAATACGAGCCGAGCCTCGGCGAGGTCGCGCGCACGTTCCGGCGTCACGCCGAACTGCTCACCGAGTTCTTCGACAGCGAGGAGCGCGGCTGCCGAGACATCCGCAAGCACGTGGCCTGGTACTTCAAGGGCTACCCCGTCGGTGGCGAGCTCCGCGCGAAGCTCGCGACCGTCGAGTCGCTCGCCGCACTCGACGAGCTGCTCGCGACCCTCGACTGGTCGATGCCCTATCCGGGCGAGGGCGCGGAGGGCCCGCGTGGCCGTGCCGGCACGCCGAAGCAGCCCGCGCTGCCCGACAAGTGGCTCGAGTCCCAAGAGCTCGCCGGGCACGATCGGGTGACCCTCGTCGACGCCGAGCTCGACACGAGCGGCGGCTGACGTGCGCGAAGGATTCCTCGGCCGCGAGCGACTCGCCGGCGCCGACGCCCTGTTCGGCGGCACACCGCTCTTCGGCGGATACGGCGACGCCGACGTCGAACGCCGGCTGCCGGAGGACCACTCCTCCCGGCGCAGCGACTTCGCGCGCGACCGCGCGCGCCTGCTGCACTCGAGCGCCCTCCGCCGGCTCGCGGCGAAGACGCAGGTGCTCAGCCCGACCGCCGGCCTCGACTTCGCCCGCAACCGGCTCACGCACTCGCTCGAGGTCGCGCAGATCGGGCGAGAGCTCGCGACCAACCTCGCGCTCGACCCCGACGTGGTCGACACCGCGTGCCTCGCCCACGACCTCGGCCACCCGCCCTTCGGGCACAACGGCGAGAAAGCCCTGAACGCGTGGGCCGCCGACATCGGCGGCTTCGAGGGCAATGCGCAGACGCTGCGCCTGCTCACCCGGCTCGAGCCCAAGGTCTTCGGGCCCGACGGGCGCAGCTACGGGCTCAACCTCACGCGCGCGAGCCTCGACGCGAGCTGCAAATACCCGTGGCCCGAAGCGAGCGGCGTGGCCGACCCCTCCGGCCGGCAGAAGTTCGGGTTCTACGCGGACGACGTCGACGTGTTCCGGTGGTTGCGCGCGGGCGCGCCCGCGCGCCGGCTCTGCATCGAAGCGCAGGTCATGGATCTCTCCGACGACATCGCGTACTCGGTGCACGACTTCGAAGACGCCGTCGTCAACGGCTCCATCGACGTCGCGGCGCTCGGCGCGCGCGTCGACCACGACGAGCTCGTCGCCTCCATGTCCGAATGGATCGGCGGAGCGATCCCCGACGACGAGCTCATGGCGGCGTTCGATCGCCTCGACTCCCTCGACGTCTGGATCGACTCGTGGGACGGCAGCCGGCGCGACCAGGCGAAGCTCAAGAACCTCACCAGCCAGCTCATCGGGCGGTTCGCGCACGCCGCGACCGAAGCGACCCGCTCGGCGTTCCCCCTCGCGACCCTGATCCGGTTCGATGCGGACGTCGTCGTGCCCCGGAGCATCCAGGCCGAGATCGCCGTGCTGAAAGGCATCGTCGCGACCTTCGTCATGAGCCACAACACCCGGCAGCCCATCTACCAGCAGCAGCGCGACGTGCTCACCGAGCTCGCCGACGCCCTGCTCGCCACCGGCGACGCCGACCTCGACCCCGGCTTCGCCGAAGACTGGCGGAACGCCGCCGACGACGCAGGCCGCACACGCGTCGTCGTCGACCAGGTCGCGAGCCTCACCGACCAGTCCGCGCTCGCGTGGCACGATCGGCTGGTCGGGTGAGGTCGCGAGGCTGTGCCCCAGGCTCCGGCCGAGTCCCGGCGAATAGGATGTGAACATGGCGGGCCGTATACGACAACAGGACGTCGAAGAGGTCAAAGCCCGCACGAACATCGCCGACATCATCGGTGAACACGTGACCCTCAAGTCCGCAGGCGTCGGCGCGCTGAAAGGGCTCTGCCCGTTCCACGACGAGCGCAGCCCGAGCTTCAACGTCCGCCCGCAACTCGGCTACTACCACTGCTTCGGATGCGGCGAATCCGGCGACGTCTACACGTTCCTGCAGAAGATCGACCACGTCTCCTTCTCCGAGGCCGTCGAACGGCTCGCCGGGCGCATCGCCTACCAGCTGCACTACGAGGAGGGCGGCGGTCCGTCGCAGGACCACGGCAATCGCGCCAGACTGCTCGCCGCCAACCAGGCCGCCGCCGAGTTCTTCACCGAACAGCTCATCGCCCCCGAGGCCGACCCGGGCCGGCGATTCCTCGGCGAACGCGGTTTCGACGCCGAGGCCGCCCGCCGGTTCGGGGTCGGGTTCGCACCGAAGAGCTGGGATCGGCTCACCAACCACCTCAAAGGCCGGGGCTTCAGCGTCGACGAGCTCGCGGCCGCCGGCCTCGTCTCGCAGGGCCGCGGCGTCTACGACCGGTTCCGGGGCAGGCTCGTCTGGCCGATCCGCGACGTGACCGGCCAGACCGTGGGCTTCGGGGCCCGGCGGCTGCTCGAGGACGATGACGGCCCCAAGTACCTGAACACCCCCGAGACGCCGATCTACCGCAAGGCACAGGTGCTCTACGGTCTCGATCTCGCGAAACGCGACATCTCACGCAACCATCGCGTGGTCGTCGTCGAGGGCTACACCGACGTCATGGCCTGCCACCTCGCGGGGGTCACCACGGCGATCGCGACCTGCGGCACCGCGTTCGGCGTCGAGCACATCCGGGTGCTGCGCCGCGTCCTCGGCGATGACGCCGGCGGTGAGGTCGTGTTCACGTTCGACGGCGACGCGGCCGGTCAGCAGGCGGCCATGCGCGCCTTCGCGGACGAGCAGCGGTTCACGGCGCAGACGTACGTCGCGGTCGCGCCCGACGGGCTCGACCCCTGCGATCTGCGGCTGGCGAAAGGCGATCACGCCGTACGCGCCCTCGTCGAGCAGAAGACGCCCATGTTCGAGTTCGTGCTGAGGCACACGCTGGCGCGGTTCGACCTCGACACCGTCGAAGGTCGTGTGGCGGCGTTGCGCGCCGCGGCGCCGATCGTCGCCGACATCCGCGACGCGTCGCTCCGACCGGGATACACTCGCGAGCTCGCGCGCATGCTCGGCACGGAGCTCGCCGAGGTCGAGCGCGCCGTGCGCGGCGCGAAGGCCGCCTCTGCCCGAGCACGCGACGCAGGCGAGCGGCGGGGGAGCGAGGCATCCGGCCGGGGCGGTGCGCCCGGCGACCGCGAACCCGCAGCCGAGGCTCCCGCGCGCCCGTTCTCGATCACCGAGCTCCCGGCCGACCCGTCGACGAGGCTCGAACGCGACGCGCTGCAGGCCATGCTGCAGTTCCCCGACGTCGCGGGCGCGGAGCTGCTCGCGCAGGCGACCGACACCCGATTCGGCAACGAGACGCTCGCCGTCGTGCGCGACGGGGTTGCCTCGGTGCTGGCCAGCGGTGGTGCGCTGAGCGTCGACCGCGTGGTCGCCGAGGTGCCCGCGCCGTACGCGAGCATCGTGCACCAACTCGTCGTCGCACCCGTGCCGCAGAGCAGTGAGGCCGTGCTGAACGCATACGTCCTCGGGGTGCTGACCGCGCTCGTCGAACGCGAGCTGCTCCGTCAGAAGCGCGAACTGCTGGGGCGGTTGCAGCGCACCGACCCGGCCGACCGTGAGACCTTCGCGACCATCCAGCGTGCCCTCGTCGACCTCGAGCGAGAGCGGCGCGCGCTCGGTCCCGAGTGAATCCGACGCCTCGTATCCCGCGATAAGGCGGCGAACCATCTCCGCTTCGTGCTCATCTGCGCGCATCTCCTGCGGCGAACGTTGCACTTCGGTAAATACTCCGGCCCCCGAACGGGGTGGATGGCGCCGAATCTGCAGGCCCGTGCTACATCTGGTGACATCGACCAAAGCGCCGGCGCTTCTCGTCCGCGCGCTCGTTCCCAAAAGGAAGAGGGAGACGCAGATGACGTCCGCATTCCAGAGCCGCCGCGCACTCGTCGCGGTGGCCGGCTTCTCAGTGGCCGCGCTCACACTCGCCGGATGCACCGCGGGTGGCGGTGGCGACGGCGGCGACTCGGCCGGCTCGCTGACGATCGGAACGACCGAGCAGATCACCTCGATCGACCCCGCAGGCTCGTACGACAACGGCTCCTTCGCCGTCATGAACCAGGTCTATCCGTTCCTGATGAACACGCCCTATGGCAGCCCCGACGTCGAGCCCGACATTGCGGAGTCCGCCGAGTTCACCTCGGACAACGAGTACACCGTGACGCTCAAGGACGGGCTGACGTTCGCGAACGGCAACGAGCTCACGTCGTCCGACGTGAAGTTCACGTTCGACCGGCAGCTCGCGATCGCCGACCCGAACGGGCCGTCGGCGTTGCTGTTCAACATCGACTCGATCGACACGCCCGACGACCTCACGGTCGTGTTCACGCTGAAGTCGCCGAACGACCAGACGTTCGCGCAGGTCCTGTCGAGCCCCGCCGGCCCGATCGTCGACGAAGACGTCTTCTCGGCCGACTCGGTCACGAGCGACGACGAGATCGTCGACGGCAACGCATTCGCGGGTCAGTACACGATCACGAACTACAACTTCAACGAGCTCGTGTCCTACGAAGCGAACCCCGACTACCAGGGGCTGCTGGGGGCTGCGAAGACCGACACCGTCAACGTCCGGTACTACACGGATGCCTCGAACCTGAAGCTCGACGTCCAGGAGGGCAACATCGACGTCGCGCACCGCACGCTCAGCGCGACCGACATCGATGACCTCCGCGGCAACGACAGTGTGAAGGTCGTCGACGGCCCCGGTGGGGAGATCCGGTACCTCGTGTTCAACTTCAACACGATGCCGTTCGGTGCGACCACTCCCGAGGCCGACCCGGCGAAGGCCCTGGCCGTGCGCCAGGCGATCGCGGACCTCATCGACCGCGACGCGATCTCGGAGGAGGTGTACAAGGGCACCTTCACCCCGCTGTACTCGTATGTGCCCGAGGGGCTGACCGGCGCGACCGAGTCGCTCAAGGGTCTGTACGGCGACGGCAACGGTGCACCCGACCCCGACAAGGCCGCGGAGCGCCTCCAGACGGCGGGCGTCGAGACTCCGCTCGACATCTCGATCCAGTACGTCTCCGAGCGCTACGGTCCGTCGTCAGCCGACGAGTACGCGATCATCAAGGAGAACCTCGAGGAGAGCGGCCTGTTCTCGGTCAACCTGCAGTCGACCGAATGGGTGCAGTACTCGAAGGACCGGGTCGCCGATCTGTACCCCGCGTACCAGCTCGGCTGGTTCCCGGACTACTCGGACGCCGACAACTACCTCACGCCGTTCTTCCTCACGGAGAACTTCCTCGCGAACCACTACGACAACCCCGAGGTCAACGACCTCGTGCTCGAGCAGGCGGTCACGCCCGACGAAGCGGCACGCACCGCGCTGATCGAGGAGATCCAGGACAAGGTCGCGGCCGACCTCTCGACGATCCCCTACATGCAGGGGGCGCAGGTCGCGGTCGTCGGCGCTGACGTGCAAGGAGCCGAAGACACGCTCGACGCGTCGTTCAAGTTCCGGTACGCGGCCCTCTCGAAGGACTGATCCGGGCGGGGGTCGCACCCATCCCACGACCGGGGGGGCGACCCGCACACGCGGGTCGCCCCCTTTCCATGCACGCTGTCGTCCCAAGCAAGCTGAGGAACCCATGACCGCAGTCGATGCGCTCACGACCGCCGAGGACCCACAGGGTCCGCGCCAGGCGAGATCGCGAGCCGCCGGTGGCGGATTCGGACGCTATCTGCTCGTCCGATTCCTGCTGATCATCCCGACCATCTTCATCCTCGTGACGCTCGTCTTCTTCCTGATGCGGCTGACGGGCGATCCGATCACCGCGGCGCAGGGCGGGCGGCTCAGCGCCGACCAGCTCGCCGAGCTCCGCGCCGAGGCCGGCTACGACCGCCCCATCTTCGTGCAGTACCTCGAGTACCTCGGCCAGATCGCCGTGCTCGACTTCGGGTCGACGCTGACCACGAACCGGCCGGTCTTCGAGGTGCTGATGACCTACGGGCCCGCGACGTTCGAGCTGGTCTTCTACTCGCTCATCGTCGCGTTCGCCGTCGGCATCCCGCTCGGCCTGCTTGCGGCGTATCACCGCGACAAGCCGCAGGACGCCATCTTCCGCGTGCTGGCCATCTACTGGTACGCCGTGCCCGTCTTCTTCGCCGGCCTCATCCTCAAGCTCATCTTCTCGGTCTGGCTCAAGTGGCTGCCGGTCGCCGGACGCGCCGACGTCGAATCCGAGATCGCGATGCAGCAGCTGCCCAACCGAACGGGCTTCTACACGATCGACGCGATCATGACGGGTGACCCGCAGGTGCTGGGCGACGTGCTCGCCCACGCCGTGCTGCCCGCCGTCGCGCTCGGGCTGCTGACGGCCGGCATCTTCCTGAGGCTCGTCCGGACGAACGTGATCGGCACGCTCAACACCGACTACGTCGACGCGGCACGCTCCCGGGGCGTGCGCGAGTCACGCCTCCTGCGGAAGCATGCGTACCGGCCGGCGCTGATCCCGATCATCACGGTCATCGGCCTGCAGATCGCCCTGCTCCTCGGCGGCGCCGTGCTCACCGAGACGACGTTCGAGTGGAAGGGGCTCGGGTTCACCCTGGCCCGCTTCCTGGAGGCGCGGGACTTCGTGGCCGTGCAGGGCATCGTGGCGCTGCTCGCGGTCATCGTCGCGATCACGAACTTCCTCGTCGACATCATCGCGGCGTTCGTCGACCCGAGGGTGAGGTACTGAGCATGACTGCGACCTCGTCGGCCGTGCCCGCCCCCGCACCGGCGCGCAAGCGCCGTCTCGTCGATCGGCTGCCGGTCGTCCACCAGCTCAGGCAGAGCGTCGGCCTCCAGCGCGGCATGCTCATCGCGGGTCTCGTGATGCTCGGCATCTTCATCCTCTCCGCGATCTTCGCGCCGCTGCTCGCCCCGTACGGGTTCGCACAGCGCAGCGCCGACGGCGAGTCGTTCGGCTCGCAGCGACCGCCGTCGGCCGAACACTGGTTCGGCACGACCGTCGGTGGGTACGACGTGCTGTCCCGCGTCATCTGGGGTTCGCAGACTGCGATCCTCACGATCATCGTCGCGGTGCTGCTGTCGATCTTCATCGGTGTCGCGCTCGGGCTCTACGCGGGCTACTTCGGCGGCTGGCTCGACCGGGTGCTCGTCGTCGTGAGCGACGCGATCTACGCCTTCCCGTCGTTGCTGCTCGCGATCGTGATGGCGATCGTCATCTCGGGCGGACAGTCGAGCCTCTGGGGCGGTGTGCTGGCCGCGGCCATCTCGATCACGGTGATCTACATCCCGCAGTACTTCCGGGTCATCAGGGCCGAGACCGTGCGGATCAAGGCCGAGGCGTACGTCGAGTCGGCGAAGGTGCTCGGGGCGTCCAACGGTCGCATCGTGTTCAAGCACGTGTTCCGCAACGCCACGCGCACGCTGCCGCTCATCATCACGCTGAACTCGTCCGAGGCGATCCTGACGCTGTCCGCCCTCGGCTTCCTCGGCTTCGGCATCGAGCCGACGGCCGCCGCCGAGTGGGGATACGACCTCTCGAAGGCGCAGTCCGACGTGCTGAGCGGGATCTGGTGGACGGCGCTCTATCCCGGCCTCGCGATCGTGTTCACCGTGCTCGGCATCACGCTCGTCGGCGAGAGCCTGAACGACCTCGCCGACCCGCGTCTCCGCGGGCGCCGACGGGTCGCGCAGGCCGCCGGCCAGGTCGCGGAGACGTCGGTGGTGCCGGGCGGCACGCTCGTCGCCGGACCCGGCGGCGTCGACGGGCTCGAGCCCGGGGCGACGTTCGACGAGCACGGGATCGGAGTCAAGCCATGAGCGCCATCGTCAACATCGAGCACCTCGGCGTCTCGTTCGCGACCGACGCGGGGCCCGTGAAAGCCGTCGACGACGTGTCGCTCCACGTCGAGCGCGGCGAGGTGCTCGCGATCGTCGGCGAGTCGGGCAGTGGCAAGACCGTCACCGCCAAGACCATCCTCGGCCTGCTGCCCGAGACCGCGACCACGAACGGCGCCGTCATCCTCGCGAACCGCGAGGGCACGCGCGAGCACGACGTGATCAGCCTCGACCTCGCGCGGCTGCGCGAGATCCGCGGCACCGACGTCGCCATGGTGTTCCAGGAGCCGTCGACCGCGCTCAACCCGGTCTACACGGTCGGCTGGCAGATCATGGAGGGCCTGCGCGCGCACGGCACCGTCTCGAAGCAGGAGGCGCGCGCCAAGGCCATCGATGTGCTGCGCCGGGTCGGCATCCCCGACCCCGAGCAGCGGGTCGACCACTACCCGCACCAGTTCTCGGGCGGCCAGAAGCAGCGCATCGTGATCGCGATGGCGCTCGTGCTCGACCCGGGGCTGATCGTGGCCGACGAGCCGACCACGGCGCTCGACGTGACCGTGCAGGCCGAGATCCTCGACCTGCTGCGCACCCTCCGCGACGAGTTCGGCACCGCCATCGTGCTGATCACGCACAACATGGGCGTCGTCGCCGACCTCGCCGACCGGGTCGCGGTCATGTACCAGGGCAACGTCGTCGAGCAGGCCGACGCACGCACGCTGTTCACCGCCCCGAAGGCCGAGTACACGAAGCAGCTGCTCGCGGCCGTCCCGTACGTGGGGCACGGCGTGGCGCGCGCCGCTGAGCGGGCCGCGCAGCGGCCCGGAGGGTGGGCCGAGCAGGCGCCAGTGGTCGAGGCACGGGGGCTCGAGATCGAGTACCCCGGGAGGTTCGGACGATCCGGGTTCCGGGCGGTCCACGGCGTCGACTTCGTCATCCGGCCTGGTGAGGTCCTCGGGCTCGTGGGGGAGTCGGGGTCCGGGAAGACGACCATCGGTCGCGCGATCGCCGGACTCACGGCGGTCACGAACGGGTCGCTCCGGGTGCTCGGGCACGAGATGCGCGGCATCAAGGAGCGCGAGTTCCGCCCCGTGCGAAGCCGGATCGGCTTCGTGTTCCAGGACCCGGCGTCGAGCTTCAACCCGCTCCTCACGATCGCCGAGTGCGTGGCCGAGCCGCTCATCATCCACGGTCGCGCGGGCTCGGCCGCCGACGCGCGGCCCCGCGTCGACGAGCTGCTCGAGGCGGTGCAGCTGCCACGTGCCTACGGCGACCGGTACCCGCACGAGCTCTCTGGCGGACAGCGGCAGCGCGCGAGCCTCGCGCGCGCCCTCGCGCTCGAACCCGAGCTGCTCATCGCCGACGAGCCCACCTCCGCGCTCGACGTCTCGGTGCAGGCCCGCGTGCTCGAGCTGTTCGGCGAGCTCCAGCGCGAGTTCGGGTTCGCCTCGCTGTTCATCAGCCACGACCTCGCCGTCGTCGACCTCCTCGTCGACCGCATCGCGGTGCTCTATCATGGGGAACTCGTCGAGGAGGGCACCGGTGCCGAGGTACTGGGCTCGCCGAGGCATCCGTACACGCAGCGTCTGCTCGCCAGCCTGCCTGTGCCCGACCCCGTGGCCCAGGCGGAACGCCGGGCCGAGCTGCACCGCCTGCAGGAAGCTGGTTGATGCACCGCTCACCCGCCCACGGTCACCCGGTCGATCTGAGCGACCTGTCGGTCGAATACCCCGCGCACGGCGCGTCTGAGGCGCACGTCGCGCTGCACGGCATCGAGCTCCGGCTCGCCCCCGGCGAGGTGGTCGGGGTCCTCGGCAGCGCGGGGAGCGGCAAGAGCACGCTCGCGAAGGTGCTCTCGGGTGCGTTCCTCGACCCGAGGGACGCCGAGGTCCGGCCGGTCGTCACGGGTGGCGAGGCGCGCGTCCTCGGCCAGCGCATGGGGCGGCGGATGTCTCGTCGGCGCCTCGCCGAGCACCAGTTCCATGTCGGGTACCTGCCCCAGGACGCCGCATCCAGGCTGCCGGCCGACCGATCCGTCGGCGAGATCGTCGGAGAACCGATCCTCGCCCGCGACCGTCACTACGACCAGCGTGCGCTCGCCTCGCGCGTCGCCGCGCTCGTCGACGCCGTCCGGCTCCCGCTCGGCATGCTCGACCGCTACCCGTACGAGCTCAGCGGCGGCCAGCGTCAGCGGGTCGCGATCGCGCGCTCGCTCGTCCTCGGCCCGATGCTCTACATCGCCGACGAGCCGACCGCGGGCATCGACCTCACCGTGCGCGACGTCGTCGCGCAGGTCATCAGCGAGCTCCGCGCCTCGCAGCGGTTCGCGGCCGTCGTGATCTCGCACGACCTACCCGTGCTGCGCCGCGTCGCCGACCGCATCGCCGTCCTCGACCGTGGGGCGATCGTCGCGATCGGCACCATCGCCGAGGTGCTCGAAGACCCGCATCACCCGTATGTGAAGGCGCTCGCGGGCGCGCTCGACGGCGGTCACGCGATCATCGACGACCTCGATCGGGCACCCGGATCCTGACCGGTCTGCGGCGTCGCGCGCTGAGCCGGCCTCGATTGGGAGTCCGCGCACGGCTTTGCTAGGATTGACGACGCTGCCGAACGCGCAGTGATCCTCCATAGCTCAATTGGCAGAGCAATCGGCTGTTAACCGATAGGTTCTTGGTTCGAGTCCAAGTGGGGGAGCGAGAGAACGCCGCCAGCCTGGGGTTTCAGGCTGGGGGCGTTGTTGCTTTCCCGTGATGGTGGACTCCGACGGCACCGCACATGACCGGCGTTCAGCCGGGGTGATGCGCGAGGTGGCTGGCGAGTGCCTCATCCAGGAGGCCGGTCTGCACCGAGAGTGCGAACCGGTCGGGAACGCCCCAGTGTTCGACGATGCGTCCGTCGGCGAAGCGAGCCACGTCGACCACGGTGAACTCCACCGGTCGCCCGCTCGGCGGGGCAAGGAACGGACCGGTGTTCGTGGCGACACCTTCAGCGCGCACCCACGTGGTGTCGTCGTCCTGTGTCCAGGCTCCGATTGTGAATGACAGGTCGGGGAATGCTCCGTGGACCAGCAGCATCGCCTGTCGGATCTTCGCTTTGGCCTCCTCGCCGACGCCCCGTAACCCGAACTGATGCTCGACCAGGTCGGGATGGCACAGTTCGTCGACGATGCTGAGGTCTCCGCCCGCGAATCCCTCGACGAGCATGCGCTCGATTGCACGCACCGTGGGTGGGAATTGATTGGTCTTCATGATGATCTCCTGCAGATGTAATGCACTCAGTGCAGTAACGCTGCATCGACTGCAGTAGTAGTGTGGACCCGATGAGCGAATCCGTCAAGACCCCGCGCAGGTCGTATCGGCAGGAACAGGCTGAGGCCACCCGGTATCGGATCGCCGACGCCGCACAGCGCCTGTTCGCACAGCACGGCTACGCGACGACGAGTATGAATTCCATCGCGCACGAGGCCGGGGTAGCGAACCGTACGCTGTACGCGGCGTTCGGCGCGAAGCGGGAGATCTTGAACGTGATCTGCGATCGGTGGCTGCAGCGGGCGCATGCGCGCGAGCTCGCCACGCGCATCCTCGATCTGCAGGAACCTGCCGCGCGGGTGCGGGGCGCAGCGATGTGGCTGACCGCCCTCTACTCGGCGGATTTCGACGTCGTGCGCATCCTGGACGCCGCGATGGACGAGGACCGCGAGACACGCGACCTGCTTCGCGCCAAACTGCGAGGCCGGAACCGCGTGATGGACAGTCTGATCGCCTCCGTCGAAGCCGACCTCGTCGTTTCGCTGACCGATGCCCAAGCCGTCTTCCGGGCCTACGCAGCGCCGGGTGTCTACGGGGAGCTCGTCGGCGAATCAGGCTGGCCCGTCGACCGGTTCGAGGTCTGGCTGGCCGACAACCTCGTCGCGCAACTCCTCACTCCACGGCCGTAGGCAGTGCGCGGTCGCATGACGAGTCGACGGTCGCGGTGCCGACGGCGTGGGCGCCTGACACTCAGAGCGTTCCCGCAACGCGCTCGGTCTGCGATCCTCGAACCGTGGGTGAGGCGCAGCGCTTCGAGGTGGACGTCGGACACGGAGTCCCGCCGTTCTCGGGGGCCATGGTGCCCGACGTCGACGGACGGCGGATGCTGCTGCTCGCCGGTCACGCCGATGACGAGCTGTTGCTCTACGGCTCGTCGCTGCCTGGCCGGGCGATCCCTGATGCGCAGACGATGCTGCACGGCGGAGACCTGATCCGGGCGCTCGCGTTCGAGCTGCCGGTCAGCTTCGATGAGGCCTACGAGTCGGACCTCGAACCGCTCGGCCCGTACTGGCGGCTGCGACGTGTGGCGCCGAGCGAGGTGGTGGCGAACGCGTTCGACGTCGTCCTGACCGTCGACGACGCCGAGGAGCTGGACACCGCGACGGTGTCGCTCGGGCCGGTGCACCGTGCCCAGCTCGAGCCCGTCGCCGAGTATCTGGTGACCGTGCGGGCCGCCGAGCTGCTCGAGGCGGTCGCGCGCATCATGGGTGTGCACTGGCGCGCGGACTGAAGCAAAGAACCCCGCCACGGAGGGGTGCGGGGTTCCTTGCGTCGCCGGGATCGCCGGCGAGGTGTGCTGCGGCCGTGTTCATCGGGCCGCGAAGTCGTGGGGTCTGCGCTGGTCGCGCCGAGCGTTCGCGAAGCGGACGCTCAACCTGCATTTGCGCAACGCCGATCAGCTTAGGGGTGGGACCGGGCGCACTGATGCCCCCAGTCCGGGGCGCACGGCCGTGCACGCGGACGACGCGGCGGCGCCGCCCCGCGGTCCGCGTCGGGGGCCGGCGCTCGCTATCCTGGAGCGTTCGAGATTCGGTGAGCGGGCGCGGGAGGTGACGTGGACGACGGCGTGGAGCGAGCGGATGCCTCGGGGCGCTCGCTCGCTCGGTCACCCGCCGTTCGTGACGGGCTCGCGGTCGGTCTCGCGACGGCCGTATACGGCATCTCGTTCGGTGCGCTCGCGGTCGCGGCCGGGCTCGACGTCTGGCAGACCGCGTTCCTCAGCCTGATCATGTTCACCGGCGGGTCGCAGTTCGCGCTGGTCGGCGTGCTCGCGAGCGGCGGGGTCGCGGCGGGCGGGTCCGCGATCGCGACCGCGGCCCTGCTCGGCGTGCGCAACGTCGTCTACGGCATGCGTATGAAGCCGATCGTCGACACCGGCGGGCCGTGGCGCCGGGCGGCGGCGGCGTGGGTCACCATCGACGAGTCGACGGCGGTCGCGCTCGCGCAGACCGACGAACGCCAGGCCCGCATCGGATTCTGGGTGACCGGCCTCGCCATCTTCGTCGGCTGGAACGTGACCACGCTGATCGGCGCATTGATCGGCGACGCGATCGGCGACACGGATGCCTGGGGGCTCGACGCGGCCGCGGCTGCGGCGTTCCTCGGGCTGCTGTGGCCCAGGCTCAAGACGCTGCAGGCCGGTGCGGTCGCCGTCGCGGCCGGCCTGGTCGCCGCGTTCACGACCCCCGTGCTCATGCCGGGGCTGCCAGTGCTCGTGGCCGCGCTCGTCGCCGTCGCGGTCGGCTGGTTCGACCTTCTGGGGCGGAGGCGGGCGGCATGACCGTGTGGCACATCATCCTGCTCGCGAGCGTGGCGACCCTCGCGTTGAAGCTCGCGGGCTACTTCGTGCCGGCGGGCTTCCTCGAGCGCGAGCGGCCCGCCCGCATCGCCGACCTGCTGACGGTCGCACTGCTCGCCGCGCTCATCGCCGTGCAGACCTTCGGCGCCGGACAGGCGCTCGAGATCGACGCGCGCCTGCCGGCCGTCATCGTCGCGGCCGCGCTGTTCGCACTCAGAGTGCCGTTCGTGATCGTCGTGTTCGTGGCGGCCGGCGTCGCCGCCGCCATCCGTGCGCTGACGTGAGACGACGCGCTCGGGTCAGCCCTCGAGGTCGTCGACGCCCGGCAGCCACTGCTTCCCTGGCTTGCCCCAGCCGAGCTTCTTCGTGATCTTGTGGACGATCCGCCGGTCGTCCTCGCTCAGCCGATCGGTGTACAGCACGCCCTCGAGGTGGTCGTACTCGTGCTGGAAGATACGGGCGAGCCATCCGGTCGCCTCGATCTCGAAGCGCGCGCCCTCGAGATCGGTGGCCCGCAGGATCGCCTTCTCGGCCCGGCGCAGCCCGAACCGCTCACCCGGGAACGAGAGGCACCCTTCCTCCTCGTCCGAGCCCGGCTCGCCGGGCGGCGGCGGACTGATCCACAGCTCGGGATTGATCGCGACGCCGCGCCATGCGACACCGTCCTCGTCGGTCCAGCCGTAGGTGAAGATCCGGAGCGGGACACCGACCTGGGGCGCGGCGAGACCGACGCCCGGAGCCCGGTCCATCGTCTCGAACAGGTCGTCGACGAGCTCGCGGATTCCCTGGTGGATCTCGGGCACCCATGCGGCGGGGGAGTGGAGGGCGGGATCGCCGGTGATTCGGATCGGTCGAACGGCCATTCGCCAAGGATATCGGGGACCGAGCGGGTAGGGTCGTGGTCGTGAATCCGGACCTGAGCGACCTGACTGAGCAGATCGCCCTCGACCCCGTTCAGTTCATCGGTATCCCGCTCGCGCTCGTCGGCGCGGTCTTCCTCTCGCTCGGCGCCCAGTTCCAGCACCGCGGCGTCGTCAAGGTCGAGTCGCGCACCGTCGACTCGTTCGGCAAAGGCTTGAACGGGCAGCAGCTCATGCTGCTGCTCGCACGACCCTCCTGGGTGCTCGGCACGCTCATGCTCGGCCTCGCGATCGCGTTCCAGCTCTCGAGCCTCTACTTCGCACCGATCATCGTCGTGCAGCCGCTCGGGGCGATCGCGCTCGTGCTCACCTCGATCGTCAACTCGCGCGTCGCGCACGTGAAGCTCAACCACAAGGCGATCACGGCGATCGCCATGTGCGTCGGCGGCGTGTTCCTGTTCGTCGGCGTCGCCGCCTTCACCGCCGTCGACCAGCCCGTCACCGACCAGCACCTGATCACCATCCTGATCATCCTCGCCGTGGTCCTCGCCGCCGCGGGCGCGGCGTTCGTGATCTTCCGCGACCGGCTCAGGGCCATCTTCTACGTGATCATGGCGGGCGTGATCTACGGGTTCGTCGCGACGCTCGCGAAGGTCATCCTCGGCCGGCTGCAGCAGCGCGAGTTCGAGTGGCTCACGCTGCTGTGCCTCATCGCCCTGCTCCTGGCGACCGCGCTCGGGGCCTACTTCGTCCAGAACGCCCATGCCTCGGGCCCGCCCGACCTCGTGATCGCCGGGCTCACGGTCGTCGACCCGATCGTCGCCGTCACCATCGGCATCGTCGTGCTCGGCGAGGCGTCGCAGGCGCCGCTCTGGGCGATCGGCGTGTTCGTCCTGGCCGGCATCATCGCCGTGTGGGGTGTGTTCCAGCTGGCCAGGAACCACCCGCAGACGCGCGTCTGAGCACGGCGGCGCCCCGAGTCATCCGATCGGGTGACATGCGCTCCCAAGCCCCTCGGATCTGCGCTGCGTAGACTATGTTCTGACACAGCCCGCGCGCGCCACGAACCGCGCCAGCCATCGGAGGGCCGATCGCCCCCGACCGAACTGTGAGGAACCACACCCCGTGCCTGATTCATCCGGTGCGTCGCCCGTCGAGGCCGCCGAGCCCGACCGCCCGCTGCGCATCCTCATCGGAGCGGACACGTTCGCGCCCGACGTGAACGGGGCCGCGCGATTCGCCGAACGGCTCGCGGCCGGACTCGTCGAGCGCGGGCACGACGTGCACGTCATGGCTCCGGCGGCGAGCCGCAAGCACGGCACCTGGACGGAGATCCACGAGGGCCAGGAGGTCACGGCCCACCGGCTGTACTCGTGGCGCTGGTACCCGCACGACTGGCTGCGCTTCGCGTTGCCGTGGCGGATCAAGCAGAACAGTGCGCGTGTCATCGACCAGGTCCAGCCCGACGTGGTGCACTTCCAGTCGCACATCGTGGTCGGCCGCGGCCTGTCGGTCGAGGCCGAGAAGCGCGGCATCCGCATCGTCGGCACCAACCACTTCATGCCCGAGAACATGCTCGAGTTCACGCTGCTCCCGAAGTGGGTGCAGGACTTCGCGGTGGGGCTCGCCTGGAAGGCCGCCGGGCGCAGCTTCGGCCGGGCCCAGGCGGTCACGACGCCGACCCGCAAGGCGGCGCAGTTCCTCGAGAAGCACACGGGGCTGCGCGGCGTGCACGCGATCTCCTGCGGAATCGACGCGCACAAGTACTCGCCGAACTGGGAGCCGCGCACCGAGAACCGCATCCTGTTCGTCGGCCGCGTCACGGGTGAGAAGCAGATCGACGTGCTGCTACGCGCGGCAGCCCTGCTGCCCGCCGAACTCGACGCCAAGGTCGAGATCGTGGGCGGCGGCGACCAGCTCAAGAACCTGCAGCAGCTCGCCGCCGAGCTCGGGCTCGCCGACCGGGTCACGTTCACCGGCTACGTGACCGACGAAGAGCTCCGCGAGGCGTACCATCGCGCAAGCGTGCTCGCGATGCCGTCGATCGCAGAGCTGCAGTCGATCGTGACCATGGAGGCGATGGCGTCGGCACTGCCCGTCGTCGCCGCGAACGCGATGGCGCTGCCGCACCTCGTGCACGACGGCGAGAACGGCTTCCTCTTCGAACCGAGCAACGCCGAGGACCTCGCCGCGAAGCTCCGGACGGTGCTCGAAGCCCCTGACGACGAGTACCGGGCGCTCAAAGAGGGCTCGCTCCGCATGATCGCCCCGCACGACATCCAGACCACGTTGAACACGTTCGAGAGCCTGTATCGTGGAAGGCCGGTGGCCGACCCGGTCACCGACGTCGAGTCGGCGGCGCTTCCCGAATAGCGCCGGTCCCAGCCTCGATGAGCGGGGCGGTAGCTCAGCCGGTTAGAGCAGTGGACTCATAATCCATCGGTCACGGGTTCAAGTCCCGTCCGCCCTACGGTCGTCGTGTGTCGTTTCGCTTGATGGGTGCGGTTTGGTATCCGGGTGACACTGTTTCGGTTGTTTGGTGACACTGCCTTCGGGTGATGGGTGACCCTCCTGGGTATGCGGGCCCTACGGACAGCACTACGGGCCGTTCATGAGAGGGTCGCCCCGCCCGGTCCAGCCCCCGACGGATGGGCATATGCTCCGGTCCCATGAACAGACAGATCATCAGCACCGAGAAGGCGCCGACCTCCCCGCTGTACAGCCAGTGCGTGAGAGCGGGTTCAATGCTCACCGGTGACCTGACCGTCCCCGCGTCAGGCGCGACGGCTGCCGCTAGTCTGAGCGGACGCGTGCCCGCTCGAACATCGGATGTCAGTGCTGCTCACCATCAGTTATTCCGGTCCGGACGCGACCGACCTGGGCTACCTGCTGCACAAGCATCCCGGCAAGCTGCAGACCTTCGATCTGAGTGTCGGCAGCGCTCACGTGTTCTACCCGCAGACGGACGAAGCGCGGTGCACGGCAGCCCTCATGCTCGAGGTCGATCCGATCTCGCTGGTACGAAACCGACGTCTCGGGCGAAACGACTCGTTCTCGCTCGGCCACTACGTCAACGACCGTCCCTACGCGTCCTCGTCCATGCTCGCGGTCGCGATGCGGCACGTGTTCCGGACCGCCATGACGGGACGCTGCGACGCGCGGCCCGAGCTCGCAGCCTCGCCGATCCCGCTCGACATCGAACTCACGGCGGTCCCGAGCCGGGGCGCCGAGAGGCTGATCGGCCGACTGTTCGAGCCGCTCGGGTGGACGGTGACCGAGTCCCAGATCCCGCTCGACCCGGAATTTCCGGGGTGGGGCAGGTCGCCGTACTCGAACGTTCGGCTGGTCGGCGTGCAGCGCGTGGCCGACGCGTTGCGACAGATATATGTGCTGCTCCCGGTCCTCGACGATGCGAAGCATTACTGGGTCAGCGATGACGAGGTCGGCAAGCTGCTGCGAGCGGGGGAGGGCTGGCTGCCGGAGCATCCAGAGCGCGAGCTCATCACGCGCCGCTACCTCGCCCATCAGCGATCGATGGTCGCCGACGCCACCGCTCGGCTGGTCGAGGTCGGCGACGACGTTCCCAACGACGAGCCGGTTCCTGAGACCACGACTCCGCTCGCTCGGCTGCGGACCGAGGCGGTCGTCGCCGCATTGAAGGATGTCTCCGCGCAGCGCGTCGCGGACCTCGGCTGCGGCGAGGGTGCGCTGCTGCGTCGTCTGATGGCGGATGCGTCGTTCACCGAGATCGTCGGGGCGGATGTCTCGATGCGCGGTCTGAACGCGGCCGAGGAGGCGCTGCGTCTTCGCGAGCTGAGCGATCGGCAGCGTGAGCGCGTCCGGCTCATCCAGTCGTCGGTGACGTATCAGGACCCACGGATTCGGGATCTGGACTCCGTCGTCCTGATGGAGGTCATCGAGCACATCGATCCCG
The DNA here is from genome assembly GCF_031432255.1 of Agromyces aerolatus. Classification (NCBI taxonomy): domain Bacteria; kingdom Bacillati; phylum Actinomycetota; class Actinomycetes; order Micrococcales; family Microbacteriaceae; genus Agromyces; species Agromyces aerolatus. The sequence goes on along the minus strand of NZ_JAVKGQ010000006.1, from coordinate 191,597 downwards.
AGCGCCACCCCGCGATGGAGTCTTCCGTCTTCGGCGATGCACGACCGGGCACCGTCATCGTGACGACCCCGAACGCCGAGTACAACGTCGTGTATCCGACGCTGCCCGCCGGACGGTACCGCCACCCCGACCACCGATTCGAGTGGACCAGGGCGGAGTTCGCCGCCTGGGCGGGCGGCGTCGCCGAGCGCAACGGCTACACGGTCGAGTACCGGTCGATCGGTGACGTCGACGCGTCCGTGGGATCGCCCACCCAGCTCGCAGTGTTCAGGAGGGTGTGACCGATGGCCGAACTCAGAATCCCGCAGATGGCCCTTGTCCTGCTCATCGGCTCGAGCGGATCCGGCAAGTCGACGTTCGCGCGCGAGAAGTTCGCACCGTTCGAGACGCTGTCGAGCGACTTCTTCCGGGGCCTCGTGTCGAACGACGAGAACGACCAGGCCGCGACGGCCTCGGCATTCGAGGCGTTGCGCTTCGTCGCGGCGCAGCGGCTCACCGCTGGTCTCCTGACCGTCGTCGACGCGACGAACGTGCGTTCTGAGGACCGCCGGGGCTTCGTCGAGCTCGCCCGCGCTCACGACGTGCTCCCGGTGGCGATCGTGCTCGATGTGCCGGAACGCATCTGCATCGATCGCACTGAGGCGCGCGCCGACCGCGCCTTCGGCGTGGGCGTGATCAAGCGCCAGCAGGACGCCCTCAGGCGTTCGATGCGGGGGCTCGGCAGGGAGGGCTTCCGTCGCATCCACATCCTCGGGGGCGTCGAGGAGATCGAGGCCGCCACGATCGTCCGCGAGCCGCTGCTCAACGACCTTCGAGGCGAGACCGGTCCGTTCGACGTCATCGGCGACATCCACGGATGCCGTTCGGAGCTCGAAGCGCTCCTCGGTGAGCTCGGCTACGAGCTGCAGCGCGACGACACCGGTCGAGCGGTCGATGCCGAGCACCCCGACGGCCGTCGGGCCGTGTTCCTCGGCGACCTCGTCGATCGCGGGCCCGACACGCCAGGAGTCCTGCGACTCGCGATGGGCATGGTCCGCAACGGGCATGCGCTCGCCGTGCAGGGAAACCACGAGGCCAAACTGGTGCGCGCGTTGCAGGGCAAGAAGGTGCAGACCGGTCACGGCCTGGCCGAGTCGCTCAGCCAGCTCGCGGCGGAGAGCCCGGAGTTCCGTGCCGATGTCGAGCAGTTCGCACACGGTCTGATCAGTCACCTCGTGCTCGACGATGGACGGCTCGTGGTCGCCCACGCCGGACTGATCGAGTCCTACCACGGGCGGGCGTCGGGCCGGGTGCGCGCGTTCGCGCTGTACGGCGACACCACCGGTGAGACCGACGAATACGGACTCCCGGTTCGTCTCCGATGGGCCGAGGACTACCGCGGTGCGGCGATGGTGCTCTACGGGCACACGCCGACCCTCGAGCCCGAGTGGGTCAACAACACCATGTGCCTCGACACCGGCTGCGTGTTCGGCGGGCGGCTGACGGCGCTCCGTTACCCCGAGCGGGAGATCGTCTCGGTGCCGGCGGAGCAGGTCTGGTACGTGCCGGTGAAACCTCTGGCTCCTCCAGCCGAGCCGAAGACGGAGCGGGCCGCGGGCACGCTGTCCATCGACGACGTGCTCGGAAAACAGATCGTCGAGACCGGATCGCACGGCCGGATCACCGTCCGCGAGGACTTCGCCGCGGGCGCACTCGAGGTGATCAGCCGCTGGTCGATCGATCCGCGCTGGCTCGTCACCCTCCCGCCGACGATGAGCCCCCCGGCCACGTCCAAGCGGGAGCACCTGCTCGAGCACCCGGACGAGGCCTTCGCCTACTACCGCAGCGAGGGCGTCAACGACCTGGTGTGCGAGGAGAAGCACATGGGCTCGCGTGCGGTCGTCGTGCTCACCCGGAATCCGCAACGCTTCGATGCGCCGGCCGGCTGGCGCGGCGTGGTCTTCACCCGGACCGGTCGCGCGTTCTTCGACGACCGGCTGACCGATGAGTTCCTTCAGCGGCTCGATGCCGCCGTCGAGCAAGCCGGGCTGTGGGCCGAGCTCGAAACGGATTGGCTCGTACTCGATGCCGAGCTCCTGCCGTGGTCGCTCAAGGCGGGGGAGCTGATCCGAGCGCAGTACGCTTCCGTCGGTGCGGGCGCGACCGCGGCCCTCCCACGGGCCGTCGCCGCCCTCGAGCAGGCCTCCGCGGGTGGCGTGGAGGTGCGAGATCTCCTTCAGCGGACACGTCAGCGAAAGGAGGATGCCGAGAGCTACGTCGACGCCTATCGCGCGTACGCGGCCGAATCCGACGGACTGAAAGGCGTTCAGCTCGCACCGTTCCAACTCCTCGCCGCCGAAGGCCGGACGTTCGAGACGCGACCGCACTCCTGGCACCTCGAGATCGCGGCACGACTCGCCGCGGCGGACGGCGAGCTGATCCGGGTCACGCGATCTCGATCCGTGCGGCTCGACGACGAGGCATCCGTCACCGAAGCCACCATCTGGTGGGAGGAGCTGACCGCGAACGGCGGGGAGGGCATGGTGGTCAAGCCGATGGCCAACCTCACGAGGGCAGGCCGAGGGCTCGTCCAGCCGGGAATCAAGGTCCGCGGACGCGAGTACCTGCGCATCATCTACGGACCCGACTACACCGCGCCGGCGAACCTGTCCCGGCTCCGCGAGCGCAACGTCGCACACAAGCGCGCGCTCGCCCTTCGCGAGTACGCGCTCGGACTCGAAGCGCTCGAACGATTCGTGAGACGCGAACCGCTCTGGCGTGTCCATCAGGCCGTGTTCGCCGTCCTGGCGATGGAGTCCGAGCCGGTCGATCCGCGTCTGTGAGTGCGGCGCTCGCACGTCGTAGACTTCATCGACACTCCGTGCATGATGCAGGCGAACGACGGCGTCGCCCGACCTTCGGTGTGGAGCTTCGGACCTGGTGGGAGACGACATGAGCGGCGAGTGGCATCGGAAGCACCTCGGAGACGACGTACCTGAGCAGGCCGCCGGCGAGGAGACGCTGTTGGGCGCCGCGGGTGACGAGGTGCCCCCTGGGGGCATCGTCGCGGGCTCCTTCGACCAGGAGTTCCCCGGCGCTGACCCGTATGCGGGCATTCCGGCCGACCAGGTCGGGCTGCCCCCGCTGAGCGAGGCCGAGCAGGAGGCCGTGGCGCGTCAGGCGGACCGCCTCGCCGACGACCTGGAAGCACCCCGCAGCCTCTGAGCAGCCGTTCTGGGCGATGCCGGCTGCTGTCGCTCACTCCGCTGCGACGACGCCCAACGTCGCTTCCGCATCGGCGACCCGCAGATACATCGCGCGCTCGCTGCCGGGCATCAACTCGAAACCGTACTTCGCGTAGAAGGAGACGGCCGATGCGCTGAGCGCGTGGACGATGAAGGCCTGGGCGACGATGAGGCGCGAAGCCTGGATGCCCTTCAGTACGGCATCCTGCAAGAGGGACCGGCCGAGGCCGCGTCCTTCGAAACGGCTGTCGACCGCGAGGCGCCCGATCAGGATGCCGGGAATCGGGTCGGGCGCGTTGCGCTGCATCTGAGACGGAGCGTCGTCTCGAATCAGCGAGCACGACGACAGACAGTAGTAGCCCGCCACGACCCGCGAGCCGCGCTCGATGCTGACGAATGTGCGTGAGTTCCCGGCCTTCTCATTCCTCAGGGCTCGCCGCGCGAGCCACTCGTTCAATGACGGTTCCGCGCTCATGAAGCCGGCGCGATCGTCGGAGGCGGCAAGCGGACGCGGACGCTCGAACATGCTCAGTCGACGAAGACCGATGGCCGCCTGAGGAGCTCTGCCAGTTCCTTCACCGGCTGCGCCGGGCGGTCCAGCACCGCGTTGAACGTGTCCCAAGCCTCCTTCGAGACTCGGAGCTCCCGCTCGTGACGGATCACCTCCCGGGCCTGATCGACGAGGAGCGGCACTGAGAACTCAGTGACCGAGCGTCCCGAGATGCTCGCAGCCTGCTCGATCTCCTGCTTCTGCGCCTTGGTCAGGCGCAACTCAAGACGGTCGTCCTTCGTCGCGCTGCTCATCGAGCCAGTGTACGGCAAATTGCCGTACTGATGCCAGTCCCTCACCGCCACGGCTTCCGCCAGCCGCCCACGCCGGCGACGAGCGCGTCGGCTGCGGCGGGGCCCCAGGTCTTCGGGGCGTACGGCTGGACCGCCGGGGGATGGTCGAGCAGCGGCTGCATCACCCGCCAGGCGGCCTCGACGGTGTCCTGTCGGGAGAAGCGGGCACGGCGGCCGACGAGTGCGGCGTGCAGGAGCACCTCGTACGGGGTCGGGCCTTCGCCGCCCTCCTCCGCGAAACGCAGGTCGAGCGTCACGGGGCCGGGCTCGGGCGTGTCTGCACGGTGCGCGTTGAGTTGAAGCCGGAGGCCGGTCGACGGGTCGAGGCGCATCACGAGCTGATCGGACTCGCTCGTCGCGTCGAACTGGCCGAAGCCGAGGTTCGGTGGCCGCGTGAAGACCAGCCGCGCCTCGGTCTGCCTGATCGGCAGCATCTTGCCCGCGCGGATGAAGAACGGCACGCCAGCCCAGCGCCAGTTGTCCACCTCGAGCCGGAGTGCGCAGTACGTCTCGGTCGTGGAGTCGGCCGCGACCCCGTCGATGTCGCGGTATCCCTCGAACTGGCCGCGCACGTACGCGCTGGGATCGGCGTCGGCGGTGGACCGGAAGAGCGCCGTCTCCATGTCCGTGATCGTCTCGGTGTCGCCGTGTGACGGCGCCTCCATCGCGACGGCCGCGAACACCTGCATGAGGTGGTTCACGACCACGTCGCGGAGCGCGCCGACCGGGTCGTAGAAGTGGCCCCGGTCCGAGACCCCGAAGTCCTCCGCCATCGTGATCTGCACGCATGCGACGTAGTTCCGGTTCCACACGGGTTCGAGCATCGTGTTCGCGAACCGCAGGTAGAGGATCTCCTCGAGGCCCATCTTCCCGAGGTAGTGGTCGATCCGAAAGATCTGGGATTCCCGGACGTGCTGGTGCAGGTCCGCGGCGAGTCTGCGCGCCGACGCCAGGTCGTGGCCGAACGGCTTCTCGATCACGAACCTGGCGTCCGCCGCGACCCCGGCTCCGGCCAGCCCGGCGACGACCGTCGAGAACAGTCCGGGCGGGACCTCGAGGTAGAAGACCGGTGTCGTCGCCCCGTGCATCGCCTCGGCGACCCGGGCGTAGGTCGCCGGATCGGAGAAGTCGCCGTGCACATAGCTCAGTCGTTGCGCGAGGCGCGCGAAGACCGCCTCGTCGATGGGCTCGCCCTTCGACGCGATCGCGGTACGCGCGCGGTCGACGAGTCGGTCGAGCGTCCAATCCTCGAACGCCACCCCGAGGATCGGGCAGTCCAGCAGGCCCCGCGCCTCGAGTCGGTAGAGCGATCTGAAGGTCATCACCTTCGCGAGATTTCCGGTGATCCCGAAGATCACCAGCATGTCGGCGTGCGCATCCTCTGCCACGTTTCGCTCCTTCGTCCAGTCGGCTCGGGCATGCTGCCGCCAACGCGTCTCGGCGCCCACGCCACCCCGATCATGAACGAACCTCACTATCGTGGCATGCCGCGAGCCTTCGCGGTACCGTGCACGACGTCCCAGATGGGCTCGCCGAGCTGGTGTGCTCGGTTCCGGCGAATAGGATCGAAGGCATGGCCGGATTCTGGGGCAAGCGCCGTCGCGAGCAGGAGCAGCAGGTGCAGGCGCAGGACGCCGACCTCGCTCAGCGCGCCAGAGCGGCCCTGGTCGCCGCCGACGAGCGCATCCGGGTGACCTCCGATGAACTGGTCTTCGCGGAGGCCGAGCTCGGCCCCGAGGCGACGACCGGGCTCGCGGAGGCGCTCACCGCGGTGCGCACGCACATGGGCGAGGCGTTCCGGCTGCATCAGCTCAACCACGACGAGATCCCCGACACCGCCGAAGAGCTGCGCATCCGCAACGCGCGGATCGTGCAGCTGTGCGAGTGGGGCGAGGAGCTCCTCGACGATCACACGGCCGCCCTCGCCGACAAGATCGCGCGGGCGCGTCGGGCTCCCGAGATCCTCGCGCAGGTGCGAGCGGATGCCTCGCGCTTGCGCGAGCGGATCCCGCACGCGCGGGAGACCGTGGCGCGCCTCGCCGCACGCTATGCCGCCGATGCGCTCGCCCAGGTGGAGGCCAACCCGGGTGAGGCCGACCAGCTCCTCGGCTTCGCGGAGCACAGCGCGGGCGTCGCCGAGCGCCGGCGCGAGGCCGGACAGCGTGAGCAGGCCAACCTCGCACTCGAGGCCGCGACCGAGTCGGTGCGTCGTGCGGCGACCCTGCTCGACGCGGTCGAGACGTTCGAGGTCGAGGCGCTGCGCGCCGAGTCGACGCTGGGCGCGATCGTCGAGGATTCGCGCGGTGACCTCGTCGTGGCGCTCAAAGAGCCCGCATCGCCCAAGGTCACGGCCGCGATCGCCGAGCTGCAGGCCGCGCTCGCGGCGCTGCCGGCGGGCGGCGTCAACGCGGATCCGTTCACGCACCTCGACCGGCTCCGCGACGCCAACGCCGGCCTGGACGCGGCGATCGCTGCGGCGCGCGAGCGTGCGGCACGACCCATCCCGCCGCTCGACCACGTCATCCACGCGATCGACGATGCGGACCGCCAGCTCGCCGTGGCCCGCGACCTGATCGCCGGGCACCGTGGCTGGATCGGCGCCGACGCCCGCACACGGCTCGCCGAGGCCGACCGGATCCGCGCCGAGCTCGACCATCTGCTCGGGCGTGCGGCCACGGCCACCGCGATCGATGAAGACGATCGCGAGCAGGCCATGGCGATGGCCCGTCGCACGGCGCACCTCGCGGGCGAGGCGCTGCATCTCGCGCGGCGCGACATCGACTCGTCCCGCCCGCAGGACCCGTGGGGTGGCGGCGGCGGTTGGGGCGGCGGCCGCCCGCGCGGTGGCGGCGGCGACATGATGGGCGGCATCCTCGGGGGTCTCGTCATCGGCAGCGTGCTCGACGGGATCTTCGACTGATCCCGGAATCGAGCGCCGGCGCAGGCCAGCCGGTCGTGGGACCGGTCGAGTCGCCGGGCCTTGCCGTCATGACCTTCAACATCAGGCGGCCGCTCGGGCGGCTCGCCTGGCGTCGTGCCGATCGCTGGTCGCACCGCCGCGCACTGGTGCGTGCGCTCCTCGCCGCCGAGCGGCCGACGCTGCTGTGCCTGCAGGAGGCGGTGCCGCGCCAGCTGCGCGAGGTGCTCGCCGCGCTCGGGCCGGGGCATCGGCCGGTCGGCTACGGTCGGGGGCGGCGACGGACGGGTGAGGGATGCCCCGTCGTCTACGACGTCCGCCGGCTCGAGCTGCTCGAGTGGAGCCAGCACGCGCTGTCGGAGCATTTGCATCGTGACGGCTCGCGCTCCTGGGGCAACCTCATGCCGCGGATCGCGGTCGTCGCCCGCTTCCGCGACCGCTCGACGGGCCGCGAGCTCAGGGTCGTGAACACCCATCTCGACCCGTTCTCGTCCCGATCGCGGCTGCGCTCGGTCGCCGTCCTCCGCTCGATGGTGGGCGACGCGCCCACCATCGTGACCGGCGATCTGAACGCGGGCGACCGGTCGCGCACGGTCCGTGCGCTGCTCGCGGGCGGGCTGCTCGTCGACGCGTGGACGGCGGGGGAGCGGCGGCTCACGGCCGAGGTCGGCACATACGGCGGCTATCGGATGCCTCGCCCGAGCGGGCCGCGGCTCGACCGGATCCTCGTGTCGCAGGGCGTCACCGTCGACCGCGTGGCGATCAACGCGCGCCGGATCGACGGAGCCTGGCCCTCCGACCATCTCCCCGTGCAGGCGGTCCTGCACATCGAGGGGAGCGCGGCATGATCGACGACTTCCTCCGGCTGCCCCGGACCCCGCTGGAATGGGGTGCCGACCTCGTGCGGGCGCTCGGCGTGCTCGGCATCGCCGCGGCGTTCATCTGGTTCGCGCCGACCGACGCGGGCGTGGTGGCCGCCGCGCTGCCGGCCGTCTTCGCGCCGAGGTTCCTCGGCGCGCGCGCCGGCTTCGACCTCGTGTCGGGCCTCGTCGTGCTTGCCGCCGCGTGGAGCAACGTGTTCGACCTCTACCGAAGCGTGCCCGGCTGGGACCTCGTCATGCACGTCGTGTGCACGGGAGTGCTCGCCGCGCTGCTCTACCTGGCGCTGGCGCGCCTCGACGTCGTTCCGGCGGCTCGGGGCGAGGGCACACTCCGCCGCACGCCGGTGGTGGTCGTCACGGCGCTGGGGCTCGCGCTCGGCGCGATGTGGGAGATGATCGAGTGGCTCGGCAAGACGTTCGTGACCGACGAGATCTTCGTGACCTACACCGACACGATCGGCGACCTCGCGGCCGACGGGGTCGGCGGGCTGCTGGCGGGATTCGCCGTCGCGTTCGTCCGGCTGACGCGGCGAGACCCCGATGCCGGCACCGCGGACCGAGCGATGATGCGAGGCATCGCGGGCGGATCAGCGTGAGACGTCGCCCGCGACGAGGCCGGCCAGCTCGTCGCGTCGCGGCAGACCCTCCCAGTCGCCCTCGCTCAGGCAGGCGTACGCGCCAGCGGTGACCGCGGTGCGCAGCCGCTGCACCACCCCGGCCCCGCCCACGAGCTCTGCGAGGTATCCGGCGACGAACGCGTCGCCCGCGCCGACGGTGTCGAGCGGCGTGATGGGGATGGCCGGCTGCTCGTACGCCACGCCATCGACCAGCGCGACGGCGCCGCGCGGCCCGAGCTTGACCACGGCCTGATCGGGCCCGAGCTCGGCGAGGCGCGCCGCGAGCTCGCCGGGATCGAGGTCGGTCTCCTCGGGCGTGCCGAGCGCGATGCGCGCCTCGTCGTCGCCCGCGAACACGACGTGGCACTGCGGGATGACGCGCCGGTAGGCGGCGGCTGCGGTCTCTGGTGACCAGAGCTTGCCGCGGTAGTTCAGATCGAACGACACCGGGACGCCTGCGTCGTGCGCGACCGCGATGGCCTGTTCGACGGTCTCGGCGAGCGTGTCGGAGAGCGCGAGCGAGATCCCGGTGACGTGCAGGACGGCAGCCGACCGCACGGCGTCGAGGTCGATCTCGTCGGCGCGCAGGCGGGAACCGGCGTGACCCGTGCGGTAGTACCAGACCGAGGTGTGCGCGGCCGTGCGACGTTCCTTGATCATGAGCGCCGTGGGCGCCTCGGCGTCGCGTATGGCGAGCACCCTGACCCCCTCGGCCGCGATCTCGCGGACCACGAGGTCACCGAGCGGATCCCGGCCGGCCTTCCCGATCCAGGTGGCCGGGACGCCGAGTCGTCGCACGCCGATCGCGACATTGCTCTCGGCGCCGCCGATCCCGAGGTCGAGGCCCGGGCTGTGCGCGAGCGGCCCGTGGCCGCGCGTGGACATGAGCGCCATCGTCTCGCCGATCGTGACGACGCCGCCCGACGCAGCTGCAGCCTCGGCCGGGCTCATCGTGTGACCGCGAACTCGCCGACCAGATCGCGGAAGCGCTTCGCGCGATCGGCGAGCGCCGTGAGCGACCCGCCCGAGAACGCGTCGCCGAGCAGCGGGCCGCCGACGCTCACGGCGGCGGCACCCGCGCGCAGCCAGGGGAGCACGTCCGCCTCGGCGACGCCGCCCGACGGGATGAACTCCAGGTCGGGGAACGGGCCGCGCAGGTGCGACCCGTACACCGCGCCGACGGTCTGCGCGGGGAAGATCTTGACCGCGGTCGCGCCCGCCGTCCACGCCGCGAACACCTCGCTGGGGGTGAACGCGCCCGGGAACACGGGGGTGCCGGCGGCGACGGCGACCTCGACGACCCCGGGGAGCCAGACCGGCGTCACGAGGTAGTCGGCTCCGCGCTCGATCGCCGTCCGGGCCTGCTCGGCCGTCGTGACCGTCCCCACGCCGACGTCGGCGACGTCGCCGACCCGCTCGACGAGACTCGCGACGCGGTCGAGCGTGTCAGGGGTCGTGAGCGTGAGCTCGATCGACCGGATGCCGTGCTCGACGAGGACGTCGACGACCGGGTCGTACTGCGTGGCCGCGTCCGCGCGCAGCACGGCGACCAGGGGCGTCTCGGCCAGCCGGGGCGAGAGGGCGGTGCGGGCGGGGGCGTCGGTCATGGGATGCTCCTTCAGCGGGCGGCGGTGGCGGCAGCGGGCGGCGTCGGTCGGCGGCGTGCGCCCGTCAGCGCTGCCAGTCGGGGCGGTTGTCGTAGACGAATCGGTAGTACTCGGCGAGCGTGAGCTGCGCGGCTGCCGCTTCGTCGACCACGATCGTGGCGTCGGGATGCATCTGCAGGATCGAGCCGGGGCACATGCTCGTCACGCTGCCCTCCACCACGGCGGCGACGGGGGCGGCCTTCGCCGTGCCCTGCGCGACGAGGAGCACGGATCGGGCCGACATGATCGTGCCGAGCCCCTGGGTGATGCAGTGGATGGGCACGTCCTCGGGGCGGTCGAAGAAGCGCGCATTGTCGTCCCGGGTCGCCTGCGCCAGGGTCTTGACCCTCGTGCGCGAGGTGAACGACGACGTCGGCTCGTTGAACCCGATGTGCCCGTTCGCGCCGACCCCGAGGATCTGCAGGTCGACGCCGCCGGCCTGGTCGATGGCCTCCTCGTATCGCCGGCACGCGTCATCGAGGTCGTCGGCCATGCCGTCCGGCACGTGCACGCGGTCGCGCCGCAGGCCGAGCGGCGCAGCGACCTCGCGTTCGACGACCGAGTGGTAGCTCTCGGGATGCTCGTACGGCAGGCCGACGTACTCGTCGAGCGCGAAGACGGTCAGCTCGCCGAGTCCGGCCGGGTGGCGACGCTCGAGCGCTCGGTAGACCGGGAGCGGGGAGCTGCCGGTCGCCACGCCCAGCACCGAGAGGTCGTCCGTCTCGATCCGGCGGGCGATGATTCCTGCGGCGATCTCGCCGACGTCGTCGGCGTCCTTCGCGATGATGACCTGCACTGGTGCTCTCTCTCGAACGGGTGGGCGGGCTGGGCGCGGCGTCGGGCGCCGCGGAGGGTGGATGTCAGGGGCGGCGGATGCGGCTCAGAGCAGCCGCTCGCACCACTCACGATATCGATCGCGGGCGTGCCGGGAGCGGTGCACGTCGCGCTCGTCGGGGAGCGGCACGGGAACGGTGGCGATGGCGTTGGCGGCATCGGCCGCGGAGGCGTAGACGCCGGTGCCGAGGCCCGCGAGCACCGCGGCGCCGAGCGCCGAGCCGCCGTCGGGCACGAGCTCGAGCCGTGCGTCGACCACGCTCGCGAGCGCCTGACGCCACCGCTCCGACCTGGTCACCCCGCCGACGAGGTGGACGACGTCGGGCCGTCCGGTCACCTCGGCGACCGCGTCGATCGCGTCGGCGCATGCGAACGCGATGCCCTCGAGCACCGCGCCCGCGAGCTCGGCGGTGCCGTGCTGCTCGGTCTGGCCGAGGAACGCGGCCCGGACGGCATCGTTCTTGCGTGGGACGGTCGAGCCGAACATGAAGGGCAGATAGGTGAGCCCGGCGGACCCGGCCTCCGCGGTCGAGGCCGCCTCGTTGATGTCGGCGCCGCCGAGCACGGTGCGCTCGGCCCAGCGGACGCTCGCACCCGCCGCGTAGAGCGACGCCATCGTGACGAAGCCCTCGCCGGTCGCCGAGCCGAACAGGAAGCCGGGGCCTGGGTCGGGGATGGGGCTGACGCCCATCACCTGGGCCGCGGTGCCCACGTTGAGCACCATCCGGCTGCGGTCAACGACGCCCGCGCCGACGACCGAGGCGGAGACGTCGCCCGCGCCCGCCACGACGGGCGTCCCCGCCGGAAGCCCGGTCGCGGTGGCGGCGGCCTCATGGACGACCCCGCGGATCGCGGTCGACGCGAGGACCGGCTGGCCGAGCTCGGGTGAGGCCCCGGTCGCCTGGAACAGCTCGGGGCTCCAGCGCTGCGCGCGGAAGTCGTAGAGCAGGGTGCCGAGGGCGTCGGTCTCGTCGGTGGCCCACGCACCGGTGAGCCGGTGGCCGATGAGATCCTTGGTGAGCACGAGGCGGCTCGCGCGCGAGACCGCATCGGGGTGCGTCCGCGCCGCCCAGGCGAGCTTCGGGGCCGTGAACGCGCCGACGACGTCGTTCCCGGCCGTCTCGCGGAATCGCGGGTCGCCCGCGAGCCGGGTCGTCTCCGCCGCCGAGCGCCGGTCCGCCCATGTCATCGCGGGGAGCACGGCCTCGCCGTCGGCGTCGACGAGCAGCAGCGAGTGCATGTGGCCCGAGAGCCCGACGCCCGCGACCGGCCGGCCGGGCAGGGCGTCGACGACGGCCCTGGTGCAGGCGGCGACGGCCTCCCACCACGCGGCAGGGTCCTGCTCATGCGTGCCGTCGGCGGCCGTCGTGCTCGGATACTCGCGCGCGGCCGCAGCGGCGACCACGCCGGAACGGGGGTCGAGGCCGATGACCTTGACCCCCGTCGTCCCGACGTCGATGCCGATGAGCACCGGAGCGGAAGCGTCGGTCACGCACGCTCTTTCGCGGTCGTGAACCCGTACTCACGGAGGAACTCGAGCGACTCCTCGGCGACGCGGTCGAAGTTCGCCAGGCCGATGCCCGCGGGCTCGCCGACGCCGATGTTGCCGCCGACCTGCCAGCCCTCCCATTCGACGCTCACGTAGCCGTCGAAGTCGATCTCCGTGAGCGCGTCGAACGTCTCGCGGAAGTCGACGAGGCCGCCGCCGAACCAGATGTGGTTGGTGTTCACGATGGTCGGCAGCCCGACCTCGTCCTTGATCTGGACGATGTCGATGTACTGCGCGAGCCGCTTGATGCCCTCGGTGACGCTCATGAACGGCTTCACGGCGACGTAGAACGCGCCGGTGTCCATGGTCATCCGGAGGTTCGCGGCGCCGATCTCGTCGAACATCCGCTCGACCGACTCGACCTTGTTGAGGATCGTGCCCTGGAGCAGCTCGATGCTCACGTTCAGGTCCAGCTTCGACGCGTAGTCGCACACCTCGGTGATCGCCTCGCGAGCCTGGCGCCAGGCCTCCTTGCGCGACATCAGCACGTTCAGGGGCGGGTCGTAGAAGCCGTCGCCGAGCAGGGTGCAGGCCGACTTCGCGCCGAGTGCCTTGGCCGCATCGAGTGCCTTCTTGAAGCTCTCGATGCCGCGCTCGCGGTCGTACTCGCGCGGGCTCACGAACGTGGTGTGGTTCGCGACGTATCCGATCTCGATGCCGGCGGCGTCGGCCGCCGCCTTGGTCGCGGCGAGGTTGGCCTCGTACTCGCTCGCCGGGCCGTTCATCAGGTGGCCGAGCAGGAAGTCGACGGCGTCGTAGCCGTACTCCGCCACCTTGGTCGCGGTCTCCGGCGAGGGCAGGTCGCCCCACGAGTTCCAGGCCGGGCCGGCCGCTTCGAGACGCCCCCAGGGCATGTTGGGCCAGACTTCGAAGCTCAGTTTCATGTGCAGGTTTCCTTTGCTACTCGGTTCGGGTGGGTGACGCGGGTCGTGTCGCAGTCGGCCGTCGCGCGCTCGGGCCGGGGCGATCAGATATGCGGGTTCCTGAGGCTGAATCGCTCGGCCGTGCGCGCGTTGTGCTCACGCGCACCGGGCATGCCCGCGCTCAGGTAGATGTCGGGCCGGTGCCCCTGGGCCGTCTGCCTCGCCAGGGCCTCGACGATCATCGCGTTGAGGAGCGCGAGCCCGACGACGCTCGACGCGGGGCCCACGCGAGGCAGGTCGTCGCCGAGCGCCACGAGCGCGTCACCGGGCGGGCACTGGTTGTCGAGCACGACGTCCGCGACCTCGTGCAGCCGGCCGCCCGGGCTCGTCGACGCGGTCGCGTAGGCCACCGACGTGATCGCGATCACGGTGATGCCGCGTGCGCGTGCGGTCTCGGCCACCTCGACGGGGAGCGCGTTCGCGCCCGAGTTCGAGACGACGAGCAGCACGTCGACCGTCGGGTCGATCTCGTACGGGTCGAGGAGGGCGGCCGCGAGCCCCGACTGACGTTCCAGCTCGGTGCTCCGCCTGGCGCCCTCGTGCAGCATGTGCTCGGGCTTCAGGATGGGGCAGACGCGTGCCGCGCCACCGGCGCGGTAGAACGCCTCCTCGGCGAAGACGTGCGAGTGCCCGCTGCCGAACACGTAGAGCATCCCGTCCCGGTCGAAGCACTCGGCCACGATCCGTCCGGCGAGCTCGAGCGGCGCGGCCGCCAGCTCGATCGCGGAGTGCAGCAGCTCCTCCGTGGTGCCGAGGTACGTCCGCGTCGGCCGCATGAGGCCCGTCGCGATGTCGGTCATTTCGTCGCTCCCGCGATCAGGCCACCGACGAAGTAGCGCCCGACGAAGAGGAAGAGCACGACGGTCGGGAGGAGGGTGAACAGGGTCCCGGCCATGACGAGCCCCCAGTTGACGGTGTACTGGCCGATGATCGCGCTCAGGCCGATGGGCAGGGTCTGCAGCGCGTCGCTCACGATGAACTGCGACGCGAACACGAACTCCGTCCACGAGAACACGAACGAGTACACGGCGACGGTCGCGATGCCCGGCAGCAGCAGGGGCAGCACGATCTGCATCATGGTCCTCGTCGGACCAGCGCCGTCGATCGCGGCCGCCTCGTCGATCTCCCGGGGGACGGCGAAGATGAAGCCGCGCAGCAGCCACGTGCAGAACGGAGCCGTGAAGGCCACATTCACCAGCACGATCCCCGCGTGGGTGTCGATGAGCTCGAGGCCCGCGAGCGTGCGGTACAGGGGCACGATCAGGAGCGTGCCGGGGATCATGTACGACAGCAGCACGATGCCGGCGATCTTGCCGCTGCCCGGCACCTTCAGCCGGTACAGGCCGTACGCGGCGGCGAGCGAGACGATCACCGTGACGACCGTCGTCGCCACTGCGACGATGATGCTGTTCGTGAGGAACACCGGGTACTCGGTGGACATGAACAGCTGCTCGAAGTTCGAGAGCGTGAACGTCTCGGGCCAGAAGGTCGGCGTCGACCGGATGATCTCCTCACGGCCCTTGAAGGCCGAGATGGCGATCCAGTACAGCGGGCCGAGCACGATGACCGTGAGCACGATCCAGGCGATGACCCGGGGCACAGCCCCCAGCCGGTGGCGTAGCGTGCGGCCCGATCGGCGGGACGCGGTGAGGCTGGTCACGAGTCCTCCTTCGGACGGGCGAAGCGCACGAAGAGCAGAGCCGCGATGCCGAGCACGATCACGGTCAGGACGCTCGCGGCAGCCGCCTGGCTGGAGCGGAACGCGCTGAACGCGGTGTCGTACACGTAGACGGGCATGGTCGTCGTGGAACCGACGGGGCCGCCGCCGGTGATCAGGTAGATGGTGTCGAGCACGTTGAACGACCAGAGCGAGCCCACGAGCGCGAGCGCGAAGAGCACGGGCTGCAGGAGCGGGAACGTCACGGCCCAGAACGTGCGCCAGGCGCCCGCGCCATCCATCTTCGCGGCTTCGAGCACCTCGCCCGGCACGGTCGCGAGCGCGCCGTAGATCACGACGGCGCTGAGCGGGAACCAGTGCCAGCTGTTGACGAGGATCACAGCGATGAGCGCGACCGAGGAGTCGCCGAACGGCGAGCCGAGATCGATGCCGATGCCTCGGAAGAGCTGCGTGACGATGCCGTAGTTGCTGTTGAGCATCCACTGCCAGACCACGGCGACCGCGACCGTGGGGATGACCCACGGCAGGACGATCCAGGTGCGTGCGGCGCGCGACCAGCGGCTCGTGCGCTGCAGCAGGAGTGCGGTCGCGAACGCGAGGATCGTCTGCACGATCATGTTCACCGCGAGCCAGATGCCCGAACGGCCGAGCGCCTCCCAGAACGCGCTGTCGCCCAGCACCTTGAAGTAGGTGTCGAAGCCGACGAAGTCGGCGGGGCTGCCGATCGTGCGCTGGTCCTGGAAGCTCGTGATGACCGCATTGACCAGGGGGAACGCGATGACGAGTCCCATGATGATCACGATCGGGGCGATGAGCGCGTAGCCCAGGATGCGCTCACCCGAGCTCTGCCTCATTTTTGGAGCGGGAGCCGACGAGGGGCGGCGCTGACGGGTCTCCGCCAGCGCCGCCGGACGGCTCGTTACCGAGCTGGTCATCGTCAGCCGATCGCCGCCTGCATCTGCTCCTGGGCCCACGCCGCCGCCTCTTCGGCGGTCATGCCGTTGACGTACATCTGCTGGACGGCCTGCGCCAGGAAGTTCTGGCCCGAGATCTCGCCGATCGTGTCGATGTACTGCCCGTCGACGAAGCCGAACAGCTCGCCGGTCTCGGACTGCTCGAGCATCGCGTCGACGCACTCGGCGTACGTGGTGAGCACCTCGTTGGAGCGCCACTGCTCGAGCTCCGCGCCGTCGGTCGTGACGGGCAGGAAGAGACCCGGCTCGGCGTTCAGGAAGTCGCCGTAGTTCTCGGGCTCGAGCAGCCACTCGAGGAACTCGCCGGCTCCGGCCTGCTTGGCCTCGTCGTCGCTCAGCACCATGGCGCCGTTCGAGTAGTAGATGCTGCCGGGCTCGCCGCCGTCGTCGGCCACCGGGATGGGTGCGCAGCCGAGCTGCGAGGGGTCGAGTCCCGACTCCTCGGCGAACGGGGCCAGGTACTGGCCCTTCTCGATCGCCATCGCGGCCGCGCCGCTGTTCAGCGCCGCCTGCGGCTCGCCCCACGCGTAGTTCGCGGAGTCCGTGGGGGAGTACTGCAGCAGCTCCTTGTAGACCTCGAACGCGGCGACGGTCTCGGGCGTGTCGATGTCGACCTGCCCGTCCTCGGTGAAGAAGTTCGCGGCGCCGCCCGTGATCATCAGGCTGTAGAGCACCTGGTCGGTCGCGAGGTTCTTGCCGGCGGGCAGCGCGATGCCGCTGGTGCCGTCGGTGGTGAGCGCCTGCGCGGCGGCCACGAGCTCGCTCCACGTGGTGGGCGCCTCGATGCCGGCCTCGGCGAGCTTGTCCTCGCGGTACCAGAGCATCTGCACCATGCCGTAGAGCGGAACGGCCCAGTACTCGTCCTCGTCCTGGTACGGCGCCTTGGCGGCGTCGATCAGGCCGTAGTCGCTGTCGAGCGTGTCGACGACCTCGGTGACCGGCTGGCCGAGCCCGAGGTTGCGCACGTACGTGGCGAAGTCGGGGATCGCGAACAGGATGTCGGGCTGCTTGCCCGACTGCGCCGCGCCGGCGATCTTGGTGTAGACCTGGTCCCAGTCCTGCACCTGCACCGTGACGGGGTACTCGGGGTCGGTCTCGTTGTACTTCTCGGCCAGTGACTCGAAGGCGGCCACGCGATTGGGCGTGCCCTCCATGTGCCAGAGCACGAGCTCCTGGTCCCCGCCGGACTCGGAGCCGCCGGTGCCGCCGGAACACGCGCCGAGGGCGAGCACAGCCGCCGCTCCGAGTGCCACAGCCGTAATTGCTTTAGATCGCATCTCACAACTTTCTGGTTGATGGGAACGCCACTCGACAGTGAGAATGGCGCGGTGACGGCATTTTCAGGACCGTCTGGTGCAACGCTGGAGCGACCATAGCACGATCCGCTCTAGATCAATATAGGCTTTGCTACATAACGGACGTGTTTCGAAGACTTCCGTGTTTCCTGAACAATTGCCGGAGACGACACCTACGACGATGGGGCGCTGAATGGTCCAACCCAAGTACCTGGAGATCCTCGACGCGCTCCGCAGTCGCTGCTCCAGCCTGCCCATCGGGGCCAAGCTCGCGCCCGAGCGCGCACTCGCCGAGGAGTTCGGGGTCAGCGTGATGACCGTGCGACATTCGCTCGGCCGGCTCGTCGCGGAGGGCTGGGTCAAGAAGACGCCCGGGAGCGGGACCTACGTCAGCCGGCCGACGATCTCGATGGGCCCGACGCTCACCTCGTTCACGCAGGACATGCGGCAGCGCGGCTTCACTCCGAGCTCGCAGGTCATGCGGGCCGAGACCATCACACCCGACGTGGAGACCATCGCGGTGCTCGACCTGCGGCCGGGGGAGTGCCCGGTGCTCGTCGAGCGGCTGCGGTACGCGGACAACGAGCCCATGTGCCATGAGATGAGCGTCTTTCCGCCGCAGCTCGCGCCCGCGCTCCTGGGTGCCGACCTCTCGGGCTCCATCCACGAACGACTGGCCGAGCGCGGCGTCACGCCCGTGTCGACCGAGCGGGTCGTCCGCGCCGTGCTCGCCTCGAATCGCGAGAGCGAGCTGCTGCAGCTGCCGCGCGGCTATCCGGCGCTCGAGATCGTGGACACGTTCTTCGACACCATGGGTCGTCCGATGCAGTACGTCCGCTCGCGCTACCGCTTCGACCGGTATGAAGTGCGCACGGACATCAATCGCGGCTGATCGGGCCCGGCTCATGACGACCCGACGCTCACGCACGCGTCGGCAGGGTGGGGGCCTTGATGCCGTGGCCGGTGAGCATGAGCACGACCGGTCCGTCCGCATCGTCGCCGAGGGCCGGGTGGGCTGCTCGCACTCCCGGGTCGGCGGCGTCGCCATGGCCGAGCGCCGCGAGCGCGGTGGCCGCGGAGGGCTCGACCCAGATCCCGGCTGCGGCGAGCCGGCGCGTGGCTGCGATGATCTCGGTCTCGTCGACCGCCATGACCGTCCCCGCGGTGCGTTCGACCGCGGCGATGGTGACGTCGCCGTGCGCCTCGTAGCCCGTGAGTCGGTCGGCGATCGCCGTGGCGAGCGTGGCGCCGCCACGCGTGGGCGACGCGCTCCCATCGCCGTGCCGGCGCCGCCACGCGGCGTGGATGGGCGCGACCCGCTCGGCCTGCACGCCGACCAGTGCCGGCACGTGCGTGGCACGCCCGGCCGCCACGGCGTCCGCGAACCCGCGCTCGACGCCGCGGAGGAGCGGGCCGGCTCCGATCGGCACGATCACCCTGCTCGGCGTGCGGCCCAGCTGTTCGATGAGCTCGAACGCGATGGATCGGTACCCCTCGGCGAGCAGCGGATTGCGGTAGGTCGTCGACACGTTCATCCAGCCCTCGCCCTCGAGCGTCCGGGCGCGAGCGTAGGCGGCGCTGTAGTCGCCCTCGATCTCGCGGACCTCGGCGCCGAGCGCGCGGCAGGCATCGAGCTTCTTCGCCGCCTGGGACTCCGACCCCACGAGCACGGTGCACGCGAGTCCAGCGGCCGCGGCGTAGGTCGCAGCGGACACCGCCGCGTTCCCCGTCGAGGCGACCACGAGCCCCTGGAGGCCGAGATCCACGGCCGCGGACGCTCCGACGGCCATCGCGCGGTCTTTGAAGGACAACGACGGATTGAGCGACTCGAGCTTGGCGTAGACGGGGCTCGAGCCGCGATGGGCGAACGGCAGCGCCACGAGCGGCGTGTCACCCTCGCCGATGGTGACGCGTGCGGTCGAGCGCGGCAGGAGTGCGGGATAGCGCCAGGGTCCGCGCGCACCGAGCTCGGGCGTCGTCAGGTCGTCGGCCGTCACCGGGGCCGGGTCGACGAGCATCGGCCCGCCGCACACGGCGCAGTCGTAGGTGAACGTGTCTTCCCGGTGCTCGCAAGCGAAGCATGCGAACCGGTGCGCGCGCGTGCCTCCGCTCGGCGTGCCGCCCCTGGGATCGTGCACCCGTCTCACCTCCGATAGATTGTGGAAGGCCATTCTGAAAGCTACGATCGGTTTTCACAAGTCCGGGACGACGCGTCCGCGGCAGGATCAGGAGAATCCATGGACGTGCTCGAGCTCACCCGCGAACTCGTCGCCATCGACTCGCAGAACCCCGGCCCGCAGGAGTCGGAGATCGTCCGGCATCTCGCGAGCTGGGCGAAGGACCGCGGATTCGACGCTCGCGTCCTCGAACCCGTCACCGGGCGCCCCAATCTCGTCATCACGGTCGACCGCGGCGGACCCGGGCACCTCGGGCTCTCGGGCCACCTGGACACCAAGCCCATCGGCGACGCGCTTTCGGAGTGGCACACGCCGCCGCTCGAGCTCACGGTCGTGGGCGACGACGCCTTCGGACTCGGCAGCACCGACATGAAGGGCGGTGTGGCCGCCATGATGCTCGCGCTCGAGGACTTCGCCGCGGGCCGCGGGGGAGCGGCCTCCGGTGGACCGGCGTCGGGCCGGGTGTCGCTCGTGCTCACGGCCGACGAGGAGCAGGGCTCCGACGCGGGCGCGAAGGCCCTCGCCGCCGAAGGGCTGCTGCCCGACCTCGACGACATCGTCATCGGCGAGCCGAGCGGCATCACCGACCCGTGGGAGGCCGTCTATCTCGTCTCCCGGGGCATCTGCTGCTTTCACATCGACGTCCTCGCCCACCAGGGCCACAGCGGGCTGTCCCACACGCTCGGCCGCAACGCCACGCTGCACGCCGCAGATCTGCTGCACGCGTTCGAGACCTTCACCCCGACCGTCGACACGCCCGGCGAGGTCGAGTGCGCACCGACCGTGAACCCCGGCATGTTCATCACCGGCGGCGTGAGCTTCGGCACCTGGCCCGGTCATTGCCGCGTCAGCATGGAGGTCCGCCTCGTCCCCGGGATGCGTCAGGAGACGCTCCACCGCGAGATCGACGCGCTCGTCCGGGCCACCCTCCCCGCCGAGGTCGACTACCGGATCAGCTACCTCGACAGCGGCCAGGGCTGGATGCCGGCCGTCGAGCTGTCGCCCACCACGGCCGTGGCCCGAGCCGCCCGGTCGGCCGCCGAGTCGGTGCTCGGCCGGCCGGTGCCGTTCGCCGCCTTCCCCGGCGGGACGGACGCGACCTATTTCATGGGCCGCGGCGGCATCCCGACCATCGCGAGTCTCGGCCCGGGCTGGATCAGCGTCGCCCACGGCGCGAACGAGAAGGTCGGCGTCTCGCAGCTGCATGAGGCCCACCGGCTCTACGGCACACTCATCGACACCTATTTCGACCTTCGGAGGCAGGAACGCGCATGACCAGGATCGCCCACACGAGTGACACCCTCCCGAACCCGGCGGGCCCGTACAGCCACGTCATCGACTGCGGAACGTTCGTGGTCACCGCCGGCTTCGGTCCGCAGGACCCGGCGACCGGGCTCGTGCCCGAGGGCATCGAGGCGCAGACGGAGCAGGTGATCAGCAACGTCGAGACCGCGCTCGGTCTCGTCGGGCTCACGCTCGCCGACGTCGTCAAGTCGACGGTGCACCTGCAGCACCTCGACCGCGACTTCGCCGCCTACAACGGCGTGTACGAGCGCCGCTTCCCGGCCCCGTACCCGGTGCGCACCACCGTGGGCAGCACGCTCGCGGACATCCTCGTCGAGATCGACGTGATGGCCGTGCGGCCGCAGCCGGGAGGGACCGCGGCGGCATGAGCGCCGTCCGGCTGGGCGAGCACGTGTGGCTCGTGGGCACCGCCGACGAGGCGAGCCCGGCCTTCACGAGCACGTACGACGCCAACCTGTACCTCGTCTGGGACGGTGCGCGCGGGCTGCTCATCGACGCCGGTACCGGGCTCGGCGCCGACGCATGGTTCGCCAACGTGGCATCCGTCGCCGATCGTGACGCGATCGATCTCGTGCTCGTCACGCACTATCACGGCGACCACGCGGGCGGCGCGGCCGCCGCGGCCGCGCACGGCTGGGCGGTCGCGGCCGGCGAGACCACGGCCGCAGCACTCACGGCCGGCGACGAGTCCGTCACCCAGGTCGCACGCGCGAGGGACCTCGGCGTCTACCCGGCCGAGTTCGCGCTGCGCCCGCACACGCCGCAGCGCATCCTCGGCGACGGCGACGTCATCGACCTGGCGGGCCTGCGCGTGACGAGCCTGCCGGCGCCCGGGCACTGCGACGGTCACGTGGTCTTCCTCGTCGAGGGCGCTGCGGCGCGGGCGCTGTTCACCGGCGACGTGCTGTTCGCGGGTGGGCTCGTGAGCCTGCAGGCCATCCCGGACTGCCGCCTCGACCGGTACGCCGAGAGTGTCATCGCGCTCGCGGGGCTCGGCGTCGACCAGCTCTTCCCCGGTCACGGGGGGCTGGTCCTGCGCGACGCGCACCTCGACGTGACGGCGGCCGCCGAATCGTTCGCGCGGCTGATCCCGCCGCGCAACGTCCTCAATCCGTGAGCACGGCCTCCGGCTGACCGCTCTCGAGCGAGCGGATCATGGCCTCGGCGGTCCCGACGCTCCAGAGCGCCTCCCGGTGCGGCATCCGGGTGTTCGCGATCGAGCCCGAGAAGACCGCGAGCGCGTGCTCGATCTCCTCGCGGAGTGCGCCGCCGACGCGGCCGTTCCGCTCGGGCCACAGCGAGAGATCGGGCGCGAAGACGCCCTGCTCATTCCACTCGACGAGCGCGTCGTTGATGAGCCGCTGCGTGACGGTGCCGCGCGAGCCGATGAGCTCGGCTGCGCCGGCGATGGTGCCGTCCAGCGCCAGTGCGCCCGCGAGCGACTGCGGCCCGCGGTCCGGGACGCTCCACGCCGACTCGATGGTCACGGTGCGCCCCGACGGGAAGCGGAGCAGTGCCGTCATCGACGCGGGGAACCCGCTGTCGCCGTCGATGACCTGCAGCGCGTAGACCGACTCGGGTCGTTCGCCCGTGAAGAAGATCGCCAGGTCGATGTCGTGGATGCAGGACTCCCAGGCCGGGTGCACCCGGTGGCCGAAGGCGGCGAGCCAGCTGCGCGTGAAGTCCCGGCGGAGGCGAACGCTCCACAGCTCGCCGAGCCGGCCCGCGTCGAGGGCCTCGCGCATGTAGGCGTAGGGCTGCGCGAACCGCGAGATGTGGCCCGCGATGAGCTGCAGTCCGGCCGCCTCAGCCGCGCGGATGCTGCGGGCCGCCTCCGCGCTGCTCAGCGCGAACGGCTTCTCGACGAACACGTGGCTGCCGTGCGCGATCGCGGTGTCGGTGAGGCGCGTGTGCGACGCCTCGTCGCTCGCGACGACCACCGCGTCGACCCCGGCGTCCTCCAGCACGACGCCGAGGTCGGTGCCGTGCCGGGTGGCGCCGTACACGTCAGCGAGGGCCCCGGCCCGCTCGCCGTCGATGTCGACGGCCGCGACGATCTCGGCGCCGGCCTCGTGCCACGCGCGGGCGTGCAGCGAGCCGAACCGGCCGGCGCCGGCGATGGCGATGCGCAGGGGTGACGTCATCTCAGTCCTCTTCATCGGTCGTGCGCGTTCAGCGGTCGTGTGTGTTCATCGGTCGTGTGCGGCGGGATCGGCCGTGCCTGGCGCCGTGGCCTGGCGCGGCCACTCGGGGCTATGCCCGAGCGCCTCCGAGATGCGGTCGGCGCTTCGGCGCACGAGCGCGCCCCATTCGGCTGCGCGCTCCGGATCGAAACGTTCCGTGGGGATCGAGAGGCTGATCGCCGCCACCGGCGCGCCGTTCTCGTCGAAGACCGGTGCGCCGACGCAGCTGACCCACGGCTCGTTCTCGCCCAGATCGCGGCTGAATCCGTCGCGGCGAGTGCGCGCCAGCTCGGCGTGCAGCCCCTCGGCGTCGACGGGCGTGCCGAGCTGCGTCTCGGTCGAGGCGATGACGGCGTCGACGACCGCGGGGGCCGAATGCGCGAGGATGGCCCTGCCGACCGCCGTCGTGACGGCCGGCGCGGTGGCGCCGATGCGTGAGACGACGCCCACTGAGCGGGTGCTGTCGAGCTTGTCGACGTACACGATGTGCGGATTGGCGAGCGTGCCGAGGTGGCAGGCCTCGTCGGTGGCGTCGCGGAGCTCGGCCAGCACGGGGAGGGCCTCGACGCGGAAGTCGAGGCCGCCGAGGAAGCCCCGCGCGAGGATGAGCGTGCCGGGCCCGAGCGCCTGCCGGCCGTCGGGGGTCTCGCGCGTGAGCCGGTGCGCGCGGAGGGTGCCGATCATGCGATGGACCGTGGTCAGCGTGAGGCCGGTCTGCCTGGCGAGGTCGGCCAGGCTGAGGCCGCCGGGGTGAGCCGCGAGCTCGAACAGGATCGTCGTCGCGCGGTCCATCGCCCGGAGTCCGTCGGGTCCGCGCCGTTTGGGGTCCTCGGCGTGCTCGGTCATGGCGTGCCTCTCATCGGTGACGCTGCGCGTCATGATTCCGGAATGCCATTCCAGTTTACCGCTCGTTCGGCCACCCGGGTGTCGGGCAGTGAGCACGACCCACAGGACCGCATCGAGGAGCCGCTGTCGATCATGGTGTGACCGGCGGCCCTGCCCGTGCCGCGCGGGTCAGCAGGGGGCGTCGACGAGATCCGACTCGATGGAGAGTCCAGCGCTCGTCGTGCCGAGGGCGCGGACGCCGGTCGCCGGCTCGGAGGCGCCGCACTCGAGGTTCAGCTGCAGGCTGAGGTTCCCGAACGAGTCCACGATGGCATCGAACACCCCCGGCGCGGACGTCGTGTTCCAGGAGACGTTCACCTCGCTGACCGGCTGCAGGCCCTCGGCGATGACCACGCCCCAGCAGGTGCCGCCATCGGGGCACGCGTATCGGGCGGTCGTGTCGACGTCGAGCAGCGAGGGTGCGCCTCCGGGCGCGGCGTGGCTCGCGGCCGGCACGAGGATCGCCGACAGGGCGAAGGAAGCGGCGAAGAGCGTGGAAGCACGGCGCGGCATGTGGGTTCCTCCATGTGGGGAAGTGCGGTGAACGGTCGGGCTCGAGCCGACCGAGTGCGTCCTAGTATACGACACCATCCGTCGTCTCAGGATGCCTCACCGAGCGTTCGAGACGAGCAGGGCGTCGACCGCGGCATCGCCACGGAGCCTCCGCATGCGCCGGACGACCTCGTCGACGACCTCCGAGCTGAGCCGCCCGCACACGATGCTGTTCGGGCCGAGGGCCTCGAGCCCGCCGGCGCGGACCCGGATCACCTCCCAGCCGACCTCTCGCAGGGCGTCGTCCTTGTCGGCGTCGGTACCGGCCTTCAGCCCGCGGTGCGCCATGCGTGTGCGGCCGGGGTCGTCGTACTCCACGGTGAGTCGCAGCTGCGGGACGATGATGTCGGGCCACACCTCGGTGCGGCCGTGGAACGTGCGCGCGATCCGGATCGCGTTCACCCGGTGGTTCAGCCGGATGCGCTCGGCGAGCATGGCCTTCAGCCGGTGCTCGGTGATGGAGGTGCCCACGCGTAGGCCGGGATGCATGAAGGGCAGGCCGGCCTCAGCGCGCGAGGCCGGTGCGGCGGCGCTCTGCCGGCATTTCGCGCACGCCGTGCCCGTGAGCTGCTCGACGATCGTGGCCCGGTAGCGATCGTGGCCGCGCGCGCACCGCCAGTCGTACTCGGCGCCGATGCGGGTCTCGGCCGCGAGCGCGGCGCGCTGCGACGGCGCCGCCCGGCGCAGCAGCTCGCCCCGGCTGCGCTGCGTCTCGTGCACGAGCATGCACACCGGGCACGCGCGGCGGAGCGCCACGACCCCTGGCTCGCCCGCGACCGCGCCGTGCCCGCAGGCGAAGCTCACCGCGGCCATGCGTGGTCCCCGACCGTCGTGCGCTTCCTCAGGCTCATGCGCACATCCTCACCCGCACCGCCGACATCCACCACGGCGTGAGACGTGTCGGCGGCGCACCCGAGAATGGATTCGTGCGCATCGTGATGGCCGACGACGGGGGAGCCCGGCTGACGCTCGTCGACCCCGACACCGGCGAACGCCTCGCGACGACCGACCGGGCGGGGCTCGCGGCGCTCGTGCGCGAGTACGAGGCGCATCGGCCCAGGTGGGTCTGGCACGATACGCGCGACTGGGCTCCGGTGCTGCTCGCCGCGGGGGTCCGCGTCGAGCGGTGCCATGACCTTCGGCTCGGCGCGGCGATCCTCGAGCACAGCACGCTCACCGCCGGTGCCCGGCTCACCGCGCCGCCGCGACCCGAGTGGCTCCGACGCGGGCCCGCCGAAGCGATCGCCGCGGGCGAGTCTGTGCCGGTCTCCTCGGCTGCCGGGCATGTCGCGGGCCGTGGCGCGGCCACGCTCTTCGACGACGGGTGGGACGAGGCATCCGATGACCCCGCGATGTCGCACCACGCGACGACCGGCACCGCCGCGGCCGGAAGTCCGACGACGGGAAACGCGCCCCATGGCGACATGTCACCCGGCGGGCCCGCCAGGCTGCTCGTGGCCGAGTACCGCCGCCAGCTCGCGCTGGTCGAGGCGAGCGACGGCGCGGGCCGCCTCCGGCTGCTGCTCGCGGCCGAGTCGGCGGGAGCGCTCATCGCGAGCGAGCTCGCCGCGGCGGGTGTGCCGTGGAGTTCGGCCGTGCACGAGGACGTGCTCGAAGACCTGCTCGGCCCCCGGCCGTTCGCGAACGGCAAGCCCGCGCGCATGCTCGAGCTCGCGACCGAGGTGCGCCGGGCGCTCGACGCGCCGCGCGTGAACCTCGACTCCCAGGCGGATCTCCTGCGGGCGCTCCGCGCGGCGGGGCTCGGGGTCGAGTCCACGAGCCGGTGGGAGCTCCGCGAGCTCGAGCATCCCGCGATCGAGCCGCTGATCGCGTACAAGAAGCTCGCACGCGTGCTCAGTGCGAACGGCTGGGCCTGGCTCGAGGAGTGGGTGGTCGAGGGCCGGTTCCGGCCCGAGTACGTGCCGGGTGGCGCGGCGAGCGGGCGGTGGGCGACGGCCGGCGGTGGCGCGTTGCAACTGCCGAAGCAGATCAGGCGGGCGCTGGTCGCCGACCCCGGATGGCGGCTCGTCGTCGCCGACGCGGCGCAATTGGAGCCGCGCGTGCTCGCGGGCATGTCCCATGATCTCGAGCTGGCCGCCGCCGGCCGCGGCCGCGACCTCTACGCGGGCCTGGTCGACGCCGGCGTCGTGGCGACCCGCACCGAGGCGAAGTACGCGATGCTCGGCGCGATCTACGGGGCGACGTCGGGGGAGAGCGGCCGCCTCGTCCCGCGCCTCGCGCGCACCTTCCCGCGTGCGATGGCCCTCGTCGACCGCGCGGCCGACGAGGGCGCTCGCGGCGCGCGCGTGACCACCCTGCTCGGCCGCTCGTCACCGCTTCCGGGGGACGGCTGGCGTGCCGCGCAGTCGCGAGCCAGCCAACCGGATGCGTCGCCGGCGGACGAGCGCAGGGCACGCACTGCCGCGCGTGACTGGGGCCGGTTCACGCGCAACTTCGTCGTGCAGGGCACCGCGGCCGAGTGGGCCGTGATCTGGATGGCCGAGCTCCGCCGCCGGCTCGCCACGATCGGCGAGCGTTCACCCGCCGTGGTGCCGGCCGAGGCATCCGGCCCGGTGTTCGCGCGCGTGCCGCACCTCGTGTACTTCCTCCACGACGAGGTCATCGTGCACGCGCCGGCCGAGCACGCCGAGGCCGTCGCGGCCGCGGTGCACGCGAGCGCGGCCGAGGCCGGCCGCCTGCTGTTCGGCGAGTTCCCGGTCGAGTTCCCGCTCGACCTGCGCGTGGTCGAGAGCTACGCCGAGGCCGGCTGAGCCGGGGTCGAGCGGCGACGCCCGCGCTTGGGCCGGGTGTCGGCGAAGCCGAACGCCGGCGGCGGTGCCGCGGCGATCGAATCGAGCCAGTCGATGAGTGCGCCGGCGCGCGCGCGGTCGATGGCCGCGGCATGGCGGGCGAGCACGGCTGCCTCGCCCGGTGGGGATGCCTCGTCTGCCACGGATGCCTCGCCGGACACCGCCCCGGCGGCCTCGAGTCGTTCTGCCCAGCGCCGTCGCTCGCCCGCCAGGATCGGTGCGAGCTCGACGCCGGGGAGCGACGCGCTCAGGAGCACCCGGTCGACCGTTTCGTCCCATGGGTCGCTGACCGAGGCATCCGTGCCGTGCAGCCAGGCCAGCGCCTCGACGCGACCCGCCTCGGTGAGGCGGTGCAGCGGAAGCCCGTCGTCGGTCGCGCCCGCGGGCTCGATGAGCGCGCGGGCCGCGAGCCGGTCGAGGGTGCCGTACGTCTGGCCCACGTTGATGGTGCGGCGGCCGCCCGTCCGCGCGGCGAGCTCGCCGTGCAGCTGGAACCCGTACGCGGGACCGATGAGCAGGATGCCGAGCAGGGCGTCGCGGACGGCCATGTGCGCTCCAGGGGGTCGGCGGCCGGGGGCCGCGCCGAGGTGGAATACTTCACTGAGCATAGTGTTCATCGGGGTCGAAACGGGCGGCCACGCGGGTGCCTCGCTTGTCCGATCGCCGGATCCGCGGCATAATCGCGGGTGACGGTCCGCCGTCGCACACAATCGAAGATGCACGCGCTATCGAGGCGTTCCGAGGTCGTAGGGGAAGACGCACCTCACTGGAACGGAGAACGAGATGGCGTACGACGTGACGCGAGCGACGCGAGGCGTGCTCTACGTGCACTCCTCGCCGCGCGCCATATGCCCGCATGTCGAGTGGGCCGCAGGTGGCGCGCTCGGCACGGCCGTGAACTTCGACTGGGAGCCCCAGCCCGTGCTGCGCGGCTCGATGCGCGCCGAGTTCACCTGGGAGGGCCAGGTCGGCGACGGTGCCCGGATCGCGTCGGCGCTCAGAGGCTGGACCCAGCTCAGGTACGAGGTGAGCGAGGATCCCGGTGCCGGCTCGGACGGCGCACGGTGGATGCATACGCCGGACCTCGGCGTGTTCTTCGCCCAGACCGACTCGGCGGGCAACGTCGTCGTGCCCGAGGACCGCATCCGCTACGCCATGGAGGTCGGCGGTCACGACGCGCTCGAACTGCACCGCGAGCTGCGGCTCGCGCTCGGGCAGGCCTGGGACGACGAGCTCGAGCCGTTCCGGCACGCCAGCGATTTCGCCCCCGTCGTGTGGTTGCACCACGTGGGGTGACGGGTGAGGATCCACGACGCGCGGTGGCGCGGTGCGAAGGTCGGTCGACGGAAGTCCCGGCTCACGTGATCCGCGAAACCTGCACGACGTGACGCAACGGCCCCGGCGATTGCCGGGGCCGTTGCGTGTCTGCGCCGCCTCGCGGCGAACGGATCAGACGGTGCGGATCGCGATGACGGCGTTGTGGCCGCCGAAGCCGAACGAGTTCGAGATCGCCAGCTGCGGGGCGTCGCCGAGCGGCTGCGGCTCGCCCGACACCTTGAGCGGGATCTCGGGGTCCTGGGTCGTCAGGTTGATCGTCGGCGGGGCCTGACGTTCGACGATCGCGAGCAGCGAGAAGACCGCCTCGAGCGCGCCGGTGCCGCCCAGCAGATGGCCCGTGGACGCCTTGGTCGCCGAGACCGGGATCTCGTGCACGCGCTCCCCGAACACCGAGCGGAGTGCCGCGTACTCGGCGATGTCGCCGACCGGCGTGCTCGTCGCGTGCGCGTTGATGTGCGTGACCTCGTCGGGCGTCGCGCCGGCCTGCTCGAGCGCGGCGAGCACCGCGCGGCTCGCACCGAGGCCCTCGGGATCGTTCGCGGTGATGTGGTACGAGTCGGCGGTCACGCCCGAACCAGCGAGCTCGCCGTAGATGCGCGCGCCGCGTGCGAGCGCGTGCTCCTCGGTCTCGAGCACGAGGCTCGCCGCGCCCTCGCCCATGACGAATCCGTCACGGTCGACGCTGTACGGCCGCGAGGCGGTGGCCGGGTCGTCATTGCGGCGCGACAGCGCCTGCATGGACGCGAACGAGGCGATGGTGATCGGGTGGATGGCCGACTCGGTGCCGCCCGCGATGATCACGTCGGCGAGCCCGAGCTGCAGGTGCTCGTAGGCGTTCGCGATCGACTCCGTGCTCGACGCGCACGCCGAGGCGACGGTCCGCGCGAACGCGCGCGCGCCGAAGTGCATCGAGACCGCGGCGGCCGCCGCGTTCGGCATGAGCATGGGCACCGTCATGGGCATGACGCGGCGGGGGCCGCGATCGCGCAGGGTGTCCCACGCGTCGAGCAGCGTCCACACGCCGCCGATGCCGGTCGCGAAGTCGACGCCGAGCCGCTCGGGCTCGACCTCGGGGGCGCCGGCGTCGGCCCAGGCCTCCTTCGCGGAGATGAGCGCGAACTGCGCCGACGGGTCGAGACGCTTGGCGACGGGGCGCTCGAGCACCTCCTCGGGCCGGACGATCGCCTCGGCGGCGAACGTCACCGGCAGGTCGTACTCGGCGACCCATTCGTGCTCGAGCGTTCGCGCGCCCGACGTCCCGGCGAGCAGGGCGTTCCAGCTGTCACGGGCGGTGCCGCCGAGGGGCGAGGACGCACCGATCCCCGTGATGACGATCTTCTTGGTCATGAAGCGAGACTCCGTTGGAGGGATGAACACGTCGGCGAAGAGCGGGCCGCTGGACGCGGCCCGCTCTTCGGCCCGACTAGGCCTGGGCCTTGACGATGAAGCTGACGGCGTCGCCGACGGTCTTGAGGTTCTTGACCTCTTCGTCGGGGATCTTCACGTCGAACTTCTCCTCGGCGTTGACGACGATCGTCATCATCGAGATGGAGTCGATGTCGAGGTCATCGGTGAACGACTTGTCCAGCTCGACCGTGTCGGTCGCGATGCCGGTCTCGTCGTTGATGAGCTCGGCCAGGCCGGCGAGGACTTCTTCGGTGGACAATGCCATGTGCTTCTTCTCCTTGCGGGTGTCTCGGATGACCGAGACACAGTCTAGATGGATGGATGAGCGGGGGTCAGGGGAGGACGACGACCTGCGCCCCGAACACGAGGCCGGCGCCGAAGCCGATCTGGAGCGCGAGGCCACCCGAGAGCTCGGGGTGCTCCTCGAGCAGGCGGTGGGTCGCGAGCGGGATCGACGCGGCCGACGTGTTGCCGGTCGTCGCGATGTCGCGGGCGATCACGACCGTCTCGGGCAGCTTGAGCTGCTTCGCGAACTCGTCGATGATGCGCATGTTCGCCTGGTGCGGGATGAACGCGGCGAGGTCGGCCGGGGTGACTCCCGCGCGGTCGAGCGCCTCTTTCGCGACCTTCGCCATGTCCCAGACAGCCCAGCGGAACACGGTCTGCCCCTCCTGGCGGAGTGTGGGCCAGGGGGCTGTGCCGTCGCGGAACTCGACGAGCGTGTGGTTCATGCCGACCGCACCGGCCTTGGATCCGTCGGAGCCCCACACCGTGCTCGAGATCCCGGGCGTGTCGCTCGGCCCGATCACGATCGCGCCGGCGCCGTCACCGAGCAGGAACGAGATGCTCCGGTCGGTGGGGTCGACCACGTCCGAGAGCTTCTCCGCACCGATCACCAGCGCATGGCGGGCCGCACCGGCCCGGATGAGGGCGTCGGCCTGCGCGACCGCGTACGCGTAACCCGCGCACGCGGCGTTCATGTCATAGGCGGCTGCGGGGTTCGCGCCGACCCGGTCCGCGACCACGGCCGCGACCGACGGCGTCTGCTGCGGGTTCGAGATGGTCGCCACGATGACGACGTCGATCGTCTCGGGGGAGACGCCGGACCGCTCGATCGCCTCGGTCGCCGCGGCCGTCGCGAGATCGAGTGCCGACACGTCGGGCCCCGAACGGGCGCGCGTGACGATGCCCGTGCGCTGCTGAATCCACTCGTCGGACGAGTCGATCGGTCCGATCAGGTCCTCGTTCGGCACCGCGCGGTCGCCGCGCGCCGCGCCGATCGAGTAGATCCGCGTGAAGGCGGGGCCGTGTGACTGCTGAAGTGTGGGGGTCGACATGCGTCTCGCGATCTTTCGGGTCAGCGGATCAGGCCGCGGCGCCGTCGATGAGCTCGAACGCCGCGGGCAGATCGTCGGGGGTCTTGACGGCGACGCTGGGCACGCCCTTGAGCGCTCGCTTCGCGAGCCCGGTGAGCGCACCCGCGGGCGCGAGCTCGATGATGCCGCTGACGCCCGCGTCGGCGAACGCCTGCATGCACAGGTCCCAACGCACAGGCGAGGATACCTGGCCGACGAGCAGCTCGACGAACCGGGCGCCCTCCGTGACGCGCGAACCGTCCCGGTTCGTCCAGAGCGGAAGCCCGGGATCGGCGGGCGAGAGGCCCTCGGCGACGGCGCGCAGCCGGTCGACCGCGGGCGCCATGTACCGGGTGTGGAACGCGCCCGCCACCTGCAGCGGGATGACCCGCGCGCCGGCGGGGGGCTCGGCGCGCAGCGTCTCGAGGGCGTCGAGCGCTCCGGCCACGACGATCTGCCCGCCGCCGTTGAAGTTCGCCGGCTCGAGCCCGAGTTCGGCGAGCCGGGCGAGCAGTGCGTCCTCGTCGGCCCCGATCACGGCGCTCATGCCGGTCGGCGTCTGCGCCGAGGCATCCGCCATCGCGCGCCCGCGGGCCGCGACGAACCGCATCGCGTCGGCGTCGCCGAGGATGCCGCTCGCCGCTGCGGCGGTGATCTCACCGACCGAGTGACCCGCGATGCCGCCGACCCGCGCGGCGCGTCCATCGGCCAGGAGCGCGGTCGCGGTCAGGATTCCGGCGGCCACGATGAGCGGCTGAGCCACGGCCGTGTCGCGGATGGTCTCCGCGTCGCTCTCGGTGCCGTGGCGTGCCAGGTCGACCTCGGCCGCGTCGGAGAGCGCACCGAGGCGGTCGGCGAACGCGGGCTCCGTGAGCCAGGGTGCGAGGAATCCGGGGGTCTGCGAGCCCTGACCAGGGCAGACGACGACGATCACCGCTCCAGTCTGCCAATCCTGACCGTCACTCGTGTGTGCACACGCCACAAGCTCTCCGGCCGATGCTTGTGCGGGTTGGCACAGTCCGGGGTGCGAGGTGGTGCGGGGTGCGCGGCTCAGTTGGCGGCGCGTCGCCTGGGCGAGCCGTCGTGGTCGCTCATGGAGCCGACGATGAGCGCGCTCTGCAGGATGAGCGCCTCGCGCGCGCCCGTCGCATCCCAGCCGATGACCTCGGAGACCCGTTTGAGGCGGTAGCGCACGGTGTTCGGGTGGACGAACAGCTCGCGCGCGGTCGCCTCGAGCGAGCGGCCGTTGTCGAGGTAGCTCCAGAGGGTCGTGAGCAGCTCGGTCGAGTGGGCCTGCAACGGGCGGTAGATGCGGTGCACGAGCGTCGCCTTCGCAAGCGGGTCGCCAGCGAGCGCGCGCTCGGGCAGCAGATCGTCGGCGTGCACGGGCCTCGGGGCGTTGCGCCAGGACCGTGCCACCGCGAACCCCGCAAGGGCCGCGCGGGCGCTCTTCGACGCGTCGACCAGGTTCGGCACCTCGTGCCCGAGCACCAGGTGGCCGGGTCCGAAGGAGGGCTCGAGCTGCATGGCGATCTCCATGAACGACATCGCGGGGGCGGTGCCGATCGTCTCCTCGCCCTCACGGGTCCGCGGCTCGGACCGGCCGATGACCACGACGAGCCGATTGCCCTGCACGCCCACGAGCACGTCGGCGTGCATGTGCCGCGCCGCGCGGCGCACCTGGTCGACGTCGAAGAGCTTCGGTGCGGTCCCCACGAGCACCGCGACCTCGCCATGGCCGTGCCAGCCGAGGGCCGCGATGCGGCTCGGCAGCTCTTCGTCGTACTCGCCCGAGAGGATCGAGTCGACCACGAGCGCCTCGAGGCGGGCGTCCCACAGTCCGCGGGCCTCGGCGGCGCGCGCGTAGACGTCGGCCGCGGCGAACGCGATCTCGCGCGAGTAGAGCAGGATCGCCTCGCGCAGCGGTTCGCCGCCGTCCTTGACCCGGGCTTCGACGACCTCGACCGTGATCCGGATCAGCTGCAGCGTCTGCTGCAGGCTCACCGAGCGCAGCAGCTCACGCGGCGCGGCGCCGAACACGTCGGCCGCGATCCACGGCGTCGACTTCGGGTCGTCGAACCACGAGATGAACGACGTGATGCCGGCCTGCGCGACGAGGCCCACGGCCGAACGGCGGGACGGCGGCATGTCGCCGTACCACGGCAGCGTGTCCTCCAGGCGCTTCAGCGTCTGGGTGGACAGCTCGCCCGCGATGGTGCGCAACCACGCGAGCGTCTCCGCCTTCGTCCGGGGCTTCGTCGCCACAGTGCGTCGTCCGTCAGCTCTCGCCGCCGGCCGATCCCGTCGTACCCGCGTTCACGTCGTGGAGGCGGTACTTCGCGATGGCCTGCGCCGGGATCGAACGGTCGATCTCGCCGCGATCGGCGAGCAGCTCGAGCGTGCGGACCACGACCGACGGTCCGTCGATCTTGAAGAAGCGCCGCGCGGCGGGACGCGTGTCGGAGAAGCCGAACCCGTCGGCGCCGAGCGTCGCGTACGTGCCGGGCACGTACGCACGGAGCTGCTCCGGCACCGCGCGCATGAAGTCGCTCACGGCCACGAACGGGCCGCTCGCGCCGGACAGCTTCTGCGTGACGTAGCCGTAGCGTCGCTCGTCGTCGGGGTTGAGGAAGTTGTGCTCCTCGGCCGCCTCGCCGTCGCGTGCCAGCTCGGTCCAGCTCGTGACCGACCACAGGTCGGCCGACACACCCCAGTCATCGGCGAGGAGCTGCTGCGCCTCGACGATCCACGGCACGGCGACGCCGGAGGCGAGCAGCTGCGCCTTCGGGCCTTCGGCCCGGCCCTCGCCGATGCGGTGGATGCCTCGGACGATGCCCTCGACGTCGACGCCCTCGGGCTCGGCCGGCTGCACGAGCGGCTCGTTGTAGACCGTCAGGTAGTACATGACGTTGGGGTCGGGGTGCTGGCCGCCGTACATGCGCTCGAGGCCCGAGCGCACGATGTGCCCGATCTCGTAGCCGTAGGCGGGATCGTACGAGACGACCGCGGGGTTCGTCGCGGCGAGAAGCAGCGAGTGCCCGTCGGCGTGCTGCAGGCCCTCACCGGTGAGCGTGGTGCGACCCGCGGTGGCGCCGATCATGAAGCCGCGCGTCATCTGGTCGCCGGCCGCCCAGATGGCGTCGCCCGTGCGCTGGAACCCGAACATCGAGTAGAACACGTAGATCGGGATGAGCGGCTCGCCCTGCGTCGAGTACGACGTGCCGACGTTCGTGAACGCCGCAAGCGCGCCGGCCTCGTTGATGCCGACGTGGATGATCTGCCCCTGTGGGCTCTCTTTGTACGCCAGCAGCAGCTCGCGGTCGACCGAGGTGTAGTGCTGCCCGTTCGGGTTGTAGATCTTCGCGTTCGGGAAGAACGCGTCCATGCCGAACGTGCGCGCCTCGTCGGGGATGATCGGCACGATGCGGTTGCCGAAGTCCTTCGAGCGCATGAGGTCTTTCAGCAGTCGCACGAACGCCATGGTGGTGGCGATCTCCTGCGTGCCAGAGCCCTTCTTCGCGATCGCGTACGCCGACTCGTCGGGCAGCGAGATCGCGGTGTGGTTCGTGCGCCGTTCGGGGAGGTAGCCGCCGAGCGCGCTCCGGCGCTCGTGCAGGTACTGGATCGCCTCGTCCTGCTCGCCCGGGTGGTAGTACGGCGGCAGGTAGGGGTTCTCTTCGAGCTGCGCGTCGCTGATCGGGATGCGCATCTGGTCGCGGAACGTCTTGAGGTTGTCCAGCGTCATCTTCTTCATCTGGTGGGTCGCGTTGCGACCCTCGAAGGACGGTCCGAGGCCGTAGCCCTTGATCGTCTTCGCGAGGATGACCGTCGGCTGGCCCTTGTGGTTCATCGCGGCCTGGAACGCCGCGAACACCTTGCGGTAGTCGTGACCGCCGCGCTTGAGGTTCCAGATCTGGTCGTCGCTGAGGTCCTTCACCAGCTCGAGCGCGCGCGGGTCGCGGCCGAAGAAGTTCTCGCGCACGTACGCGCCCGACTCGGCCTTGTACGTCTGGTAGTCGCCGTCGGGCGTGACGTTCATCAGGTTGCGCAGCGCGCCGTCCGTGTCGCGCGCGAGCAGGTCGTCCCACTCGCGGCCCCAGACGACCTTGATGACGTTCCAGCCGGCGCCGCGGAAGAAGCTCTCGAGCTCCTGGATGATCTTGCCGTTGCCGCGCACGGGGCCGTCGAGGCGCTGCAGGTTGCAGTTGATCACGAACGTGAGGTTGTCGAGACCCTCGTTCGCGGCGACCTGCAGCTGGCCGCGGCTCTCGACCTCGTCCATCTCGCCGTCGCCGAGGAACGCCCACACGTGCTGGTCGGAGGCGTCCTTGATGCCGCGGTTGGTCAGGTACTTGTTGAGCTGCGCCTGGTAGATCGCGTTGATCGGGCCGAGCCCCATCGACACGGTCGGGAACTGCCAGAACTCCGGCATGAGCCGCGGGTGCGGGTACGACGAGAGCCCGTTCGGCGCGTGCGACTTCTCCTGGCGGAAGCCGTCGAGCTGGTCGGCGGTGAGCCGGCCCTCGAGGAAGGCACGCGCGTACGTGCCGGGGGAGGCGTGACCCTGGATGAAGATCTGGTCGCCGCCGCCGGGGTGGTCCTGGCCGCGGAAGAAGTGGTTGAAGCCGACCTCGTAGAGCGCCGCGCTCGACGCGTACGTCGAGATGTGGCCGCCCACCGCGATGCCGGGGCGCTGCGCGCGGTGCACGAGCATCGCGGCGTTCCACCGGATCCACGCGCGGTACCGGCGCTCGATCTCCTCATTGCCGGGGAACGCGGGCTCGTTCTCGGGCGCGATCGTGTTCAGGTAGTCGGTCGTCGGAACCATGGGCACGCCGAGGTGCAGTTCCTTCGAGCGCTTCAGCAGGCTGAGCATGATCTCGCGCCCGCGCTGGTGACCCTTCGCGGCGATGAGGGCGTCGAGCGACTCGGCCCACTCGCTCGTCTCGTCGGGATCGGAGTCCATGGCTTCGACCGAGTAAGGGTCCTGGTCGTTGACAGTCACACTCGACCTCTCTCTTCAGCAGGTCATGCCTGCTCTTTTCTGCAGGTCAGATGCCTGCGGAACACAGCGTGCGCACGACGAAGCCGACCGGCTGGGGTTTTGTGGACACCGCCGGTCGGGCGGCACGACGCCATCCTACTGATCCTAGACCTGACCGTCCGACACGCGGGCGTGGTGGTCGGTCGGCTCCGCCGCAGGCGGCGGCGCCGGCACCGTGCGAGGATCGACGCGTGAGCCCGCAACCCGGCGACCCGGCGCCCGACTTCGCCCTCGCCGACCAGTTCGGCCGGAGCACCCGGCTGTCCGAGCTGCTGGCGGCGGGACCCGTAGTGCTGGTGTTCTTCCCGCTCGCGTTCTCCTCGACCTGCCGGGGCGAGCTCGGCGAGCTGCGCGACCACGTCGCCGAGTTCGACGCGGCGGGCGTGCGCATCGTCGGCGTCTCGGTCGACTCGAAGCACACCCTGCGGGCGTGGGCGGAACGCGAGGGTTTCGCGTTCACGCTGCTCTCCGACTTCTGGCCGCACGGCGAGGTCGCGCGCGCGTACGGCGCGTTCCTGCCCGAACGCGGATTCGCCGCGCGTGCGACCTTCGTGATCGACGAGGGTCGGGTCATCCGCTCGTCGTTCGCGACCGGCGCGGGCGAGCCGCGCACGCTCGCCCAGTACCGCGCGGCGCTCGCGTCGCTCAGCGGGTGACGGATGCCTCGGTGGCGACGGATGCCTCGCGCCGCCGTCAGGCGATGATGCCCACGGACCGGGCGATCACGAGCGCGAGGATCACGAACCCGCCGAACGCCTGCAGCCCCATGAGCAGCTTCGTGCGCTGACGCAGCGGCATCGCGTCGCTCGCACTGAACGCCATCGAGTTCGACAGCGACGTGTAGAAGTAGTCGACGAACCGCGGCGTCCAGTCGACGCGCGCCGACGACCCCTTGGCGACCTCGTCGATCGCGTCGTGGTCCTCGTCCTGCGAGAACCTGAAGTCGGCGGGCGGCAGCTCGGTGCGCGCCCAGCTCGTGCGCACCACGGGGCCGCCCCGATCGAGGTCCCAGTAGAGCAGTGCGAAGCCGATGACGTTCGCGACCCAGACCTGCAGCGCCGCGAGCAGCAGGCCGGGCGCATCGTGATGGCCGCCCACGAGCTTGGTCACGAGGATCACGAGCGCGACCTGGTTGGTCGCGACGAGCAGCAGCGTCAGCGCGACCGACAGGATGCGGCTCCACCGGGTCTCGCGGACGAACCGGTGCGGGTTGACGATGAGCAGGGGCACGAGCACCGCGACGCCGATCGCCACGATCGTGAACCGCTGACCGCCGATCAGCTCGTTCGGCAGAAACGCATAGAGCGCCAGCGCCGAGAGCAGCGCGACGACCGCCGGCCACCGGTGCTCCGGCACTGCGGTGCGGCTCGGGTGCCGCTCGACGACCTCCATGGCGCGAGTCTAAGGACGGCGTGGGTACCATGGGATGCGCCGCGCGGACGCTCACGCACTCCGCCGGCGCCGCAGGGGCCTTTAGCTCAGTTGGTAGAGCGCCACGTTTACACCGTGGATGTCGTCGGTTCGAGCCCGGCAGGGCCCACCGTAGGATGGATGTTCAAACCCGCGACGTCAGCGGGCTTCACGTCCTCTCCAGCACGCAGCCTGGCGTCGATGCGCGAGTCGAGGAACGCGAGCCGGCGGGCGATGCGCCCGCGGGATCCCGCGGGTGGTCGCGGTCGCGGTCGCGGCATACCTCGTCCTTTCAACTCGATGCCTTTCGCGGCTTGCTCTCGTCGAAGCGCCGTTCTCCCGCCGCGCGCACGAGCTGGATAGCGGACTGGTCCGACAGGCGCTTTGCTGCGTTCCGGTGGCGATGAGACACTCACCGCCACCACCGCAGCATCGATGGTCGAACATTCAGGCACGCACTGTACGGTCGTCGAGTTTGCGAGAGCACCTCACACGATGGAGTGGAACACCGATCCTGAACTCGTCACCGCCTCGCTCGCGACATGGCTGCGGGGTCTCAGCGGCGAGCCGGATATGTAGGGGAAGCCACCCATGGCTCTAGAGACCGGGGCAGCCTGTGGGAGGGGTGGCCCCGACACACTTTCAGGGTCATCGCAGACGTACCGCGTTCGCCCACACCCACGTGTGCCGCTCCTGCGTGTGGCCTTCCTCGCGCCAACGGACAAGAACGGCGCCATCCGTCCACGCGATCGCCTCGCCCTTTGTCGCGCCCACGCCGGCGTGGTCATCTCACTGACCCATTTCCGCGGATTTCCGAATACCTGCAGTCACCTGCACATCGACGTCGCGTTCACGAACGGCGAGCTCTAAGGCAACTGGCCTTGCGGTGTCGCGATGTTCGTGTCGATCAGGCCGTATTCGTGGGCCTCGGCTTCTGTGACCTCGCGCTGTTGATTCGTTCGGGGCTCCCACCACATGACGTCGTAGGGAAATCGCGAATCGGCGATCATGAGCCATACATCTGGGCTGTCTGGGAAGGTCTTGCTGGGCATGCGCGGAACGATACGCCGGCCCTGTCGTGTCGTGAACTAGAGGAGTAGTACATTAAGAAATTTTTCAGCGGACCGACGCTCGAGCTGGTGCCGATGGTGGTTCAGTGCTCCTCGGTGAAGGAGTTGAGGAATGCGAGCCATGCCGTATCTGCTGCGTTGGTCGTTGGATAATCGCGGAGGTCGACTCGCTGAAACACCATCCCTTCGACGTTGAGTTCGGCGCGAAGTTGCACACCTTCCCCAGTCTGTTGGTCGATTCGGGTGACGCTTGCGACGTGCTCGGGGTTCACCCACATCAGTGGATTGCCGTTGTTGCCCGGGAACGGGACCAGCCTCATGGCCGAATCCTTAGATCGCACGTATCTCGCGAGTCCGACGGTTCTGCGTGCGTGGTTGAAATCCTGACGGCGCCTCCTGGTGGCGCGGGACGGCCGCCTACGAAGGGTTGAAATTCCGGCGACTAGTATGCATACTACAAAACGAGTATTCTCTATTTTTTCTGGAGTAGTAGCCATGGTTCCACCACTGTTCAGTCAGCCCGACCGCATTGTTTCCCGAACTCGTACCGTCGTCGACTACGCACATGAGGTGCTGCTGGCCGCCATCGTCGAGGGTGATCTCGTAGCGGGGGACAAGGTGCACGATCAGGAATGGGCCGAGCGGCTCAACGTGTCTCGCACGCCGATTCGAGAAGCGATCAAGCGGTTGGAGGGCCACGGCATCATCGATATCGCCGCGGCCAGGTACACCCGCATCTCAAGCTTCACGCCGGAGACCGCGCGTCAGGAAGCGCAAGGCTGGGCGATGGTGCATCTCGCGTTGGCCCGCGTGCTGTGCGGTGTGCCCGATCAGGCGCTGTTGGCTGAGCTTCGGAGGTTGCGCAATCGCGTCCGCAGGGCGGGAGCGACCCGGGAGGTCGCCGCGAGCTTCGCGTTCTTCACCCGGCTTCGCGTGGGAGCGGACATCTTCAGTCTGCGACTCGCCACGACCGCCGCCGCGTACCGGCTCAGGCTCGCCCAACCGCAGCTGCCCGCACTCGACGACGCCAACCGGGCCCTGCACACCGACCTGATCGCCGCACTTCAGCGGAACACACCTGACGTCCTCCCTGCCGCGTTCGAAGCCTGGACGGCAGCCGCCACCCGGGCCTGAAAGCTCTCACTGCACAGGCGCCCATCGTGACCATGGCACAAGACATGGAGGGCGATCCGCTGCGCCTCTCGGACCACCGGCCGGCGGTCGTATTGTGACCGCGCGGGACGATCTCTGTCACGCTGAGCTGGCGAGGGAGGACCTGGGGGACGGAAAGGCTCCTGGCTCTGTCCGGAACAGTCTCACGGTTCACCGTGAAGTGACTGACGTCCATGTGGAGTATCGCCGCATCGCGGGGTGACGCTCGGCCAGAGATCGCCTGAGCAAACCCACCAATATGCCATTCGTAATATTTTAGTGTCGGCAGACGCGATCGCGAGGTATCGTGCAGGCGGGAGTCGATGATGAGTTTTCGGCGGGCCGTCTATTCCACAGCGTGAGCATGCACGCTGATGCCTAGTTCTGACCGAGCCGCGTGGGTCGTAGTGAAGGAGGCGCTCATGGCACAAGGTAGGAGGGATGACCCGTGGCGTTTGACTACGCCGCCGGGTTCTGCCGCATACACGATGTACCGGGACGGTGATGAGCTGGTCTGCCAGGTCGGATCGACCAGGCTGATCTACCTGGCACGCGCGATCGAAGACCTCCACGCGTGGTTGAAGGAGCAGGCGGGGTGGGTGCCCCTCGGTGCGACGGACGAGCAGAAGCCTGCGGCTGCGGGCACGGTCGAAGCGTGGGGTCGATCCGAATCGAACCCGGTCGGCGGCTGGTACGGCACCCGCAAGGGCTATCGCGGCCGCTTTGGCATGTACCTGCCGCCGCTGCTGGAAGAGCTCGGCCTGGCCGAACTCACGCACGACACCCGCAACAACCAAATTCGGGCACGCGCGTAACCGGCCCGAGAAGAGGCGATCTCGACGCGGGAGAACCTCTTCTGCTTCAGGCCGTGGAACGTGAGGAAACCGAGCTGAGCCAGTCGGCTCCGCACCTGTGATACCCCACCGATGAGGCAGGCCGGGCCTGCCCTCACGACCGGGCGTGTCTGGCGTCCAGTCATTCCGCGCGAAGGGTATGGGCATGAGTTATGCCTTCTCAGTGGTGTATCGGATTCGTGATTCTTTGAAGGGGTGGCGCTACGTGGCGGGGTCACAGCGATCGCGGAGATTCGCTCTTGGGAGCCTGGTCGCCGCTCGTTTGTGGTGAGGGTGACCCCGAACCTGCCGAAACGCTCGTCCTCCTCGTCTTGCTCAGCCTTCCAGGATGACCATGACCTATCGATCAGAGTCGCAAGGGCCTCATTCATGAACCGCTTTTGTCCTGAATGAATCCACCATCGAAAGCGAGAACTCCAACGTGCATCGTCGGACACCGAAATTCTCCCCATTGGCTCGCGCGGTAGGCGTTTCCAGACCTTCGCTGGACGAGGCGGTCCGTGAAGGCGTACACGGGCTAGTGATCGAAAAAACTGGCCCGTCTGCTTCCATGGTGATCGAGGGCCGGGAACTTACGAACATGTCCTCCTACTCCTACCTTGGTCTGGATGAACACCCCAGAATCATGGAAGCCGCAGCCGAGTGCCTCAACGAATCCCACATACTCAATAGCTCGCTCTCCCGCGTCCGAGTCCGGCTCGGTGTACTCAACGAAGTAGAAGAGCGGCTTTCGAGTTTGTTCGATGCTGATGTCGGTACCGTCACCTCGTGCGCGGCTGGCGTGTGGTCCGTGCTGCCGCTTCTCGCTTCAGGGGTGCTCAGCGACGGCGTGCGTCCCGTAATGGTGTTTGACCGTTACGCACACTTCTGTTTGCAATCCATGCGCCCCCTCTGTGCCGCGGAAACCGAAATACAAACGATCGCTCACAACGACATCGAGAAGCTCGAGCAGATCTGCCGCGAGAATCCATGCGTGGCATACGTCGGCGACGGCATCTACAGCACCGGGGGAACCGTGGCCCCAATGGGCGAGCTCATGCGCTTGCAGGATCGGTACGGGATGTACCTCTTCCTCGACGACGCTCACGGCACATCGATCATCGGGCAAAAAGGCCGAGGGTATGTGCTCGATGCAATGGGCGACATCAACGAACACACCATCCTCGTCACATCTCTGAACAAAGGGTTCGGAGCGACAGGTGGTGCCATCATATTCGGGCCACGCGGGAACCCAACGAGACGCCAACTCGCTCTCGGAAACGGTGGGCCATTCACCTGGTCTCAACGAGTCAACACACCTGGACTAGGTGCGATCATCGGGTCCTGCGACATCCACGAAAGCCCGGAACTCATTCATCTCCAGCGGGAACTCCAAAGAGCCACCCGAACATTCGATGACCATTTTCCCCTCCCACACGCAAACCCCAGAAGCCCAGTCCGATTTGTCCCTATCGGCAACGAAACCGAAACCATTCGCTCGACACGGTTGCTCATGGACTCGGGGTACTACGCAGAACCCGATGGCTTCCCTGCCGTCATGTGGGGTAAAGCCGGGCTACGCATCAGACTCCGAGCCAACATGACCGATTCCGAGATCACACAGTTTTGCGCCGTTCTCTCTCAACACGTCGGGGGTCAACGGGACACATGAAAGTGCGTCTACGAACCAGTGCGAATGTCCCTGAGAACCCTCCAAGGTGATGACGTCGGTTAGTCCGGCGCGGAATAGCTTGTTGAGTGTGTGTGAGGGCTCGGGTTGTCGTATCTGAGAGGCGATTCCGTCACACCGTAGATCGCAAGAGCGCGCTTAGCCCAATATTCCTGTTTCTCCGGGACCACATAGCTTGACAAGAGGATGATTGACAGGTCGCTTGCGCGTTCCGTCAGATCGGCCAAGCCATTCGACAATCCGGAAAGGAGGAATGTGCCTGCGGATGCTCCGTTGAAATGAGCCGCGTATCGGTGGACATCGATCTCTGGTTTGACATCGCCCTCTTGAATTCCGCGGGACAGGTTTTGGGCGTGGACTGCCGCCCAACTCGCCCACGGCAACAGTGGGGGGTTTGTGAACATTTGTGGTTGTGAGGTTAACCTGGCCCCCGCCTGGACAAGTGGGTCTGCGAGAATGTCTCGCGTAAATCCTGCGCTTATCTGCAGAATTGTCTCGACCGCCGGCAGGTTCCGGTTCAAGGTTTCTGCGGCCGCGCTTGATGATCTCTTGTTTTGCTCCTCGATGATGGCGAGAGCGATGTCTTCCTTCACCGCGAAGTGAAAGTACATAGCGCCTGTGGTGTAGCCCGCCTCCTGGGCGATTCTCGTGATGGAAGAGTGGTCCCAGGTGCGTTCATTGATGAGACGTGAGGCAGCCAGGAGGATGTCCTCGCGGGTCTTCTTGGAACGTTCTTGCTGCGCCACAAGTCCCCCTCGACGATGGGCCTCAAAAGTCAGGATCCGGTTTCCTCGGTTTCACCAAGCTACGTGATTTTCGCATCCCCCAGCCAATGAGCCGCTCTTTCGTTAGGTTCGCGTCTTCTGAGGCGTCGGGACCTGCATTTGTGGGCATACCGTTCGGGATCTCTCAAGGGCACGTGGCGCGAGCCCATTCGTCAGTCGTCAGCTGCGGGGTCGATAGGGTCCTTTGCCAGCCCTCACGCATACGGGGTACGCCATCGTCCTTCAGGCATATCGGTACTCCGCTTCGAACGCTTGTGCGCGGCTCGTGTGGTGTATTACAACATCACACGTGGGGTTCGGTGGGCGTGCGGGATGAGGGTGTTGTGGTGACTGGGTTTGGTGGTGTCCGGTTCGGGGCGGTGCTGGGTGGGGTGGTGTGCGCCGGCTTGGTGGCGGGCATGGTGTCGCCGGTGTGGTCGGCTGAGGGGCGTGGTGGCGGTTCGTCGGCGCCGGTGGTGGGTGAGTTCGCCCTTCGTGATGGGGTGTCGGGGCGGTTGGGTGAGCGGGATGGGTCGTTCTCGTTCAGCGTGCCCGTAGCTGGTCTGAGTCTGGTGTGGGATTCGCGTGGGCTCGGGGTGGATCGGTACGGGTTCGGTGCCGGGTGCGGTTCGATCTGCCGTCGGTCGACGCGGTCGGCGGCGTGCGGGTGGCGGCGGCGGCGTCGGGTGAGGTGTTCGAGGCGGATGTAACGCACCCGACTGGGCTTGCCGGGTACGGGGTCCTCGATGTCGTGTTCGAGCAGACCCCGGGAGTGCTGCCGGCTCGTGCCGATGGGGTGGTGGGTGAGGTCGGGTATGCGTTCCGGATGAGCCGGCTCGGCGGTGAGGTGACGTACTTCGATGCGGCCGGTGACCCGGTCG
Organism: Agromyces aerolatus; assembly: GCF_031432255.1. NCBI lineage: Bacteria > Bacillati > Actinomycetota > Actinomycetes > Micrococcales > Microbacteriaceae > Agromyces > Agromyces aerolatus. Next base: position 147,360 of record NZ_JAVKGQ010000006.1, on the reverse strand, counting down.
CGGCGGTCGCCGCGACGGGGGAGCGTTCGGACTGGGTCTGGGAGCCGGGCACGCCTGGGCGCTTGACTACGGTGGTGTCCCCTGGCGGCGTGGTTACCGAGTTGGATTGGGCGGATCCGGGGTTCGTGCTCGTCCGGCCGGGAGCGGACCTCGGCACGGCCGCAACCCTCCCAGCTCTACGAGGAGGACGCGGCCGAACTCACGGCCGCGGAGGATAACGCCGACGAGGCCTTCGTAATACCCGAAGCGAGCGATCTCCCCAGCGCCGGCGTGGAGCAGTTGTTCGCGAGTAGCCCGGCTCCAACCGCGACCCGGCGGATACGGCCGCTTGGGTCGGCTGAGCAGTTCCGTCGCGCGGTGGTGAAGGGAGTTCGTGAGGAGCGTGAACGTCAAAGGATCCCTGTCGATGAGCTTGTGAGGCGGGGCGCTTTCCAACGGGGGACGCTGCTGCGTTACTTGTTCACCGATAGGGATCTGCCCATAAACGCGCTATATCGCATCGCCGTGGGCCTTGGCATCGAGCCGGCCGGGATTGTCGCTCGGGCGTCTCTGTTGCTCAGCGAAGGCGCGACAGGCCGCGAATGAGGGCGCCAGAAGCTCGTCTGCCGCGTCAGGAGAATGCAGCGGCTAGTCGGGCTCAGCAAGCCCAAGAACCCTGATTCCGCAAGTGCGACAGACCCATGCCGATCCTGCTGGATAGCACCGGGTCTCGCACGTCGGGCAGGAGGGGTCCGTCGCTTCGATCTCGATCATGCGCCCTCCGCCGGTCGGACTTCCGTCAACCGTAATGCACATGTCAGGCAGCCGGGTCTACCCCGGGCCGGCGCCGATGTCGATTTCGACTCAACCGAATGGAGCGAATTCACGTACCTGGATGGCGTCGCGCTCGACGCCGCGACGACCGCGCCGGGAGATAGCGACGTGATCGAGCTTCCCAGCGGCACCTGGGCGTGCCAGCGGACCCTACCTTGCTGCGTTACACGACACCTACGCGGCCGTAGCGTCCGAGTGCGACAAAGATTCGGAAACGGGGATAGCGTGCGCCGACTGCGGAAGCGGGTAGGCCGATCCACCTCGCGTCATATCGGAGGTCGGCCAGGAATTCCAGCAGCACCTCCGGTGCCTCGATGCACTCTGACTCCTTGACGGCGCATCAGCATTGACAATAGTAATATGCCGTGCGGACTTCGATGCCTGGCGGTGCTTCACTCGGCGGACTGGTGTGCGCGGTCCTCATGCTGGCCGGAGTCACGCCCGCTTTGGCGGCGGCTCCCGGGGAGACGCCGGACCGACCGATGGTGGGGGATTTCGCGCTCGGCGACGGCCTCGAGGGCCTCCTCGACCCGCGCGACGGATCGTTCGGCTTCACCGTGGTCGTCGACGGGCTGACGGCACGGTGGGATTCCCGGGCGGCCGGCTCCGACCCCCACGGTCTCGGTCCCGGATGGGCGTGGGACATGGGGCGCATCGATGTCCCGGGCGGGATTCAGGTGCGCCCCGCGTCCGGCCGCGGGGTGTTCCAGCCGGATCCGGCGCATCCTTCGGGCCTCGCCGGGTACGGGCTGACCGACGTCGTGTTCGAGCAGGTCGAGGGCTCACTCCAGCCCAGGGCGACCGGCGTCCCGGGTGATCGGGCGCCGCGCGGGCCGGTCGGCTATCGCTTCCTGCTTCACGAGCTCGGTGGCGTCACTACGTACTTCGATGCCGACGGCGATCCGGTGGCGCGCATCGGTGCGCACGGGGCGCGACAGGACTGGCTCTGGCACGCGCATGTCCCGCGCCGGCTCATCGGGGTGATCGACGCCGACGGGATCGCGACGACGCTGGACTGGGACACCGACCCGCGGGCGGTCTTCATCGAGCGGGCCGCCGGCTTGGCTGCCACGCCGAAGGGCGAGGGCGTATCCGACGCCGGGGCACGAGGCGCGGCATGGCGTGTCGAGTTGGACACCGGCCACGTCGCCGCCATTGTCGACCCATCGGCGGGCAGGACGTCGATCGGCACGGATGAGCGCACCGGCCTGGTCGCCGCGATCGCCGGACCATCTGGTGGCACGACGCGGGTGTCATGGAGCACTGGCCGCGATGGCGTGCCACGCGCCGGGCGGGTGAGCGTGACGGACGCGTCGGGCGCGGTGATGACCGCCCGGGAATGGGCACCTGTGGGGGAGAAGCTCTCGTCTGGCTGGCCCGTCCATGCGGGAGAGGACGCCCTCCTCAGGTCTAGCGATTCCGCGTTCCGCTTTCGCACCACGATTTCCGACGGCGCGACCGACGTGATCTCCGAGTTCAACAGCCTGCATCTGCTGGTCGGCCGGCGCATGATCGCCGCCTCGGCGTCGGGGCAGCGCGTGCTTCAAGAGCACGCCTTCACCTACCCAGGCACCGAGGGTGGCGGAGTCGCACGCCCGGCGGCGCTTCCGGTCAACTGGTCGCGCCCGACGGCGGTCGAGGTCATCCATCGCGCGCCGGATGGCGGCTCGCGAACGAGCCGCGAGTCGACCGTGTTCGACGAGCTGGGCCGGCTGATCTCACGGACCGCGGCCGACGGCACGCTCACCGAGACCGAGTACGACCGGGTCGTGCCCGAGGGCTCGAAGCTCCCGATCGGCCTGGTCGTCGCCGAGACGGTGCGTGTGCCGGACGGGCAGGTCGGCGTGACCCGGCGCACCCTCGACGACGCGCGCAGGTCCGTGACGGCGACCGATGTGGTGAGCATGCGGCACGACGGGGCGGTTCCGCTCGTGATCGCGCGCGACGAGTTCGAGATCGCGCCGGACGGGCGGGTCACCGAGCAGCGGGCGTTCCCGAGCGGTGACCGCGCCGAGGCGCCGGTGGTGACGAGGTGGCGGTACGAGGTCGATCCCGTGGCAGGCACGGAGACGGGCACCGAGACCGCCGCCGTGGGCACGCCGGCGGAGTCGTCGTCGCGCAGGCAAGTCTCGCTCGTCAGCGGCGGTCTGCTCGCCGCGACCGATCCGCTCGGGAACGTGAGCCGAAGCCGGTACGACCGCCTCGGCCGGGTCACGCGTGACGCCGACGGCACGAGCTACGACTACGACGCCCTCAACCGGCCGATCGCCGAGACACGCGCCGACGGCACCGCGGTCACGGTCGAGTACTGGGTCGACGGCACGCGCCGCCGTCTCACCCGAACCGACGACCCCGCAGGCTCGCGCAGCGAGACGACGTTCTACTGGGACGGGGGCGCGCTCGCAAACGAGGTCCATCGCGGCGACGCGGCCGGCGAGGTGAGCTATCTCTTCGGGAATGCCAGGCACGCTCGCACGGTCGTCGACGCCGACGGCACCACGTCGACGGCGTTCCTCGTCACCGACCGGCACGGCAGCGTCACCGAGCTGACCGACGCCGACGGCGGCGTCACGGAGCGCTATCGATACTCCGACTACGGCGTTCCACTCACCGAGCACGCCTGGGCCGGTCTGCGTGGGAATCCGTTCGGGTATGCGGGCGAGTACACCCACCCGTCCGGGTCGCAGCACCTCAGCTCGCGGTCGTACGACCCGGCCACGGGCCGCTTCACGACGCTCGACACCGCCGAGCTGCACAACCGGTACGCCTATGCCGACGCGAACCCCATCACCCGCGTCGACCCGACCGGGCGAGCCGGCCTCGACGATTTCGGGCACTGGGCTCTGGCCGCGTTCGGCATCGCCGTCGGCGTCGGCACCGCGATCGCCTCAGCGGTCACGGCCGGAGCCACGGTCCCGGTGCTCGGCATGTTCGCCGCCACGATCTTCGACGCGTTCGTCACCGTCGCAACCACCGTGAACGACCAGCACGTCGAGTTCATGCAGGCCTCCGTGGGCGCCGTAGTCGGGTTCGCCGCGACCGCAGCCTCGCTCGTCACCGCCAAGTGGGTGGGTGGCCTCATCGGCCGGAAGCGCCCGGCGCCAGCCGCGATCGAGCTCGAGCATCTCGGCAACCTGGAACGGCGAGCACACGCTGAGCAGCGGGCTGCGAGCTACGAGCAGATGCTCGCCGAGCTCGAGCGCGAGCGTGCGAGGCTCGTCCAAGCTGCGGAGTATCAAACCAGCGCACTCACGCTCATGCCGCTCACCGCCTACCACATACGGGCCTACATCGGCTTCTGGAGCGCGATCGGAACTGACGCGAGGCTCCTCGCCAAACGCACCCACCGGCTTGAACGGCGCATGAGCGCCACCTCGAGCGGCGGTCTGTGGCGCGAGCTGACAGCCACGGCGCGCGGGATACCGATCCCGGACGACGTGGTGTGGCAGATTCGGCGGCACGTCCTGACGTCGAACTCCGGCGTCGAGCTGGAGCTGGATCACATGTCCGTCCAGGGGGTCCTGGACGACGGGCGTGAGATCCTGGCTCGTATGGTGCCGGTGCTCTCGCAGGCCGAGGACGCGCATATCCGGAGCCTGTCCACCTTCGCGTCGAACGTCGAAGCCGCTCTGAGTGAGCACGCCGCCGAGGTGAGCCAGCTGGATCCCCTGATCCGGTTCGCGCTTCGGTTCGGCTGACGACCCGGCGTCAGCGCCCGCGGGCGCGCTTCGCGATGGCCTGGATGCCCCAGGCGATCAGGCCGCCGATGGCGCCGATGATCGCGCCGGTGAACAGGCCGCTCGGAATCGCGGCGATCCGGGGGAGCAGGCTCGCGGCCGGGCCGTCACCGAGTGCCGGCGGGTTGCCCTGGAACGCCACGTCCCAGAGCAGCTGATGCGTGATGACCAGCATGAGCCCGAAGATCGCGCCGATCACGAGCACGGTCAGGAAGGGGTTCGGCACTCGCCTGACGACCGCGAGGATGATCCAGAGCACGACCGGTCCGAGCGCGAGGACCCAGGTCAGGCCGCTGGCTTCCCCGAGGAGATGCAGGTCGTGCAGGATGACGCGCGGCACCCCGATGGCGGCGAGGCCGACGAGCGCGAGGATCGAGAAGCCGAGCGGTCTCCGGCGGGCGGTGGCGACGGTCTGCGAGGTCTGGTCAGGAAGCATGCGGCCAAAGTAGGCCGCGTGACGCGGGATGGGCATCCGCTTCGGGGCGACAACGGCGTCGAGATCTGACGACATCGCGAGGCGAGGCGAGGCGAAGCTGGCACTCACGGAGCGACGAGTCCTGAGCGGTGCGCCACGACCACCAGCTCAGGGCGGTCGCGTGCGCCGAGTTTGGCCAGGATGCGACTGACATAGGTCCGCGCGGTCGCGGGGCTCAAATGCAACGCGGCCGCGATCTCGTCGTTGCTGTCGCCGTGCCCGATCCTGGCGAGCACCTCCAGTTCGCGTTCGCTCAGCCGCCGGAGGCGAGGATCGGGCTCGGCCACGCGCTGGCCCTCGGCCACGAGCTGCATGAGCCGTCCGGTGATCGCCGGCGAGAGCAGCCGCTCACCTCGGCCCGCGCGAGCGACGGCGTCGCGAAGGTCGTCGCGAGGCGTGTTCTTGAGCAGGTAGCCGATCGCGCCCGCCCGGATCGCCTCGACGATGTCGGTGTCATCGTCGAAGGTCGTGAGGACCACGACGTTCGTCCCGCCGAGTCGCACGTCGTCGCGGATGAGGCGCGTCGCCTCGATGCCGTCCAGCACCGGCATCCGAAGGTCCATGAGCACGACGTCCGGCCGGTGCCGGCGGACGACCTCGACTCCGCGGCGGCCATCGGTGGCCTCGGCGACGACCTCGATCGAGCCGTCGTGGGTGAGGAGCGTGCGCAGTCCCGCGCGGACGAGGTCCTGGTCGTCGACCAGCACGACCGTGGTCATGCGGGCACGTCCAGCGGGATCGACGCTCGGACGACGAACCCGCGCCCGACGCGCTCGGCCGAGAAGGTGCCTCCCAGCAGGGTCGTTCGCTCACGCATGCCGGCGAGCCCGCTGCCGGCGGGCGTAGCGCGGCCCGGGGCGGACGGCTCGGACGTGCCGTCGTTCACGATGCGCACGTCGATGGCTCCCTCCCGCTCGGTGACGTCGACCGTCACGCGCGACGCGTCGGCATGCCGGATCACGTTCGTGACGGACTCCTGGACGATGCGGTAGATCGTCGCTTCCACCGTGGCGGGAATCGGCGAGGTGATCTCGACGTTCGACCGGACCTCGAGGCCCGCCTGTTCAGCCGGCCGGAGCGCGGCATCGAGGTCGGTGACCCGCAGCGGGGGACGGGCTCCGCCCTGCTCTCTGCGCAGACGTGCGACCGTCCGACGCACGTCCTCGAAGGTCGAGGAGGTCGTGTCCCCGATGATCCGGATCGCGGCGAGAGCCGCTGCCACGTCGCCCTGACCGGACTCGTCGTCATCGAGGGCCTCCTCGGCGATCTGCGCGTGCAGGGTCACGACCGTGAGTGCGTGGCCGACCGAATCATGGAGCTCCCGCGCGATGGCGAGACGTTCCGCGATGGCCCGCTGCTCGGCCTCGCGCACCGAACGCTCCGCCGTGAGCGCGGCGATCTCGGACGCCTGCCGCCGCAACGCCCTCCGTGATCGCACGCTGTCGCCGAGCGCGATGGCGGCGGCGAGGAGCAGCACGTGACCGGGCCCGTCGAACCAGAGCACGACTGCGGGATCCTGTCCGGCGGCGATGCGGTAGACGACGGAGATCACCAGGACGGTGCCGCACGTGATGACCGCCGCGCCCATCCGGCCGAACTCGGCCGCGGAGAAGGCGGCGGCGGCGAGCGGCACCGCGACGCCGATCGCAGGGTAGCCGGCGACGTAGTACGAGATGACGGCACCGGCTGACAGCACGACGACGATGACCGGATACCGCCGCCGGACGAGCATCAGCCCGCCGAGCCCCACCGCCCACAGGTACGCCCACCCATCGGGCTCGCTGTCCTGGATGTCCGCGGCGATGAACATCGACACGGTCAGGGTGACGCCGATCCCGAGCAGGAGGTCGATCACCCAGGGGGCCGGCCGGGCGTCACTCCGGCCGGGCGCGGCGATCTGCTCCATCACAGTGCGATCGTAGGGCCGACCACGCCGATCCGTCAGTCGTCCTGGAGCGACAACGTCGCCGCTCGACCGGGTCGCGATCGAGCTCGTTCGCGTCGACGAGGAGGGGGCCGGGGAGGCGACCGGCCGATGTCGCTCCCGGACGACGTGAGTGTCGACCGCGAGCGGTGACGCTCGGGCGGCGCCGACCGGTACCGTGCTCAGCATGACCTTCCGCCCCACCGACGTCGCCTCCCACGCCGGCGTCGACCGCGGGATCGGCTCTCGATCCGGGCGACCCGGACGGAGGACACGGCCATTGAATGACCGAGGGATCGGAACGTGGTGCTGCAGGACGACGAGCGTTCGATGTTGCTCGAGCTCGGACGTCGCCACCGGCTGTGGGACGCCGGAAGCGAGCCCGAGCTGCTCGCGCGAGGAACCGAGAACACGACGTTCGCGGTGGCCGAGTGCGTCGTGCGGCGGAGTGCCGATTCGCAGGCGCTCGCACGCGAGGTCGCGCTCCTGAGCGCCCTCGCCGATGCCACGAGCGTTCCGGTGCCGGTCCCGCTCATGTACGACCCCGAGCTCGGGCTGTTCGCGTACCGACGGCTCCCGGGCACGCCGCTCATCGTGCGCCCCTCCGCCGATCCCTGCGGCGTGGAGCGCGCGTTGATCGACGTGCTGGGTGCGCTCCGGTCGCTGGACCCGGAGCTCCTGCCGACCGACGCCTACTCCAACGACGCCTGGCACCGCGACGCGACGCGCGCGTTCGCGCTCGTCGCCCCGCACCTCGCGGGCCGCCGGGCACGCCGCGTGCGCGAGTTCCTCGACGAACGCCCACCGTCGGACCGGCCCGAGGCGATCGCCCAGCACAACGACCTCGGCGCCGAGCACATCCTCGTCGACGACGTCGGCCGGGTCACGGGCGTCATCGACTGGACCGACGCCGCTCGGGCGGATCCGGCCCGCGACCTCGGCTCGATCCACAGGGACCTCGGGCCGGCGTCGGCGTTCCGGGTCGCCGAGTCGCTGGGGCATCCGCTCACTGACGACGAGGTGCGCCGGATCCGATTCCACGCGAGGTGCCGATGGATCGAGGACGCGGCGTTCGCGCTGGAGGCGCCCGCGCCGCGCCACCGCTATCTCGCGAATGTGCGGCGCACCTTCGACCACACGTTCGGACACTCGCGATGAGCGGTCGGCAGCGCCGCGCTCCGGCTCCTCGGCATCCGCCTTCGGCAGCGCAGCAGTCGCGCACCTCGACCTGACGGCTAGGCTGGGCGGGTGCCTGTGCCGCTCCGCGAACTCCTCGAGACGGTCGAACGACTGTGGCCGCTGTCGGGCGCGGAAGGGTGGGATGCGCCCGGCCTCGTCACCGGCGACCCGCACGGCTCCGTCTCGCGTGTGGTGCTCGCTGTCGACGCTGTCGCGGCGACCGTCGACGAGGCCGTCGAATCCGGTGCCGACCTGCTGCTCACGCACCACCCGTTGCTGCTGCGCGGCGTGACGAGCGTCGCGGAAGACCGGTACAAGGGCGCGCTCCTCGCGCGCCTGATCCGTGCGGACTGCGCGCTGATCGCGGCGCACACCAACGCCGACGTCGTCGAGGACGGCACGTCGGCGATCCTCGCCGAGCGCCTCGGTGTGACGGATGCCACGCCCATCGTGCCGGGCGTCGATCCCGCTCGCGGGCTCGGCCGGGTCGGCCGGCTCGCGGAGCCGACCACGCTCGGCCGGTTCGCGCGCGGGCTCGCCGAGGTGCTGCCGGCCACCGCGACCGGCGTGCGCGTCTCGGGCGGCTACGAGGACGTCATCGAGACGGTCGCCGTGTGCGGGGGAGCGGGCGACTCGTTGCTCGCACACCCCGCGGTGCTCGACGCCGACGTGTACGTCACCGCCGACCTGCGTCATCATCCCGCCTCCGAGGCCCGCGAGCAGGCGCTGCTCGGCCGCGGGCCGGCGCTCGTCGACGTGTCGCACTGGGCCAGCGAGTGGCTCTGGCTCGACCGCGCCGCCGCACAGCTCCGCGCGGAGCATCCCGACCTCGAGCTCGCCGTGAGCGAACTGCGCACCGACCCCTGGGACTTCCAGGTGGTGCAGTGACGGGGCTCATCCGGACCCCGACCGACCCGACTCCCGTCCCGATCCTCTGGAGGACCACGTGAAGGCCACTCCCGCCGAACAGCAGGAGCTGCTCAGGCTCCAGGCCGTCGACACCCGGCTCGCGCAGCTCGCGCACAAGCTGGGCGCGCTGCCGCAGTCCGCTCCGCTCGCCGAGCTGGCCGCGCAGGACGACGCCGTCCGGCGCTCGCGCGCCGAGGCCTTCGGCACGCTCGAAGACACCAAAGCCGAGCTGGCGCGGCTCGAATCGGACGTCTCGCTCGTCGAGGCACGCATCGCACGCGACAGCGAACGGCTCACGCACACTTCGTCGTTGAAGGACGTGAGCGCGCTCGAGGCCGAGCTCGCCTCGTTGCGCAAGCGACTCTCCGACCTCGAGGACGCCGAGCTCGTGGTCATGGAACGGGTCGAGCAGGCGACGTCCGCGGTCGCGGCGATCGACGACGAGCGCGCGGCCATCGCCGTGGCGCAGTCCAAGCTCGAGGGTGAGCGCGACGAGGCCGCGGCCGGACTCGCGACCGACCGCGAGCACGCCGAACGCGACCGCGACGTGATCGCCGAGGGCATCCCCGCCGCGCTGCTCACGTTCTACGAGCAGCGGCGCACGCGCGGCGGCGGCGTCGGCGCCGCGTTGCTGCGGCAGCGCACGTGCGGCGGCTGCACGATCACGCTCACCGGATCCGACCTCGAGGCGGTGCGCCGCGCCGCCGACGACGAGGTGCTGCAGTGCCCCGAGTGCGACCGCATCCTCGTGCGCACCGACGAGTCGGGCCTCTGACGAGTCGGGCCTCTGACGAGTCGGGCCTCTGACGAGACATCCGATAGCCTGGCAGGGCGAGTGGGTCGGCAAGACGGCCGCGTCGCCCGAGCGATCGGGCGCCGAGGAACGTCCGGGCTCCGCAGGGCAGGACGGTGGGTAACACCCACCCGGGGCAACCCGCGAGACAGTGCCACAGAGAACAGACCGCCGCAGGCTCGCCTGCGGTAAGGGTGAAACGGTGGGGTAAGAGCCCACCAGCGGCCGCGGTGACGCGGTCGGCTCGGTAAACCTCGTCCGGAGCAAGGTCAGACAGGGAACCATGAGGCGGCCCGCCTCGTTCCCGGGTAGACCGCTAGAGGGTCACGGCAACGTGCCCCCGAGAGAGATGGCCGTCCAGCCGGTGTCGCGCAAGCGCCCGGTGAACAGAACCCGGCGTATCAGCCGGCCCGCTCGCACGCACCCCACGTCGCCCGCCCCGCCCGTTGATCGTGGCGACGCCGCCCGCCGATCGCGGGCGCCGCCCCGCTGATCGAGGAGCGACGAAGGAGCGCATCGAGATCCACCGCGACCCCTCGCCCCTCCTCGACCACCGGGCGTACGCTCAGCGGTCCTGGTCGTCCAGGCGGGCCTCTTCCTGACGCTCCTCGCGCTCGCGCTCCGCCTCACGGTGCTCGCGCTCCTCGCGGATCTTCTCCTCGGCCGGGGTCTTGTTGCTCATCTCGTCTCCTCAGCGCTCAGCACGACCGATGTCGGCCGTGCATACCACCGTATCGCGCGGTTCAGTCGGAGGCGAGCGACGCGGCCCCGAGCAGGCCCGCGTTGTTGCGGTGCACGGCCGGGACGATGGGGGTCTTGAGGTCGAGCAGCGGCAGGAAATGCTCCTGATGCTTCGAGACGCCGCCGCCCACGATGAACAGGTCCGGCGAGAAGAGGAACTCGACGACCGAGTAGTAGCGCTGCAGGCGCTCGGCCCAGGCCTCCCACGACAGCGACTCCCGCTCCATGGCCGAGTAGGCCGCGCGGTCCTCGGCATCGTGCCCGTCGATCTCGAGATGCCCGAGCTCGGTGTTCGGGACGAGCACCCCGTCGTACAGGAACGCGCTGCCGATGCCCGTGCCGAGGGTCGTGAGGATGACGAGGCCGTCGGCGCCCTTCGCCGCGCCGAAGCGGACCTCGGCGATGCCCGCGGCATCCGCGTCGTTGATGAAATGGATGTCCCGCCCGAGCTCGTCCTCGAACATCTGCTCGGCCGGCAGGCCGATCCACTCGTCGGAGATGTTCGCGGCCGAGAGCGTGCGGCCGCGCTTGACGATGGCCGGGAAGCAGACGCCGATCGGGAGCGGGGCGCCGGCCGGGTCGTCGAGTTCGCCGAGCAGTTCGCGCGTGGCCTTGAGGATGTCCGCGGGCTTGCCGCCCGCCGGCGTCGCGAGCTTCCGCCGGTCGGACACGAGCTCACCGGTGGCCAGGTCGACGACCGCCCCCTTGATGCCCGTGCCTCCGATGTCGATGCCGATCGCGTGGGATGTCGCCATGGCGTCACCCTATCGCGCCACACGCCCGCACCCGCGGGCGTCAGGTGCCGTCGCGGGCATAGGATCGGCGTATGGCCGAGGATATCGAGCACCAGTACTGGTACAACATGCACACCGGCGAGGTGGAGCAGGGCTTCCAGTCACCGTCCGTCGACCGTGTCGGGCCGTTCAAGACCCGCGAAGAGGCCGAGCACGCGCTCGAGATCCTCAGGGCGAACAGCGCGAAGTGGGCCGAAGAGGAACGCGCCGAGGACTAGACACGGTTCCAGGCGGGCAGTCCGAGGCAGGCCCCGGCTGCGCGGATCACTCGTACGAGTGCTCGGCGTCGGGGTAGGTTCCGCTTGCGACGTCGGCGACCCACGTCCTCGCGGCCTCGCCCAGGATGCCGGCGAGGTTCGCGTACTGCTTGACGAACTTCGGGATCCGGCCCGTCGTGAGCCCGGCCCAGTCGGTCCAGACGAGCAGCTGCCCGTCGCAGTGCGGCCCGCCGCCGACGCTGATCGTCGGAATGCTGAGCCGCTCGGTGACCTGCTTGGCGGCCTCGGCGGGCACCATCTCGAGCACGACGGCGAATGCGCCGGCCTCCTGGACGGCGACGGCGTCGGCCAGCAGCTGTTCGAGGCCCTCGCCGCGGCCCTGGATCAGATGGCCGCCCAGCCCGTGCTCGCTCTGCGGGGTGAACCCGACGTGGCCCATGACCGGGATGCCGGCCTGCACGATGCGGCGGATCTGCTTCTGGCTGCGTTCGCCGCCCTCGAGCTTGACGGCGTGCGCGCCGGTCTCCTTCATGAACCGGATCGCGGTGTGCAGCGCGTCCTCCGGCCCGTTCTCATATGACCCGAACGGCATATCGGCGACGACGAACGCCCGGCTCACCGCGCCGGCCACGGCGCGCGTGAGCGGGATGAGCTCGTCGACCGTCACGGGCAGCGTGGTGTCGTAGCCGAGCACGGTGTTGCCCGCGGAATCGCCGACGAGCAGGAAGTCGATGCCCGCCTCGTCGAAGATGCGGGCGGTCAGCTGGTCGTAGCTCGTGAGCCCGGTGATCTTGATGCCGTCGCGCTTGGCGTTCTGGAAGTGCCGAGTGCGCACCCGTTTCGGCCCGGCCGGGGCCGCCGCGCCCCCGTATGGGGTCTGTTCGCCGCCCTGCTGGGCGGTGGCGTCGGCGTTGACGGGATTCGACTCAGGAGGCATTTCCACAGTCTCGCATACGGGCGGATGCCTCCGGCGTGGGCCGGAGGGGCCCGGCGACCGCCTCGGCCCGGGCCGGTGCGTCCCGTGCGTCCGCGAGCCAGTACGCTGAAACGAGCGAGGAAGGGTGTGCATGGACAAGCAGCGGGACTTCGTGCTCCGGACCATCGAGGAGCGAGGCGTCAAGTTCGTCCGACTCTGGTTCACGGACGTCGTCGGCACCCTGAAATCGGTCGCGATCGCACCCGCAGAGGTCGAGGGCGCGTTCGGGGAGGGCATCGGCTTCGACGGGTCCGCGATCGAGGGACTCAGCCGGACCTACGAGTCCGACCTGCTCGCGTACCCGGACCCGACGACGTTCCAGACCCTGCCCTGGCGCGGCGAGATCGACCCGACCGGGCGCATGTTCTGCGACATCACCACACCCGACGGTGAACCGGCCGTGGCCGACCCTCGGAACGTGCTGAAGCGCACCCTCGCGCGCGCGGCCGATCGCGGCTTCACGTTCTACACCCACCCCGAGATCGAGTTCTACCTGCTGAAGTCGTCGAAATACGGGCCAGAAGGGCCGAAGCCGGTCGACTCCGCGGGGTACTTCGACAACGTGCCGGGCGGCACCGCGCACGACTTCCGGCGCCGATCGGTGCGCATGCTCGAAGACCTCGGCATCTCGGTCGAGTTCAGCCACCACGAGGCAGGCCCCGGTCAGAACGAGATCGACCTGCGCTATGCCGACGCGCTGACCACGGCCGACAACATCATGACGTTCCGCACCGTCGTGAAAGAGGTGGCCATCGAGCAGGGCGTGTACGCGACGTTCATGCCCAAGCCGTTCTCCGACTATCCCGGCAGCGGCATGCACACCCACCTGTCGCTGTTCGAGGGGGACGCCAACGCCTTCTACGAGGCCGGGGCGCAGTATCAGCTGTCGAAGATCGGTCGCCAGTTCATCGCGGGGCTCCTGCGGCACTCGCGCGAGATCTCGGCCGTCACGAACCAGTTCGTGAACTCGTACAAGCGCATCTGGGGCGGCGACGAGGCGCCGAGCTTCGTGTGCTGGGGGCACAACAACCGGTCGGCACTCGTCCGCGTGCCGCTGTACAAGCCCAACAAGGGGCAGAGCGCGCGCGTCGAGTACCGGGCGATCGACTCGGCGGCGAACCCGTATCTCGCGTTCTCGCTGCTGCTCGCCGCGGGGCTCAAGGGCATCGAAGAGGGCTACGAGCTCCCGCCCGAGGCCGAAGACAACGTCTGGACGTTGAGCGACAGCGAGCGCCGTGCGCTCGGGTACGACCCGCTGCCCGCGAGCCTCGACCACGCGATCGAGTTCATGGAGGAGTCGGAGCTCGTCGCCGAGACGCTCGGTGAAGAGGTCTTCAGCTTCGTCCTCGCGAACAAGCGCGCCGAGTGGCGCGACTACCGCGCGCAGGTCACCCCCTTCGAGCTGCAGCGGAACCTCGAGATCCTATAGATCGAAGCGCGGATGTCTCGTCGGACCAGCCTGCTCGGCGCGCTGGCGCGCGCCGGGTTCGACGATCTCGACCGGGCGTCGGCCACACTCGGCACGCTCGCGGAGGCCGGCGGAGTGGATCCCGACGGGCTGATCGCGGTCTTCGCGGTCGCCGCGGACCCCGACGCGGCGCTCGCGACCTGCGTACGTCTGCGTGAGCGCGCGCCCGACGAGATCGACCGGCTCCTCCCCGATGCACGAGCGGCGGAACGTCTCGCCCGCGTGGCGGGTGCCTCGCGCGGGCTCGCGGACTTCTTCGAGCGGCATCCGAGCGAGCTCGCGGTGCTGGCGGCCGAGCCGTCGGCCCCCGAGCCGCAAGCCGATGCGACGGCGCGGCTCACGGAAGCGGTCGCCGAGGCGAATGGCGACGGTGTCGACCTCGACCGCGCGACCCGCGCGCTGCGCACCAGGTACCGGCGACTGCTCGCCCGGCTCGCGGTGTGGGACCTCACCCGTCCGAGCGCGATCGAGGCGGTCGACACGGTCGCCGAAGGGCTCGCCGACCTCGCGGGTGCGACGCTCGACGCCGCGCTGCACCTGGCGCGTACCGCGGTCTCGCGAGCGCCCGGCGAGCCCGCGGCACCGGGAGTCTTCCCCGCCGAGGAGGTCGAGGCGACCCGGCTCGCGGTCATCGGCATGGGGAAGGCGGGCGCGCGCGAGCTGAACTACGTGAGCGACGTCGATGTGATCTACGTGGGGGAGTCGGTCGACGAGGAGGCCGTGCCGACCGGCCGGGCGATCGAGATCGCGACCAGGCTCGCCATGCTGACGCAGCGCATCATCGGGGAGCCTGGCATCGAGCCGCCGCTCTGGGAGGTGGACCCCAACCTGCGACCCGAGGGCAAGGACGGCGCGCTCGTGCGCACGCTCGAGTCGCACGTGCAGTACTACGACCGGTGGGCCAAGGGCTGGGAGTTCCAGGCCCTGCTGAAGGCTCGCCCGCTCGCGGGCGACCGTGACCTCGGCGACCGGTACACCGCGGCGGTCGGTCCGAAGGTGTGGGCGAGCTCGTCCCAGGACGGCTTCGTCGAGTCGGTGCAGCGCATGCGCGAGCGGGTGACGGCGCACATCCCCGCCGACGAGGTGGATGTCCAGCTGAAGCTCGGCCCCGGAGGGCTCCGGGACATCGAGTTCACGGTGCAGTTGCTGCAACTCGTGCACGGGGCATCCGATGACTCGATCCGGCAACGGGGCACCCTCCCGGCGCTCGCAGCCCTCGCGGCCGAGGGGTATGTGGGGCGGGAGGAGGCGGCCGAGTTCAGCCTCGACTATCGCATGCTCCGGGTGCTCGAACATCGCATCCAGCTGTCCCGGCTGCGCCGCACGCATCTCATGCCGGGCACGGATGCCGAACGGCGCGTGCTCGCCCGGGCCTCAGGGCTCGGACGCAATGCCGCCGAGCTGACGCTCGCCTGGCAGGCCACTCGGCAACGCGTGCGCGGGCTGCACGAGCGGCTGTTCTACCGGCCGCTGCTGTCGGCGGTCGCGGCACTGCCCGCGAGCGGGCTCGAGCTCACGAGCGCACAGGCCGAGGCCCGGCTCGCGGCGATCGGCTTCCGTGACCCGCGGGGCGCGCTCGCGCACATCGGCGCCCTGACGGCGGGCGTCTCCCGGCGGGCGACCATCCAGCGGCATCTCATGCCCGTGCTCATGTCGTGGTTCGCCGAGGGCGCCGATCCCGACTACGGGCTGCTCGCGTTCCGGCGGCTGAGCGACGCGCTCGGCGGCACGCACTGGTACCTCGGGCTGCTGCGCGACTCGTCCGACGCGGCCATGCGGCTCACGCGCGTGCTCGCCGGCTCGCGGTTCGTCGGCGAGCTGCTCGAGTGCACGCCCGAGGCGGTCGCGTGGCTCGAAGACCTCGACGAACTGCGGCCGCGGAGTCTCGCCGCGCTGCGGGACGAGACGCGCGCGGTGCTCGCGCGGCACACGACCCCCGACGCCGCGGCGAAGGTCATGCGCGCGATGCGGCGCCGCGAGGTGCTCCGGCTCGCCCTGGCCGGCATCCTCGACGTATGCAGCATCGAAGAGCTGGGGCACGGGCTCAGCGACGTCGCCGAGAACCACATCGCGGGTGTCGTCGAGGCGATCCGCGCGGCGAATCCGGACGGCATCGAGTTCGCCGTGATCGGCATGGGGCGGTTCGGCGGGCGCGAGCTCGGCATCGGGTCCGATGCGGACATCATGTACGTGTACCGTGCCACGGGCGATGACGCGGATGGCGCGCACCCGCGCGCACAACGGATCGTCTCCGAGCTCGTGCGGCTCACCGAGGACGCGCGACTCCCGTTCGACCTCGACGCGGGCCTCCGGCCCGAGGGGCGCAACGGCGTGATCGTGCGCTCGCTCGACGCGTACCGCGCGTATTACGCGCGCTGGTCGCTCACCTGGGAAGCGCAGGCACTGCTGCGGGCGCGCGGGGTGGCCGGTGACGCCTCGCTGCTCGAGGCCTTCCGGGAGCTCGCCGACACGGTGCGCTACCCGCCGTCGATCTCGGAGCGCGACGTCCGCGAGGTGAAGCGCATCAAGGCGCGGGTCGAGAACGAGCGTCTTCCGCAGGGCGCCGACCCCGCACGACACCTCAAGCTCGGCCGCGGCTCGCTCTCCGACGTGGAGTGGTACGTGCAGCTCGTGCAATTGCAGCACGCCGCCGAGGTGCCCGCACTGCGCACGACGTCGACGCTCGACGCGCTCGCGCACGCGGTCGACGCCGGGCTGATCGAGGCGGAGGATGCCGAGACGCTGCGCGCGGCCTGGATCATCGCGTCCCGCGCGCGCTCCGCGCTGACGCTCTGGCTCGACAAGACGACCGACGTCCTGCCGGTCGAACGCGCCCAGCTCGAGGGCGTCGCTCGCATCATGGGCTATCCGCCAGGCTCGGCGAGTGCGCTCGAGGACGACTACCTCGCGGCCACCCGCCGGGCGCGCGCCGTGTTCGAGCGCGGGTTCTACGGCGTCGAGTCGCGCCGTGAGCCGACGCGCTGAGCGCGCGCACCCGCTCGGATCAGCTCAGGATGCCCTCGTGCAGCGCGCGGAGGACCGCGTTGGTGCGGTCGCGCGCGGAGAGCTTGGTGAGAATGACCGAGATGTGGTTCTTCACGGTCCCCTCGGCGATGAACAGGGCGTCGGCGATCTGACGATTCGGATACCCCGATGCGATCAGGCGCAGGACGTCGAGCTCGCGGTCGGTGAGCGGTTGCGCCGCCGGAGCGTCGGCGGCGACCGGTGACGGACCTGAACGGATCGCGCGCAGGAGCCGGTCGGTGAGCGCCGGAGCGATGAGCGTGCCGCCCTCGGCGAGGGTGTCGACCGCGTGCGTGAGCTGCTCGAGCGTGACGTCCTTCAGCAGGTAGCCGCGGGCCCCGGCGCGCAGCGCATCGAGGACGAGCAGGTCGTCGTCGAACGTGGTCAGCACCAGGACGGGGATCTCGCTGCCCAGCCGCTGCAGCTCCTGCAGCGTCCAGACGCCGTCGAAGCGGGGCATCCGCATGTCGAGGATGACCACATCCGGGTCCGTGGTCGCGATCAGCTCGAGCGCCGTCCGGCCGTCGTCGGCCTCGCCGACGACCTCGATCCCGGCGACTGCGAGCAGGCCGGCGATGCCCTGACGGATGAGCGCCTGGTCGTCGACGATGACCACGCGCGTCATGATGCGGGCACCCTGGCTGCGACCGCGAAGCCGCGCCGACCGTCGACCGAGATCTCGCCGCCGAGCTCGGCGAGCCGCTCGCGCAACCCCTCGAGTCCGTTGCCGAACACGACGTCAGGCGCGCCTCGCCCGTCGTCTTGCGCGCGCAGCGCAACGGCGTCCTGCTCCGAGCGGACCTCGATCCAGAGCTCGCGGGCCTCGGCGTGACGGAGCGTGTTGGTGACGATCTCCTGCGCGGCACGCACGAGAGCTGCGCTCTGCGCCTCGCCGATCCGCAGCTGCGGGTCGACGTCGATGGTGACCGCGAGCCCGGGCAGCTCGGAGGTCATCTGCCGGAGCGCGTGCTCGAGGTCGGGCCCCTCGCTGCGGAGCTGGCCGACGGTCCGGCGCACGTCGCGCAGCAGCTCGCGCGCGACCCGGTCGGCGCGGTCGAGGTGGCCCCGGGCGTCCTCGCCGTCGACGTGACGCGCGGTCTCGAGCTCGAGGGTGAGCACGGTGAGCTGGTGCCCGATGAGGTCGTGCAGCTCGCGCGAGATCCGCAGTCGCTCCGCGGTGCGTGCCGACTCCGAGAGCATGACGCTCGCGGCCCGGAGCTCGACGTGTGCCTCGGCCAGCTCACGGCGCATCCGCTGTTCCCGGATCAGCGTCGCGGAGCTGAGCAGGGTCGCCAGCTGGATGAGCAGGTAGAACCCGGTGAGGATGACGCTCTCGGTGACGTTGACCGCGTTCGGCACGGTCACGGCGAGGACGACCCCGGTGTTGAGCGCGACGACCACGAGCCCCATCCAGAGCGGGACGATGTAGACGCTCGTCGCCGCGGTGATGACGAGCAGGACGAGGAGCAGCCCCGTCGCCTGCGCGGTGAGGACGAGCGTCCAGGCGGCGACCACCGCGACGGCGAAGCCGCCGTACCGGAGCAGCTTCGACGTCGGCGCCGCGGTCGCGATGAGGATCGACGCGAGGAACAGGGCGAACAGCACGACCCAGAGTCCGCGCGCGATCACGGGCTCGATCGCGCCGAACAACGCGGGCGCGGCCACGCCGATCGAGATCGCGAGCATCGCGAGCCCCGCCCACGCATCCGTCCCGATCCGCCGCATCCCTCCACTCTATGAGGACGCCGGCGACGGTCCGTGTGCCGAAAGTCATGGGCCGGGATCGTGACGATCCGCACGCGCGGACGGGTGGTGCCGATCCATACCGTGAAGCCATGGACACGACTGAACCCGCGATCCTCGCCGAGGGGTTCGCGAAGCACTACCGGCAGAAGGTCGCGGTCGCCGACGTCAGCCTCCGGGTCGAGGCCGGCGAGACCTTCGGGGTCCTCGGGGCGAACGGCGCGGGGAAGACGACGACCGTCGAGATGATCGCGGGCCTCCGTTCGCCCGACCGCGGCGAGGTCCGGGTGCTCGGGCTTGATCCGCGCCGTGATCGGGCCCGGGTGCGTCAGGTGCTCGGCGTGCAGCTCCAACAGGCGTACCTGCACGGTGCGTTGCGCGTGGAGGAGCTCCTCGAGCTGTATCGGAGCTTCTACCCGGATCCGCGGTCCTCGGACGAGCTGCTCGACATGGTCGCGCTCGAGGAGCAACGACACATCCGCTTCGAGAAGCTCTCGGGCGGCCAGCAGCAACGCGTCTCCATCGCGCTCGCGCTCGCGGGCCGGCCGCGGGTGCTGATCCTGGACGAGCTGACCACCGGTCTCGACCCCAAGACGCGGCGCCGCATGTGGGGCACGATCGAGCAGCTCAAGGCGGATGGTGTGACGGTCCTGCTGGTCAGTCACGCGATGGAGGAGGTCGAGCGGCTCTGCGACCGGCTCGCACTGCTCGACGCGGGTCGCGTGATCGCGGTCGACACGCCCGAGGGCCTCGTCGAGCGGGCGGGCGTCGACACCCTCGACGACGCGTTCGTCGCGTTGACCGGCAAGGATCTGGAGGATGCCGCATGAGCGCCGTGATCGAGGCCCGCCGGCCCGGCATGCGGTCGATGCTGATCATGATCGTCTGCGAGGCGAAGATGACCGCGCGCGACACCGCCGGACTGGTCGTGCCGCTCGGCCTTCCGCTGCTCATCCTGATCATGAGCGCCCAGGGCGCGGGGGAGCAGGTGATCGTGAACGGCCGCACCGCGCTCGACCTGTTCGTCGTGCCGCTCGTGCTCGTGATGGTCATCGCGACGATCGGCATCATCAACATGCCGAGCTTCCTCGCGTACTACCGTCGGAGCGGGATCCTCCGACGCCTCGCCGTCACTCCGGCGTCGCCAGCGATGGTGCTCGTCGCACAGGTCGTCGTGAGCGTCATCCAGGCGGTGCTGGGGATCGCCCTCGCGCTCACGGTCGCCGGGCTGTTCTTCGGTGCGAACCCGCCCGTCGATCTCGGCGTCGCCATCGGCGTCGGCGTCCTCGCGATCACCGCCATGTACAGCGTCGGGATGATCGTGGCCGCGATCGCGCCCACGCCGAACTCGGCCGTGGCGATCGGGCTCATCGCGTTCTTCGCGCTCGGCGCACTCGGCGGCATGTTCGGCGGGCAGGACTCGCTTCCCGAACCGCTCGCCGTGCTCGGCGGCTGGCTGCCCTTCGGCGCCGCGGTCGACGCCCTCTCCGCGGCGTGGGCGGGAGTGCAGGTCGAGCTCGCCTCGGTGCTGAGCCTGGGTGTCTCCGTGGTCGTCGGTGCGGTCGTCGCCGGGCTGCTCTTCCGCTGGGAGTGACCGGGGTGGCCGGAACTGCGGCCGCGGGAACAGAATGAGCGCGTGGGCATCGGGCATGGGCGCGGGTTCTGGGTCGTCGCGGCCGGGTTCCTGCTGTTCATGTCGTACTCGACGGTGCCGACGCCGCTGTATCCGCTCTACGAGCGCGCCGACCGGTTTCCGGAGTCGGTGATCACCGTCATCTTCGCGGCGTACGCGTTCGGGGTGATGGTGTCGCTGTACCTGGCGGGGCACCTGAGCGACCGGGTGGGCCGCCGGAGGATCCTCGTGATCGCCGCACTGGTGGCCGGGGCCTCGGCGGTCATGTTCCTGATCTGGCAACTCGACGTCGCCGGGCTCACCCTCGCCCGGCTGGTGAACGGCATGAGCATCGGTCTGTTCACCGCGACCGCGACCGCCTACCTCGGCGAGCTCCGCGCCGCAGCGAGACCGGGGGAGTCGCCCGTCTTCGCGGCGTCGATCGCGAGCGCCGCCAACCTCGGTGGATTGGCGCTGGGTCCGCTCATCGGCGGGATCCTCGCCGAGACGCTGCCGGCTCCGCTGGTCGTGCCGCATGTGGTGTTCCTGGTGCTGCTCCTCGTGATCGCCCTCGTGGTGATGCTCGTGCCTGAGACGGTCGTCCGCCCGGTGTCGCGGGTGGGCTACCGTCCGCAGCGGCTCTCGGTCCCGCCCGCCGCACGGTCGGCGTTCCGGTCGGCCGCGTTCGGCGCGTTCGCCGGCTTCGCGGTGTTCGGTCTGCTGTCCGCGCTCACGCCGACGTTCCTCGTCGACACGTTCGACGAGGGCGACCACCTCGTCGCCGGTGCCGTGACGTTCGCGATCTTCGGGGCGTCCGCGTTCGGACAGCTCGCCCTGGGTGCGCTCGGTCTGCGGACGCAACTGCTGCTCGCGGCGGGTGCGTGCGGTGCGGGGCTCGTGGGCGTCGGCGTCGGTGCGGTGACCTCGGTGCTCGCGGTCTTCATCGGCGGCGGCGTGCTCGCCGGGCTCGGCGTCGGCATCCTGTTCAAGTCCGCGGTCGCGACGGCCGGCGCGGTCGCGGACCCGCAGCGTCGCGGCGAGACTCTCGCCCTGCTCTTCCTGATCGCGTACTCGGGCGTCGCGCTCCCGGTGCTCGTGCTGGGCGCCGTGCTGGTCGTGGCGCCACTCGTGCCCGTGCTGGTGGGATTCACCGCGCTCGTGCTCGTCGCCACGGTCCGGGCGGCCCTCGCGATGCGACGACGTGGTGTCACGACGGTTCCGGGGTGAGCGAGCGATGAGATGGTAATATACACTGATCTCTCCGAACCCACTCGTGCCGAGAATCGAAGGGCGTTGTGAACCATGGACACCATGACCAAAGCGGTGACTCGAGGCCTCCTGCACGGAGCGTACGTGGGTCTGACCGGCGACCGGACCAGAGCGACGGAGATGCGATTGGAGATCGAGCGGCTCCTGACGTCGACCCGGCAGCCCTACACGCCCGGAGCGTGGAGCGAGGACGAGAGCGAAGCGGACTCATCCAGGTAACGCAGATCTCCAGCGGGCCACTGCCACCGCCGGCCATGCTACGTGGCTTCGAGGAGATCGTCCCCGGTGCCGCGGAACGGCTCCTCGACTCGCACTTGCGGTCACAGGATCGGTACTCGGGTTCGATCGCACGCCTGAGCAGTGCCGAAGCCTTCGCGGTGCGTTTCGGCGTCATCGGAGCCTACTCGCTCGCGATGACGGGCATGATCGTCGCGATCGGCTTCGTCATCGCCGGCATGCCGGCCGTCTCGGTCGCGGCCCTGATCCCGGCGATCCTCGGCAGCGCCGCACAGCTGGTCGCCGTGCGGCGGGCTCAGAAGTAGACGCTCACGCGAAACCGCCCGGGCACCGGCGGAAGCCGGTGCCCGGGCGGTCACAGTGCAGGGGCGTCAGACCCCGTAGTACAGCTCGAACTCGAAGGGGTGGGGGCGCTGCGCGAGCGGCTTGAGCTCCTTCTCGCGCTTGTAGTCGATCCAGGTCTCGATGAGCTCCTTGGTGAACACGCCGCCCTCGAGGAGGAAGTCGTGGTCGGCCTCGAGCGCGTCGAGCACGAGGTCGAGCGAGCCCGGCACCTGCGGGATCGACTTGGCCTCTTCGGCCGGAAGCTCGTACAGGTCCTTGTCGACCGGCTCGTGCGGCTCGATGCGGTTCTTGATGCCGTCGAGGCCGGCCATGAGCTGCGCGGCGAACGCGAGGTACGGGTTGCCCGAGGCATCCGGCGCGCGGAACTCGATGCGCTTGGCCTTCGGGTTGGTGCCCGTGATCGGGATGCGGATCGCGGCCGAACGGTTGCCCGCCGAGTAGACCAGGTTGACCGGGGCCTCGAAGCCGGGCACGAGACGGTGGTACGAGTTCACGGTCGGGTTGGTGAACGCGAGCAGCGCGGGTGCGTGCTTGAGGATGCCGCCGATGTACCAGCGGGCGATGTCCGAGAGACCGCCGTAGCCCGCCTCGTCGTAGAAGAGCGGCTTGCCGTCGTTCCACAGCGACTGGTGGGTGTGCATGCCCGACCCGTTGTCGCCGAACAGCGGCTTCGGCATGAACGTGGCCGTCTTGCCCCACTGCTCGGCCGTGTTCTTCACGATGTACTTGAACTTGAGGATGTCGTCGGCCGCGTGCACCATCGTGTCGAAGCGGTAGTTGATCTCGGCCTGGCCGCCCGTGCCCACCTCGTGGTGCGCGCGCTCGAGGATGAGCCCGGCGTCGATGAGCTTCAGCGAGATGTCGTCGCGCAGGTCGGCCTGCTTGTCGACCGGCGAGACGGGGAAGTAGCCGCCCTTGAAGGGGGTCTTGTTGGCGAGGTTTCCGCCCTCTTCCTTGCGGCCCGTGTTCCAGGCGCCCTCCTCGGAGTCGACCGAGTAGAAGCTGCCGTTCTGGGTGACCTCGTAGCGGACGTCGTCGAAGATGTAGAACTCGGCCTCGGGAGCGAAGAACGCGGTGTCGGCGATGCCGGTCGACGCGAGGTACTTCTCGGCCTTCTTCGCGACCTGTCGCGGGTCCTTCGCGTAGATCTCGCCGTTGCGCGGGTTATAGATGTCGAACACCATGATGAGCGTGCGCTCGACGCGGAACGGGTCGATGTATGCCGTCGTCACGTCGGGGATGAGCTGCATGTCGGACTCGTGGATGTTCGCGAAGCCGCGGATCGAGGAGCCGTCGAACAGCTGACCGACCGTGAAGAACTCCTCATCGACCGTCGACGCCGGGATGTTGAAGTGCTGCTGCACGCCCGGGAGGTCGGTGAACCGGATGTCGAGGAACTTGACGTCCGTCTCTTGGATGAAGGTGAGGACTTCGGACGAATCTTTGAACATGGTGACGACGCTCCAAGCGGTGGGGGATCGGCGGGGCCTTGCAGAGGCTCCTCCGACGCTAACGGGCAGCCGTTTCCCGGCCATGACGCGAATGTTTCGGCCATGTTACGCGACCCGGGGTCGGTAGAATCGACGGATGCCCCAAGCCCCCCGCGATCCGAACGAGCCCGCGTCCCAGATCGGCGGGGTCGAGCCCAACCGGTGGCCCGGTGAGCGTCTCGGCCTTCCCGCGAACGGCCGGGGATCGATCGGCCGGGTCGGCCGTCGCATCGGCGGGCTCGCGATCGACTGGGCGATCGCGCTCCTGGTCGCGATGTTCTTCGTCCCCTACGAGTCGCCGCTGCACGCGTGGGTCACGCTCGGGGTGTTCGTCGTCATGCAGATCGTGTTCATCCCGACGATCGGCGGCAGCGTCGGGCACCGGCTCGTCGGCCTGAACGTGGTCCCGCTGATGGGCGGCTGGATCGGGCTCTGGCGGCCGGTGGTGCGCAGTCTGCTGCTGGCGATCGTGATCCCCGCGCTCGTGTGGGACGCCGACCAGCGTGGCCTGCACGACAAGATCGCCGGCACGCTCGTCATCCGCTCCTGACGAGCAGGTTCGCGGGTTCAGCGCATGCGGCCGCGCTGCGCGCGGACCTTCATCGGGTCGATGCCCTTCGGGATCGGCAGCGAGTTCTGCAGCGAGTTGAGACGGTTCGACACCGCGAGCACCTCGGGCTTGGTGAGCACCTTCTTCGACTTGCGCAGCGTCGCGCCGAGCCGGTGCAGTTCGACCGAGTCGTCGCCGTGCCCCACGGTGAGCAAGCGGATCGGCACGTTCGGCAGCACGCGCGCGACCTTGCGCTCCTCGTCTTTCAGCATGCGCTCGGAGCGCGACGGGTCGCCCTCGCCGATCAGCACGATGCCGCCGCGGCCGACCGCACGGTACACCGCGTCCTGCGTCTTGCCGTTGACGGCCACGGGCATCTCGTTGCCGACCCAGCCGCCGCGCAGGCCGCTCCTGAGCACCGCTCCGACGGCGCCGGGCTGGCCGTCGATCTGCGAGTACGCCGCACGCTCCGCCCGGCGGCCGAGGATGATCATCGCGAGCAGCAACCCGGCCAGCGCACCGGCGACGACCCACAGCGCGATGGTGAACCCGTTGCCGCCGCTCAGCCACAGCGCGAGCGCGAGCGCGAGGATGACGGGCGCGAGGAACGCGAGGAGCATCAACCAGGGAGCCGTCGTGTCGTACCGGCGGGTCATCTGGAAGACCTGCCACATCTGCTTGAGGCGGCCGGGCTCCTTCGGGGCGGACGAGCGGTCCTTGGTGCGTGCCATAGGGTCCAGGATACCGGCGATGATGGACCGTTCCGACCGCGTTCCGGCCCGGCGCGGGCGCGCCGTCGACGCGCCCGCGCCGGGCGGGTGACGGATGCCTCAGCCCACGGCCTGCTCGAACCCGAGCGACGGGTCGCTGAGGTGCAGGAGCTCGTCGGGGATGACCCGGCCCTTCGAGCGCATCGACTGCGCCCACAGCCGCCCGGCCCGGTACGACGACCGCACGAGCGGCCCCGCGAGCACTCCGAGGAACCCGATCTCCTCGGCCTCGGCCTTGAGCTCGACGAACTCCTCGGGCCGCGCCCACCGGGCCACCGGCAGGTGGCGCGGGCTCGGCCGCAGGTACTGCGTGATCGTCACCAGGTCGGTGCCGGCCTCGTGCAGGTCGCGGAGCGCCTGCGAGATCTCGCCACGCTCCTCGCCCATGCCGAGGATCAGGTTCGATTTCGTGATCAAGCCGGCCTCGCGGGCCGCCGTGAGCACGCCGAGCGAGCGCTCGTACCGGAACGCGGGCCGGATCCGTTTGAAGATGCGCGGCACCGTCTCGACGTTGTGGGCGAACACCTCGGGCGCGGCCGAGCACACCTCGGCGAGATGCTCGGGCCGGCCGGAGAAGTCGGGCACGAGGATCTCCACGCCGGTGCCGGGCGATCTTCCGTGGATCTCACGGATCGTCTCGGCATAGAGCCACGCGCCCTCGTCGGGGAGGTCGTCGCGTGCGACGCCCGTGACCGTCGCGTAGCGCAGCTGCATCCGCTCGACCGACTCGGCGACGCGACGCGGTTCGTCGACGTCGTACTCGGCCGGCTTTCCCGTGTCGATCTGGCAGAAGTCGCAGCGGCGGGTGCACTGCGATCCGCCGATCAGGAACGTCGCCTCGCGGTCCTCCCAGCACTCGTAGATGTTCGGACAGCCGGCCTCCTGACAGACCGTGTGCAGGTCCTCGGACTTCACCAGCGACTGCAGGGCGCGGTATTCGGGACCCAGCTTCGCCCTGGTCTTGATCCACTCGGGCTTGCGTTCGATGGGCGTCTGGGCGTTGCGGACCTCGAGGCGAAGCATCCGCCGCCCCTCCGGCGCCGCGCTCACGCGGCGACGCCCGCGAACTCGGCGTCGAACCGGCGTCGCAGGGGCGCGACGAGGTCGGCCGGCTCCACGACGCGGCCGAGCATGCGCGAGATCGTGGTCACGCCCGCGTCGCGGATGCCGCATGCGACGATCCGCTCGTACGGCTCGATCGCGTTCGAGCAGTTCAGGGCGAAGCCGTGCGTGGTCACGCCCTCGGCGACCCTGATGCCGATGGCGGCGATCTTCGCCGCGACGGGATCGTCGACCCAGACTCCAGAGCGGCCCGCGATCTGCCGCCCCTCGATGCCGAGGTCGGCGAGCACGCCGATCAGGACGGTCTCCAGCCGGCGGACGTACCCGACGACGTCGATCGGTTCGGCAAGCCGCAGGATCGGGTAGCCGACGAGCTGCCCCGGACCGTGCCAGGTGAGCTTGCCGCCACGATCCACGTCGACGACGGGGGTGCCGTCGGTCGGGCGTTCGTCGGGAGCGGTGCGACGGCCCGCGGTGTACACGGGCTCGTGTTCGAGGAGGATGACGGTGTCGGGGGAGGAACCCGCGACCACCGCCTGATGGACGGCGCGCTGGAGGGTGAGGCCCTCGCTGTACGGCACGGAGTTGGCGCTTAGCCCCGTGACGACATAGTCGAGCATGGCGCCCAGTCTAGGTCGGCACGCATCCTCCACAGGAGGCCTGTGGAGGATGCCGTTCCCCGGTTCGGGGAGCGAACGGCTCCGGATGCCTCGGGCCGGGGCACGATCGAAGGCATGCGCCGTCGTTCCCGCAGCCAACGAGTCTCGCCACCGGATCCCGCTTCGCCGGGCCCGGACGCCGGGGCGCCGCGCGCAGGCTCGGCCCGCGACGGAACCGACCGGCTGGCCGGTTACCGCCTCGTGCGACGCATCGCGTCGGGGGAGCGGGCCGACGTCTACCTCGCGGCCGTCGTGGAGCCGCCGGGGCGGGCGGTGGAAGCGCCGGCCGTGCCGGGGCCGGTGACCGGGCGTGCCGTGGCGGGCGAGGACGACACGGCCGGGCACCGCGGCCTCGTGGCCCTGAGGGTCTACGAACGCGACGCCGACGCCGAGGCGATCATGACCGAGGTCGAGGCGATGGCGCTCGCGTCATCGTTGCCCGCGCTGCTCGACCTGGCGACGCTCGAGGACGGTCGCACGTGCGTGGTCGTGGAGCGGCTCACCGGTCCGACGCTCGCGGCGCTCGCGACCGGCGGCGGGCTCACCGCGGGCGAGGCGGTGACCGTGCTCGCGCCCATCGTGGTGGCCGTGCACGAGCTCGAACGACATGGGTTCGCCCATATCCGGCTCGCGATGTCGGATGTGATGTTCGACGAGGCCGGGCGGCCACGGCTGATCGGCACGGGCGGCCTGCGCCGGCTCGACCCGACCGGCGCCGAGCCGGGCGCACGCACCGCGCTGGTCCGCGAGTCGTACGCGGCGCTCGCGCGACTCGTCGACGAGATGCGTGCGATCACGCGCCCGCCGGGTGCACTCGATCCGATCCGTCACCTGATCGGCGAGCTGCTCGCGGCACGACCGTTCCGCCTGCACGCGGAGGAGCTCGAGCGCATGGTGTTCGCGGTGGCGCCTCCGGCGCCCGTCGCGACCGGGCTCAGTGCGTTCGCGCCACCTGCGACGGGCGGCCGGCGGCACCGGGTCGCCGACGGCGGCCACGTCGAGGTCGGCACCGGTGGCGTGAGCGTCGGTCCGACCACCCCACCGGCACGTCGGTGGCTGCCCCGTGGGCTCGCATCCTTCGACGCGGTGATCGGCGAGGCGCTGCCGCCCGATGAGGAGGCGCCGGCCGTGAGCTCGGGCTCGGCCCGACGCGGTGGCCTCCTCGGCCGGATCCAGCGCATGCTGGCCGGCCGGCGGTCGGTGCTGCTCGTGGGCGGGCTCGCGGGCAGCGGCGCGCTGGTGCTCGCGCTGACGCTCGTGCCGCCGGGCGGGGAATCCACCGCGGTCGGCTCGGCGGGCACGACGCGCACGAGCGGTGAGGGCACCGACTCGGACGCGGGCGGGAGCTCCGGCGCTCTGGAACCGAAACCGCCGCCCGTGACCGCGCCCGCGCCGGGCTCGGCCGACGGCGCACCCGAGGCGGTGCCTGAAACCGGTGTCCCGCCGGCAGCCACAGCCGTGACCGAGGCGGAGGCGATCGCCGCGACCGTCGAGCTCCTGCGCGAACGCGCGCGGTGCTTCGACGATCTCGACGCGGCGTGCCTCGCCGACGTCGTGCAGCCCGGCTCGGGCCTCGAATCCGCTGACCGCGACGCGCTGACGACCGCACGCGATGGGAACGCGCCCGACGGTCGGCCCGAGTTCGACGTGGAGTCCGCGAAGGCCACTGGCGAGATGGGCGATGCGTGGCTCGTGCAGGTGCCCTACCGGTCGCCCGAACGACCGCCGGCCTCGGTCCTCGTGATGAGGAGCGAGGCCGGCTGGCGTCTGCGGGAGATCTTCGGCTAGATGCCGAGGTCCGCCTCGAAGTCACCGTGCTCGAGCCGGTCCTTGACCGCGGTCAGGAAGCGCGCCGCGTCGGCGCCGTCGATGATGCGGTGGTCGTACGACAGCGCGAGGTAGACCATCGAGCGGATCGCGATCGTGTCCTGGCCATCGGCCTTGACGACCACGGGCCGCTTGACCACGATGCCCGTGCCGAGGATCGCCGTCTGCGGCAGGAACACCACCGGCGTGTCGAACAGGGCGCCGCGCGACCCGGTGTTGGTCAGCGTGAACGTGCCGCCCGAGAGCTCGTCCGGCTTCAGCTGGTTGTTCCGCGTGCGCTCGGCGAGGTCGGCGATCTGCGCCGCGAGCCCGGCGATGTCGAGCTCACCGGCGTCGCGGACGACGGGCGTGAGCAGTCCGCGCTCGGTGTCGACCGCGATGCTCAGGTTCTCGCGCTCGGGGTAGACGATGGAGTCGCCGTCGACCGTCGAGTTGACGATCGGGTACGCCTTGAGCGCCTCGACCGCGGCCTTCGCGAAGAACGGCAGGAACGACAGCTTGTTGCCGGTCTTGGCCTGGAAGTCGCCCTTGACCTGGTCGCGGAAGCGGGCGACGCGCGTCACGTCGACCTCCACGACCGAGGTGAGCTGCGCGGTCGACTGCATCGAGACGACCGCCCGCTCGGCGACGACCTTGCGGAGGCGGGTCATGGGCACCGTCGTGCCGCGCAGCGGAGAGGTCTCCAGCTGCGGTCGGGCCGGGGCAGCCGCAGGGGCGGCCTGGCCGCTCTGCGCCTGGAGCACGTCCTGCTTGCGGATTCGCCCGCCGACGCCGGTTCCGGTGACCGAGGCGAGGTCGACGCCCTGTTCGTTCGCGAGCTTGCGGACGATCGGCGTGACATAGCCGGGGCCGCCTGCGTGTGCGCCGGACGGTGCCTCAGCCGCGGGTGCCGGTGCTGCCGCGGGTGCCGGTGCTGCGGGTGCAGGTGCGGCCGCGGGTGCCGGTGCTGCGGGAGCAGCGGCCGGTGCGGGGGCCGCCGGAGCGGGGGCAGCAGCGGGCGCGGGAGCTGCCGGGGCTGGTGCGGGCGCCGGCGCGGCGGGAGCTGCCTGGGCAGGCGCGGCTTCCGCAGCCGGTGCCGCGGGCGCCTCGGCGGCGGGCGCCTCCTCAGCGGGGGCCTCAGCAGCCGGGGCCTCAGCAGCCGGGGCCTCGGCAGCGGGCGCCTGCTCGGCGGGGGCTTCAGCAGCAGGAGCCTCAGCAGCAGGAGCCTCAGCAGCGGGAGCCTCACCGCCACCCGAGCCGTCGCCGATCGTCACCAGTGCGGTGCCGACCTCGACGGTCTCGTCCTCCTGGACGAGGATCTCCTCGATGACGCCGGCGACCGGCGAGGGGATCTCGGTGTCGACCTTGTCGGTCGAGACCTCGAGCAGCGGCTCGTCGACCTCGACACGGTCGCCGACGTTCTTCAGCCAGCGGGTGACCGTGCCTTCAGTGACACTCTCACCGAGTGCCGGGAGGCTGACGGATTCGCTCATGCGCTTGTCTCCTTCACAGCGTGGGACGCGTTCTAGCTTATTGCAGTCGTGTTGGCGCTCAGAGCGCGTGGAGCGGCTTGCCCGCGAGCTTCAGGAAGGCCTCGCCGAGCGCCTCGTTCTGCGTCGGGTGGGCGTGGATGAACGGTGCGACGTCCTCGGGGTACGCCTCCCAGTTCACGGCGAGCTGGGCCTCGCCGATGAGCTCGCCCACACGCGCGCCGATCATGTGCACGCCGACCACGGGGCCGTCGTTGACACGGACGACCTTGATGGAGCCGCTGGTCTCGAGGATGTGGCTCTTGCCGTTGCCCGCGAGGTTGTAGTCGTACGAGGAGACCTGGTCGGCGCCGAACTTCTCGGCGGCGCGGGCCTCGGTGTAGCCGACCGACGCGACCTCGGGGTCGCAGTAGGTGACCTTCGGGATGTTGACGTCCTCGACCACGATCGGGTTCAGGCCCGCGATCTCCTCTGCGACGAAGATGCCCTGCTGGAAGCCGCGGTGTGCGAGCTGGAGACCGGGCACGATGTCGCCGACCGCGTACACGTTCGGCAGGTTCGTGCGCAGGCGCTCGTCGGTGATGACGAAGCCGCGGTCGATGGTGAGCCCGGCCTCTTCGAACCCGAGATTCGCGGTCGAGGGCCCGCGGCCCACCGCGACCAGCAGGTACTCGGCCTCGACGGTGTCGCCGTTCTCGAGCGTGACGACCACGCCGGAATCGTTCTGGGTCACGCTCTGGAAGCGGACGCCCAGCTTGTACTCGATGCCCCGCTTGCGGAAGGCGCGCTCGAGCTGCTTGGAGATCGACTCCTCCTCGTTCGGCACGAGGTGGGGGAGCGCCTCGACGATCGTCACGTCGGCGCCGAACGACTTCCAGACGCTCGCGAACTCGACGCCGATCACGCCGCCACCGAGCACGGCGACCTTGCCGGGGACGACGTCGAGCTCGAGTGCCTGCTCGCTCGTGATGACGCGGCCGCCGATCTCGAGGCCGGGAAGCGAGCGCGAGTACGAGCCCGTCGCGAGCACCAGGTCTTTGCCCGTGTACCGGTCGTCTCCGACCTGGACGGTCGTGCCGCCCACGAGCCGGCCCTCGCCCTCGACGACCGTGATCTTGCGAGCCTTGATGAGCCCCTGGAGACCCTTCCACTTGCTCGTGATGATGTCGGAGCGGTAGGTCGCGACGCCCGCCATGTCGATGCCCTGGAACGTCGCCTGAACGCCGAACTTCGCCGATTCGCGCGCGTTGTCGGCGATCTCGGCCGCGTGCAGCAGGGCCTTCGTCGGGATGCAGCCGCGGTGCAGGCACGTGCCACCGAGCTTGTCCTTCTCGATCAGCGCGACGGTGGAGCCCAGCTCTGCGGCGCGAAGCGCCGCCGCGTACCCGCCGCTGCCGCCACCGAGGACGACGAGGTCAAAGTTCTGCTCGGACAAACGGATATCTCCCTTGCGATCAGGCCTGCCGCACGGACCGCGCCGAATCGTGCTCGGACGCGGGCTGCTGGGACGTGATTTCGCCCCACACGACCTTACTACCTGGCCGCGAGGTCCTCGCCCAGGCGCACGAGGGTGCGCACCGCGACGCCGGTCGCTCCGGGGACCGTGAAGCCCCAGCCGCCGCCGGTGTGATCGGCCGGTCCGGCGATGTCGAGATGTGCCCACGGGATGCGCGTGTCGTTCGCGTCGCGCCCGACGAACTCGCGCAGGAAGACCCCGGCGAGCAGCATGCCGGGAACGACCGTGCCGAGTTTCGTGTTCACGAGGTCGGCGACCTCGGACTTCAGCAGCGGCCGGAGGTGGTCGGGCAGCGGCATCGGCCAGACCGCCTCGTCGACGGCCTCTGCGGCGCGCGAGATCTGCTCGACCAGGCCGGTGTCGCCCATAAGGCCGCTGATGCGATGGCCGAGCGCGACGATCTGCGCGCCGGTCAGCGTCGCCACGTCGATGATCGCGTCGGGCTGCTCGGCACTCGCGGCGTCGAGCGCGTCGGCCATGACGAGCCGTCCCTCGGCGTCCGTGTTGAGCACCTCGACCGTCTTCCCGCCGTGGATGCGCAGCACGTCGTTCGGGCGGAGCGCGGTGCCCGAGGGCAGGTTCTCCGCGAGGCACAGCCACCCGACGACGCGGACCGGCACGTCGAGCCGGGCGAGCGCCACGATCGTCTCGAGCACCGCGGCCGCGCCCGCCATGTCGCCCTTCATGCCGACCATCGACGCGCCGGGCTTGAGCGAGAGCCCGCCGGAGTCGAACGTGATCCCTTTGCCCACGAGCGCGAGCGTGAACGTCGCGCCCTCCGGCGCGTGCTCGATGCGCACGAGCCGCGGACCGCGCGACGACCCCTGCCCGACGCCGACCAGGCCGCCGAAGCCGTCGGCGCGCAGCGCCGCGTCATCCCACACCCGGACCTCGAGCCCGGCGTCGCCCGCGAGCTGCACCGCGCGATCGGCGAACGCCTCCGGGAACAGCTCGGCCGGCGAGGCGTTCACGAGATCGCGCGTGCGCGCGACGGCCTCGGCGACGACCCGCACCCGGTCGACGCCGACCGACTCGGCGGAGTGCCCGGTGTGCGCCGTGATCAGCTCGGCGCCGAGCTTCGGCTCCGAGCGGTACTCGTTGTAGCGGTACGCGCCGAGCGACGCGCCCTCGAGCGCGGCGGCCACGGCCTCGGCGGGAAGCCCCGCCAGGTCGAGGGCCACGCGCGGGGCGTCGTTCAGCCCGCGCAGCGCGGCGCCCGCGGCCAGTCGGAGGCTCGGAGCATCCGCCCGCTCGCCTACGCCGGCGACCAGGACGACGCGCGCGCCGCCCTCGCGGCCCGGAAGACGCGTGAGCTCCTCCGCGGACCCCGAGGCGCCGAGCGCGCTCAACTGACCGACCACCCAGTCGGCCTCGGTGGCCGCGACGAGCGCCGGACCGTCGTCAGCGCTCGTGGCGAACACGACCAGGACGTCGGCGGAGCTTTCGGAGACGGGCGATGAGCTGAGCTCGAGCGTGGGGATCGACATGGCTCGATGCTATGCGTTCAGCGCGGGACGGTGTTCGCTCTCGGCACAGGCGCCTGCGGCGGCATTCGCCCGACCTCCCGCGCGGCCTCAGTACGCTTGAAGCATGCGCGATCCCCGATCCCTGTACGAGCTCACCGCTGACGTCACGGTGCCCCAGGGGCTCCCGCTCGTCGCCGGGCTCACCGGGTTCGCCGACGCCGGCGCTGCGGTCGCACAGACCACCGAGTACCTGCTCTCGACGCTCGATTCCACGCTCGTGGCGCTGTTCGACGCCGACGAGCTGCTCGACTACCGGGCCCGCCGTCCGATCATCCTGTTCGAGGGCGACCACCTGGGCGACTACCGGCCGCCGAAGCTCCAGCTCCGGCTCGCGCGCGACGAGATCGGTCAGCAGTTCCTGCTGTTGACGGGGTACGAGCCCGACTTCCAGTGGAATCGCTTCGGCGCCGCCGTGCTCGGCCTCATCGAGGAGCTGGGCGTCTCGAGCCTGACCTGGGTCAACGCGATCCCGATGCCGGTGCCGCACACCCGGCCGATCTCGCTCACGGTCAGCGGCAACCGCCCCGAGCTGACGGACGCGATGTCGGTGTGGCGGCCCACCACCGAGGCGCCCGCGAACGCGCTGCACCTGGTCGAGTACCAGCTGCAGGCCCTCGACCGGCCGGTCACCGGGTTCGTCCTGCTCGTGCCGCACTACCTCTCCGACACCGAGTACCCGTCGGCCGCGATCAGCGCGCTCGAGGCGATCACCGCGGCCACGGGGCGTATCTTCCCGACCGACGCGCTGCGCGAACGCGGGCGCGAGTTCCGCGGACGCATCGACGAGCAGGTGGCGACGAACGCCGAGCTCGCCAAGCTCGTCGGCACGCTCGAGGAACGCCACGACTCCTACATGGAGGACACCGTCCTCCGGTCGCCGCTCACCGACGAGGACGGTGAGCTGCCCTCGGCCGACGAGATCGCCGCCGAGCTCGAGAACTTCCTCGCGTTCCGCCGCGGCCGGGACGACGAGACGCCGCTCGGCGGCTGAGCCTGGCACGGCGCACGGCGCACGGCGCACGGTGCACAGCACGAAGCGCGCTCCGCGCGACCTGCGCTGTCCGGCCCAGAGCGGGAATGTCCGGCCGCCGGTGATCGTTGTTCTTGCATGAGCGTGGGTCGCGCCGCGCCGCGCGGCGCTGCGGCGGGACGCCCGTCGAGGGGCGCCGGGCCCGCACAACCGAAGGGGCGTGCGCTGGTATAATGAAAACTGAGGACCCGTTCTCGTCCGTACCGCGTGGTTTCCCGACCGCGATATCCCGGTGGACTTGACATGGGTCCTCATAGTGTCCGAAAACACCGGGTCCGCATGCTGTGCGTCCAATGCCCGGGCGCAGCGACCGCGCGATGGTGAAGAGAGGTCGAACATGGCAACGAAGTCCGCAACGGCGGCGAAGGCTGAGGCCGAGGCAGCCGAGACGGTGAAGGCCGTTTCGAAGAAGGCGGGAACCGCCGGGAAGGCGGGGACGACGGCGTCGAAGACCCCGCGCACCGCGACGGCGAAGACGGCCACGAAGGCGAAGACGAAGGCCAAGGCGAAGTCCGACGCCGAAGACGAGGACGGCGACGAGGTCGAGCCCGACGAGGCGCTGACCACGGGCGACGAGACGACCACCGAGGCCCAGACCGACGAGCACGAGGGCGACGAGGAGGCCGCTCCCATCCCG
Source organism: Agromyces aerolatus (assembly GCF_031432255.1). NCBI lineage: Bacteria > Bacillati > Actinomycetota > Actinomycetes > Micrococcales > Microbacteriaceae > Agromyces > Agromyces aerolatus. Next base: position 112,567 of record NZ_JAVKGQ010000006.1, on the reverse strand, counting down.
GTCGAGCCGCACCCGACCGGCGCGCTCGTGCTGCGTGCGGCCGACGACGAGGACGAGGTCCCCGTCTACTCCGCGACCATCACCGGCGCGACCGCCGACCCGGTCAAGGACTACCTCAAGCAGATCGGCAAGGTCGCGCTGCTGAACGCGGCCGAAGAGGTCGAGCTCGCGATGCGCATCGAGGCCGGCCTGTTCGCCGAAGAGAAGCTGTCGCACATGAGCGACACCGAGAAGCGCACCCAGCTCGGTCGTGAGCTGCAGTGGGTCGCGAAGGACGGCCAGCGCGCCAAGAGCCACCTGCTCGGCGCGAACCTGCGCCTCGTGGTCTCGCTCGCGAAGCGCTACACGGGCCGCGGCATGCAGTTCCTCGACCTGATCCAGGAGGGCAACCTCGGTCTCATCCGTGCGGTCGAGAAGTTCGACTACACCAAGGGCTTCAAGTTCTCCACCTACGCCACGTGGTGGATCCGGCAGGCGATCACACGTGCGATGGCCGACCAGGCCCGCACGATCCGCATCCCCGTGCACATGGTCGAGGTCATCAACAAGCTCGCCCGCGTGCAGCGGCAGATGCTGCAGGACCTCGGCCGTGAGCCCACGCCCGAGGAGCTGAGCCGCGAGCTCGACATGACCCCCGAGAAGGTCATCGAGGTGCAGAAATACGGTCGCGAGCCGATCTCGCTGCACACGCCGCTCGGTGAGGACGGCGACAGCGAGTTCGGTGACCTGATCGAGGACACCGAGGCCGTCGTCCCGGCCGACGCGGTCGGCTTCACGATGCTGCAGAAGCAGCTCGAGTCGCTGCTCGACTCGCTGAGCGAGCGCGAGGCGGGCGTCATCCGCATGCGCTTCGGGCTCGGCGACGGCATGCCGAAGACGCTCGACCAGATCGGCGACACGTTCGGCGTGACGCGCGAGCGGATCCGCCAGATCGAGTCGAAGACGATGGCGAAGCTCCGCCACCCGTCCCGCTCGCAGTCGCTGCGCGACTACCTCGAGTAGGCCGCCCGTGCGTTATGGGCCGGCGATCCTCGTCGGCCGGTTCGTCCGCTTCCTCGCCCGGCTGCGCAAGCCGGGCGGGGGATCGGCCGTGCCCGGCCTCGTCGTCAACCGCATCGCGCCGGGCTACCTCACCCGCACCCTGTCCGGGTTCCCGGAGGGACTCGTGGTGGTGTCCGGGTCGAGCGGCAAGTCGACGACGACGAAGATGCTCGTCGCGATCCTGCGCGCGCACGGCGACGACGTGTTCACGAACCCGTCGACCGCGAACATCAGCCAGGGCCTGACCTCGGCGCTGCTCGAGCGCGCCGACTGGCGAGGACGGGTGCCGGGCGACGTGGCCGTGCTCGAGATGGACGAGGGGCACGGCGCCGTCGTCATGCGCGGCGTCGACGCGCGCATCGTCGCGCTCACCAACGTCATGGTCGATCAGATCGACCGGTTCCACGACTCCGAGATGGTCGAGAACATGCTCGGCAAGATCGCGGCACGCGCGAGTGAGGCCGTCGTGGTCAACGCCGACGACGCGGCGCTCGAGCGCCTGGCCGGTCGCCTCGCGCCCGGCGTCGCGGTGCACCGGTACGGCGTCGCGCAAGACGTGCTGGATGCCTCGCCCCGCGGCCTCGGCTACTCCGAGACCGCCGGCTCACGGCTGGCGCCGGGCAGCGGCGTCGTGGTCGAGCACGTCGAGGGGCGCCGTGCGAGACTCGCCGACGCCGGGGCATCCGTCGCCGTCGACCTGCCCGCGCGCGGCACCCACTACGCGGTCGACGCGGCCGCCGCCTACGCGACGGCGCGCGCCGTGCTCGGCGCGCGGTTCGACTCCGAGCTCGCCGCGACCGCCCTGAGCACGATCCCCGCAGTGTTCGGCCGCGGCGAGCGCGTCACCGTGCGCGGCCATGAGGTCGAGTTCGTGCTCGTGCAGAATCCGGCAAGCTATCAGCTCAACGTCGACGGCATCGAGCGCGGCACCGAGCAGATCCTCTTCGCGATCGGATCGGACGTGCGCGACCCGTCCTATTTCTGGCCCACGGATGCCTCGGCGCTCGACCGCGTGTCGATCGTGAGCGGGTCCAAGGCGCACGAGGCGGCGCTCATGCTCGCCTACGACGGCGTCGAGGTCGATCGGGTCGAACCTGACCTCGCGCGCGCCGTCGACGACTTCCTCGCGGCGCCCGCGCCGCAGCGCGGCGTGAAGACGATCGTCTTCACGGCCGACGCCATGCGCCGCACGCGCGCCCATCTCGGACTCACGGGGGCCGACCAATGACCGACCGCGCCTCGGCCTTCACGATCGTGACGCTCGTGCCGTCCCTGCTCGACACCAACGGCGACGCGCAGAACGCTGCGGTGCTCGCCAGGCGGCTGCAGTGGGCGGGGCACGAGGCCCAGGTCGTCGCGGTCGAAGATCGCAGTGAGCTGCCCGAGCAGGTCGACGCCGTGATCGTCGGATCGGGCAACGACTCGACGCTCGAACCGGCGCGCGAGCGACTGCTCACCATGCATGACGAGCTCCGTCGATGGGGCACCGAGGGGGTGCCGATCCTGTCGGTCGGCACCGGCTGGGAGCTGCTGAGCTGGGGCGTGGAGTCCGCTGACGGCCGCACCGTCGAGGGACTCGGGGTGCTGCCGGGCCGCGCGGTGCCGCGCGCCACGCGCGCGACCGGCGACCTGGTCGTGCGGTCGCCGCGGTTCGGGCACCTCGTCGGCTTCGAGAACCACGCACGCGACTACGTGCAGGCCGAGGCGTCACCGCTCGGGCGGATCGTCTCGGGCATCGGCAACGGCCGCGACGCCGGCCAGGAGGGCGTGGTCATGGGCTGGGTGCTCGGCACCCACCTGCACGGCCCGGTCCTGGCGAAGAACCCGGCCATGGCCGACGCGATCGCGACCGAGATGGCGACCCGCGCCGGAGTCGCGTACGAGCCGGGCGAGCGCACCGCGGCCGTCGACGCCTACGCCGAAGAGGCGCGCCGCGCCCAGCTCCGCGCTGCGGGCGTGGCGCTGCCGGCCTGACTGACAGCCAAGGGCGCAGACGACGAACGCCCCGCGGAGCGGGGCGTTCGTGAGGTCGGGGGACCGGTCGTCAGTCGCGGGTGTCGACGAGGAGGCGGGAGCTCTCGTCGTGCCAGCTCTGTGCGACCTCGGAGAGCTTCTCCTGGTGCTTGCGCCCGTGGTGGGCGCAGAACAGCAGCTCGCCGTTCTGCATCTCGACCTTGATGTACGCCTGCGCGCCGCAGGCGTCGCAACGGTCGAGCGCCGTGAGCTCGTACGGGGCCTCGGCTTCGACCGCACCGGTCGTCTCGGTGTACTGCGTCATGGCTCCTCCTCCAGCTCACCTTCGCGTCATGTTTCCGTGCATCCATGAAAACACGTGCACCCGCGCTGGCCGGACCGGTTGACGGGCATTTCGCTCAGCGCGTAGTGGCGGACGGGCGGTGTGGGCGGCGGGAAGTAGACTCACACGCCGTGAGCTCCGATTATTCCGCCCGCCATCTCTCCGTGCTCGAGGGCCTCGAGGCCGTGCGCAAACGCCCCGGCATGTACATCGGTTCCACCGACTCGCGCGGGCTCATGCACTGCCTGTGGGAGATCATCGACAACTCCGTCGACGAGGCGCTCGCGGGGCACGGCACCGCGATCGAGGTGATCCTGCACGCCGACGGCAGCGTCGAGGTGCGCGACCACGCGCGCGGCATCCCGGTCGACGTCGAACCCAAGACCGGCCTCACGGGCGTCGAGGTCGTCTTCACGAAGTTGCACGCGGGCGGCAAGTTCGGTTCGGGGTCCTACTCGGCGTCGGGCGGCCTGCACGGGGTCGGAGCCTCGGTCGTGAACGCGCTGTCCGAACGGCTCGACGTCGAGGTCGACCGCGGCGGCAAGACCTGGGCGATGTCGTTCCACCGGGGCGAGCCGGGCCGCTTCGCCGACGGCGGGTCGCCGAGCCCGGCGTCCCCGTTCAACGCCTTCGAGGAGGCGAGCGAGCTCCGCGTGGCCGGCAAGGTCGTTAAGGGGGTCACGGGCACCCGCATCCGCTATTGGGCCGACCCGCAGATCTTCACCAAGGGTGCCGCGTTCCAGGTCGAGGAGCTGCTCGCGCGAGCACGTCAGACGGCGTTCCTCGTGCCGGGCCTCGCCATCAGCGTGATCGACGAGCGCGGCGAGGAGCCCGAAGAGCATCGCTTCCAGTTCGACGGCGGCATCTCCGAGTTCGTCGAGCACCTCGCGGCCGACGCGCCCGTCACGGGCACCTGGCGGCTCTCGGGCGACGGCCGGTTCACCGAGACGGTGCCCGTGCTGAACTCCTCGGGAGCGATGGTCCCGACGGAGGTCGAACGGCAGGTCCACGTCGACATCGCGCTGCGCTGGGGCACCGGCTACGAGACCGTCATGCGCAGCTTCGTGAACATCATCGCCACGCCGAAGGGCGGCACGCACCAGTCGGGTTTCGAGCAGGGGCTGCTGAAGTTCCTTCGGGCCCAGGTCGAGCAGAACGCGCGCCGGCTCAAGGTCGGCAACGACAAGCTCGACAAGGACGACGTGCTCGCCGGCCTCACGGCCGTGCTCACGGTGCGTCTCGCCGAGCCGCAGTTCGAGGGCCAGACCAAAGAGGTCCTCGGCACGCCCGCGGTGCGTTCGATCGTCTCGTCGGTCGTGACGAAGACGCTCGGCGAGCGGTTCGCCTCGACCAAACGCGAAGACAAGGCGCAGACCGCGCTCCTGCTCGAGAAGGTCGTGTCCGAGATGAAGGCGCGCATCTCCGCGCGCACCCACAAAGAGACGCAGCGTCGCAAGAACGCGCTCGAGTCGTCGTCGCTTCCGGCCAAGCTCGCCGATTGCCGGTCGACGGATGTCGCGCACAGCGAGCTGTTCATCGTCGAGGGCGACTCGGCGCTCGGCACGGCCAAGCTCGCGCGCGACAGCGAACACCAGGCGCTGCTGCCCATCCGGGGCAAGATCCTCAACGTCCAGAAGGCCTCGGTATCCGACATGCTCGGCAACGCCGAGTGCGCCGCCATCATCCAGACCATCGGTGCCGGGTCGGGGCGGACGTTCGACATCTCCCAGGCCAGGTACGGCAAGGTCATCATCATGAGCGACGCCGACGTCGACGGCGCGCACATCCGCACGCTGCTGCTCACGCTGTTCTTCCGCTACATGCGACCGATGATCGAGGAGGGCCGGGTGTTCGCGGCCGTCCCGCCGCTGCACCGCGTCGTCGTGCTCAACCCCGGATCCAAGCCGAACGAGACCATCTACACCTACTCCGAGGCCGAGCTGCAGGGTGTGCTCGCCGATGTGAAGCGTCGCGGCAGGAAGTACCAGGACCCGATCCAGCGGTACAAGGGCCTCGGCGAGATGGACGCCGACCAGCTCGCGGAGACGACGATGGACCGCCAGCACCGCACCCTGCGCCGGGTCGGCGTGGCGGACGCCGAACAGGCGGGACGCATCTTCGAGCTCCTCATGGGCAACGAGGTGGCCCCTCGCAAGGAGTTCATCGTCGACAGCGCCAGCGGGCTCAGCCGCGACCGCATCGACGCGTAGCCGGCGCCGTCAGACGTCGGCCGGAGCGATGTTCTGATTCAGGTGGAACACGTTCGCCGGGTCGTACTGCCGCTTGAGCTCGCGGAGCCGGGCGAGATGGTGAGCGGGGTACGCGCGTCGGATCCCGAGGGCCCCGTCGTCACTCAGGGCGTTGACGTACGCGCCTTCGGCGTAGGGTTCGACGGCGCCCGCGTACCGGCGAGCGCCCGCGATACGACGGTCGTCCTCGGCCGGGTCGTGCCAGCGCGTCGCCGCGATGAACTCGTACGCGGTGTTGCGTCGCGCGAACGCGGTCTCGTCGGCCGGGACGTCCGCGATGGCCCCGCCGTACGCCTGCAGGCTCACGTCCGGCACGTCGTCGCCGTCTCGCGCGAGGATGGCGTCGATCGCGGCGTCGTCCAGCTCGCTGAGGTAGTGCCCCTTCCAGTACCGGCGCAGGGCGTGGCCCTCGACATCGTCCTCCCTGGTCTGGAGCTCGAGGTAGCTGAGCGGCACGACGATCCGCTGGAGCAGGACGGCGTCGGTATCGAGTCCCGCGTGCAGGCGGTCCGCGAGCTCGGCGCCCGCCGCGGGCTCGCCGACCCACACGAACCCGAGCGACACCAGCGAGCCGGAGATCGTGGCGTTCCAGGTCGCCCGCCGATCGGCGTCGACCCCGAGATCGCGCCACGACCGCATCGCATCGGACGCCGACGACACCGGGAGCCGGAACTCGACCGACAGCGCGTGTCCGGGCTCGGGGTGCAGCACGAACTCGAACTCGGTGACCACGCCGAAGTTCCCGCCGCCGCCGCGGAGACCCCAGAACAGGTCGGGGTGATGCGTTCGGTCGACGCGCAAGACCTCGCCCGCGGCGGTGACGAGCTCGAACGAGACCACGTTGTCGCACGCGAGACCCAGCCGGCGCGCGAGCCAGCCCATGCCGCCGCCGAGCGTGAGGCCCCCGACCCCCGTGTGCGACACGTTGCCTGCGGTGGTCGCGAGTCCGTGCGCTTGTGTCGCGCGATCGAGTGCGCCGAGCAGCGCCCCGCCCTGTACGCGTGCCTGGCGCGCGAGCGGATCGACGGTCACCCCGCCCAACGGCCGCAAGTCGATCATGAGCCCGTCCGCGGGCACGGCATGGCCGGTGATCGCATGGCCGCCGCACCGCACGCCGATCGCCATCTCGTGCTCGGTGGCGTACCGCACGGCCGCGGCGACGTCGGCCGCGCTCGCGCACCGCACGACGTACCGCGGCCGGCGATCGATCATCGCGTTCCAGACGGACCGCGCCTCGTCATACCCCTCGTCACCGGGCTCGAGCACCAGCCCGTCGAGTCTGCTCTGCAGTCTCCCGCCCGTCATGCGCACCTCCGACGACGGCAGTCACGGCTCGACACGCTCACGCTGCCACGCTCAGGGCTGAAGATGCCACCGCAGCGTGGAAGCGTCAAGCACTGTCGCGGGCGCCGCCGAAAGTGTGGCGGAAGTCGAACGGTGGGTTGGAGAATACGCGGGGGCGAGTTCCGACCCACTTTCCGACTTCCAACACACCTTTCGACAGTGCCGAGTCAGGTCAGCGGGCGCTCCGCCGCCGCCGGTGCTCAGCCGATGCGGCGGCCGACGAACGCGACCGGCGCGTCGATCGGGGTGCCCGAGGCGTCCCGCTTCGCGAGGGTCTCGGGGAGTGGACGCACCGAGCCGTCGGCGCCGAGCGCATGCGCCGGGCCGGGGCCGGCCCACGCGACGGCGAGCCCGTCTTGTCCGCGCAGGAAGCGCTGGGCCCGAACGCCGCCGGTCGCCCGGCCCTTGCCGGGGAACTCCGAGAGCGCGGAGACCTTCGCCGATCCGGGATCCGCACCGAGCAAGGTGTCCGTCGTCGCCGCGATCGTGACGACGACCGCCTCGTCGAGCTCGGCCCTCGGGATCGCCGAGAACGCCACGACCCGGGTGTCAGCGGCGAGCTTGATGCCGGCCATGCCGCCGGCCGACGTGCCCTGCGGGCGAACCGCCGACGCGGGGAAGTGCAGCAGCTGCGAGTCCGCGGCGATGAACACGAGCTCGTCGTCCTCGCCGCCCTGCGCCGCTCCGACGACCTCGTCGCCGGGCTTGAGCGCGATGACCTCGAAGTCGGGCCGGTTCGGGTAGCCGCCGGGCGCGACGCGCTTCACGACGCCCTGCGCGGTGCCGAGCACGATCGGCTGATCGCTCGTGAGCGACACCACGGCGAGCACCTTCTCGGACCGGTCGGTGAGACCCAGGTACTCCGCGACGCGCACGCCCGCGGCGAGCTGCGGTGCGTTCGCCGGCAGCGCCGGCAGGTCGAGCGGGGAGAACCTGATGAGCCGGCCGCGGCTGGTGACCGCACCGATCTCGCTGCGGCTCGTGGTGTCGAGGCTCGAGCGCAGTGCGTCGTGCTTCGTGCGCCGCGTGGGCACGGTGACGACGAGCTCATCGGCGCCCTCGGCCTGGTCGACGCGGGCGATACGGCCGGTGGCGCCGAGCAGCACCCGGCACGCGACATCCGCATGTTCGAGCGACGCGGCCGACGCCGCGCGCGAGCTGGATCGCGCCGGAAGCGCGCGCCCCTCGGTGAGCAGCGTGCGGCGCGGTGTGCCGAACCGCTCGGCGACCTCCTCGAGCTCGTCGGAGACGAGCGAACGGATCCGCAGCGGGCTCGCGAGCAGCTCTTCGAGACGCGCGATGTCGGCGAGCAGCTCGTCGCGCTCGGTCTCGAGCTCGAGGCGCGAGAACTTCGTGAGCCGGCGCAGCCGAAGCTCGAGGATGTACTCGGACTGCAGCTGGCTGAGGTCGAAGACCTCCATGAGCCTGGTGCGCGCCTGCTCGGTGTCATCGCTCGTGCGGATGACCTGGATGACCTCGTCGATGTCGAGGATCGCGATGAGCAGGCCCTCGACGAGGTGCAGCCGCTCACGGCGCCGCGCGAGACGGAACTCGGAACGCCGCGTGACGACCTTCACCCGGTGGTCGATGTAGACCTGCAGCAGCTCGCGCAGGCCGAGCGTCTGCGGCTGGCCGTCGACGAGCGCGACGTTGTTGATGGCGAAGCCGTCTTCGAGCGGGGTCAGCCGGTAGAGCTGCTCGAGCACGGCCTGCGGGTTGAACCCGGTCTTGATGCCGATCACGAGGCGCATGCCGCGCTTGCGGTCGGTCAGATCGGCGACGTCGGAGATGCCGGTGATCTTCTTGGCGTTGACGCCGTCCTTGATCTTCTCGATGACCTTCTCGGGGCCGACGAGGTAGGGCAGCTCGGTGACGACGAGGCCGGTCTTGCGCGCGGTCAGCTGCTCGACCGAGACCTTCGCGCGCGTCTTGAACGAGCCGCGGCCCGTTGCGTACGCGTCGCGCACGCCGTCGAGCCCGACGATGGTGCCGCCCGAGGGGAAGTCGGGCCCCGGCACGAACTCCATGAGCTCGTCGAGCGTCGCCTCGGGGTGCTGGATGAGGTGCCGCGCCGCGTGCGCGACCTCGAGCAGGTTGTGCGGCGCCATGTTCGTCGCCATGCCGACCGCGATGCCGCTCGCGCCGTTCACCAGCAGGTTGGGGAATGCCGACGGCATGACCGACGGCTGCATGAACGCGTTGTCGTAGTTGGGCACGAAGTCGACGACGTCTTCGTCGAGCCCGTCGGCCATCGCGATCGCGGGCGCTGCGAGGCGTGCCTCGGTGTACCTGGACGCGGCGGGGCCGTCGTCGAGCGAGCCGAAGTTGCCGTGCCCGTCGACGAGCGGGACGCGCAGCGTGAACGGCTGCGCGAGTCGCACGAGGGCGTCGTAGATGGCCGAGTCGCCGTGCGGGTGGTACTTGCCCATGACCTCGCCGACCACGCGCGACGACTTCACGTGACCTCGGTCGGGGCGCAGGCCCATCTCGGTCATGCCGTACAGGATGCGCCGCTGCACCGGCTTCAGCCCGTCGCGCGCGTCGGGGAGCGCGCGGGAGTAGATGACGGAGTAGGCGTACTCGAGGAATGAGCCCTGCATCTCTGCCGAGACGTCGACGTCTTCGATGCGTTCCGCGATTTTCGGCTCGGTGGGCTCTGGGCTCGCTGGGGTCATCCGTCTTCTCTGGGGTTCGTCGCGCGACGCGCGGGGCCGGCTGCGCCGCCTGTGCGAGACTGGCGCGATGCCAGCAATGCTACCGGCGCCCGCCGACGGAGCCCGGCGGCTTGCCGAGGTCATGCCGAGCGCGATGGCGAGCCTCACCGGTGGTCGCGGCGCACTCGGCCTCGCCGCGGCGAGGTCCGCGGTCATCGTGCTCGTCGACGGCCTCGGCGCGGCCAACCTCGCCGCGCGCCGCGGGCACGCCCGCACGATGGCCGCCGCGTTCGGCAAGCGCGACGTGATCCGCACGGTGTTCCCGTCGACCACGGCCGCGGCGATCGCGACCTTCGCGACCGGAACCGCACCCGGCCGGCACGGCATCGTCGCCTATCGCACGCTCGTGCCCGAGACCGGGCGGCTCGAGAACCAGCTGAACGCGTGGGACCACGGCGGGCTGCCGCAGGACTGGCAACGCCGTGAGCCGCTGTTCGAGTCCGCCCTGGCGGCGGGCCTGCACCCCTACATCGTCGGCGCGCCGCGCTATGCCGACTCCGGGTACACGCGCGCGGTGCTCCGTGGCGCGGAGTACCGCCCGTCCGCCACGATCGAGGGGCGCTTCGACCTTGCGCGCCAGCTCGTGGACCAGGTCGACGGCGCGCTCGTCTACCTCTACGTACCCGAGCTCGACCAGATCTCGCATGCGCACGGCTGGGAGTCGGCCCAGTGGATCGGCGCGCTCGAGCAGGTCGACGCCGCGATCGCGGCGTTCACGAGTCGGATGCCTCGGGGCGCCGGCCTGCTCGTCACCGCCGATCACGGCGTGCTCGACGTGCCGGAGCAGCGGCACGTGCACATCGACGCCCGGCCAGAGCTCGTCGACGGCGTCCGCCATGTCGCGGGGGAGCCGCGCTGCCTCGGGCTCTTCTTCGAGCCCGGTGCGACCGACGCAGAGCGCGCGGCGCTCGTCGAGCGCTGGCGCGAGGCCGAAGGGTCGCGAGCCTGGGTGCTCACGCGCGACGAGGCGATCGACGCCGGGCTGTTCGGCGAGGTCGACGAGGCCGTGCGTCCCCGGATCGCCGATCTGCTCGTCGCGGCGCGATCCGGCGTCGCCTATTACGACACGCGTGAGCCGGACCGCAAGGCCGAGCGCATGATCGGCCAGCACGGCTCGGCGACCGACGAGGAGTCGCGCGTGCCGCTCCTCAGGTTCGGCGCCTACGCGGCGTGATCGGCCGGAGCGCGACCGGCCGGAGCGCCGATCAGGACGGCCACTGGCCGTACTTGACCTGCGGCTTCGGCAGCCGGAGCGGGCGGAGCTGCAGCGCGCGCATCGCCGAGTACCAGCGCACCTTCTCGGCGCGGTCCGCACCGAACTTCGCGCGCACCTTCTTCGTGACGAGCGCACCGAGGATGACGACGTCGATGACGGCGACGAGGAAGAACGCCCACAGCGCCAGGATGCCGATCGACTGCACCTCGTAACTCGGCACGAGCGTGAGGATGATGACCAGGAACATGACCGGGATCAGCACCTCGCCGATGCTGAACCGCGCGTCGACGTAGTCGCGCACGAAGCGCTTCTGCGGGCCGCGGTCACGCGCCGGCAGGTACTTGTCGTCGCCCATCGCCATGCCGATGCGCACCTTCTCGCGGTGCTCGGCCTGCTTCGCCTTCGCCTGCTTGGCCGCCTCTCTGCGGTCGTTCGGGACGAGCGGGCGCTTGTTGGCGGCCTCGCGCTCCGCGCGGGTCGGCGTGGGGGCGCCCTTGCCGGTCTGCTTGAGCCTGGCCTGGGTCGCCTCGATCGTCTCGGGCTCGCCGGGGGCGGGGGACTGGGTCTGGTTCTCAGGGTGCTTGGCCACGGGATTCCTCGAATCGGTAGACCTTAAGATTACCGGCATGACCCAGCCCACCTCCGCCCGAGCGGATGCTTCGTCCGCGCCCGATCACACCGAGACGCTGCGGGCGGCGGTCGAGTCGGGGTTTCCCGCGACGATCGCCGACCTGGCCCGTCTCGTGCGCATCCCGTCGGTGTCTTGGCCGGCGTTCGACCCGGCGCAGGTCGCGGCGAGCGCCGACGCCGTCGCCGAGCTGTTGCGCGCCACGGGCGTCTTCGACACGGTCGAGGTCGCCCGTGCCGCGATCGAGGGCGGCGACGAGCTGGGGCAGCCGGCCGTGATCGCGCACCGCGCTCCGCGGAACGGCCGTCCGACGGTCCTCCTCTACGCGCACCACGACGTGCAACCGCCCGGCCTGGACGAGGACTGGGAGACTCCGCCGTTCGAGCCGACCCAGCGCGGCGACCGGCTGCACGGTCGCGGTGCCGCCGACGACAAGGCCGGTGTCATGGCGCACGTCGGCGCGATCCGGGCGCTCAGCGAGGTCGTCGGAGACCTCGATCTCGGGCTCTCGGTGTTCATCGAGGGGGAAGAGGAGTACCTCTCGCGGTCGTTCGCCACGTTCCTCCGGGAGCAGCGCGAGGTGCTCGCGGCCGACGCGATCATCGTCGCCGACTCCACCAACTGGGATGTCTCGACGCCCGCGATCACCGTCGCGCTGCGCGGAGCGGTGGCGTTCAACCTCCGGATCTCGACGCTCGCGCACGCGTCGCACTCCGGCATGTTCGGCGGCGCGGTCCCCGACGCCATGATGGCCGCCGTGCGCCTCCTCGACACCTGCTGGGACGCGGACGGCGCGGTCGCCGTGGCCGGCCTTCGCGGCGCCGGGCTCGAGGTGCCCGAGTACGACGAGGCGCAGCTGCGTACCGAGACCGGGCTGCTCCCGGGCGTGTCGCCGATCGGCCGGGGTGCGATCCTCTCGCGCATCTGGTCCGAGCCGTCGATCACGATCACCGGGATCGACGCGCCCGACGTCGCGAACGCGTCGAACACCCTCGTGCCTTCGGTGCGGGTGCGGGTGAGCGCCCGCATCGCGCCCGGCCAGGACGCGGGGGAGGCGTATCTGGCGATCAAGGAGCACCTGGAGTCGCGTGCGCCGTTCGGCGCGCAGCTCGCGTTCGAAGACGTGGACACCGGGCAGCCGTTCCTGGTGGACCCGAGCGGCTGGGCGATCGCGGAGCTGCGCAGCGCGATGGCGGCCGCGTGGGGCGTCCCGCCGGTCGACATCGGCGTCGGCGGGTCCATCCCGTTCATCGCCGAGCTCGTGCACGAGTTCCCGGACGCGCAGGTCCTCGTGACCGGGGTGGAGGATCCCGACTCGCGGGCGCACAGCCCGAACGAGTCGCTCCACCTCGGCGTCTTCCAGCGGGCGGTGCTCGCCGAGGCGATCTTCCTCGAACGCCTGAACGCGCGCGCCTCCGGGTGAACGTCGCGCCCGAGGCATCCGGTCGCCGTACAGCCGGCTCACGGCGCGGCGCGCGTATGATGAAGCACGACCACCGTCCGGCCCGGCAATCCGAGGAGTGAGATGAGCCAGACCATCACCGAGAACGCCCACGGCGTGCTGCTCTCCGAGCCGGCCGCCGACAAGGTTCGCAGCCTGCTCTCCCAGGAGGGCCGCGACGACCTTCGCCTGCGCGTCGCCGTGCAACCGGGCGGGTGCTCGGGTCTCATCTACCAGCTGTACTTCGACGAGCGTCTGCTCGACGGCGACGCGGTCGTCGACTTCGACGGGGTCGAGGTCGTCGTCGACAAGATGAGCGTGCCCTACCTCGACGGATCGTCGATCGACTTCGAGGACACCATCCAGAAGCAGGGCTTCACGATCGACAACCCCAACGCGCAGGGCAGCTGCGCGTGTGGTGACTCGTTCCACTGAGTCCCCCTCGGCTCTCCAGAACGGGGAGGTCGCTCACGCGACCTCCCCGTTCTGCGTTTGCCCAGATCGCGGCGGATTCTGGGTCGAAATGCCGCCCACGCCGCCGCATCGTGCGCACCCGGGGGTCCGAGTCGGAGTAGGCTAGGCAACGATCACCGCGCTTCACTGTGAAGCGCCTTCGAGTCTCCCGAAAGGTCACCGGTGCGCCACAATCGCCGTCTCCGATGGGCTGCTGTCCCGATCGCAGCGACACTAAGCCTCGTTCTCGCGGGCTGCACGCAGGCCCAGCTGAACGGGTTCCTGCCGGGATTCGAGGAGGGCCAGCCGCCGGTCACGAACCACACCGAGCGCATCTCGGGCCTGTGGGTCACGTCGTGGATCGTGCTGCTCGTCGTCGGCGTGATCACCTGGGGCCTCACGATCTGGGCGGTCATCGCGTACCGGCGTCGTCGCGGCCAGACCGGTCTGCCCGTGCAGCTGCGGTACAACATGCCGATCGAGGTCTTCTACACGATCGTGCCGCTCATCCTCGTGCTCGGGTTCTTCGCGTTCACCGCGCGCGACCAGGCCGCGATCGAGCAGCGCTTCGCCGAGGAGGACATCGACGTCAAGGTCGAGGTCATCGCGAAGCAGTGGGCCTGGGACTTCAACTACGTCAACGAAGACGTGTACTCGGCGGGTATCCAGGGCCAGCTCGACGAGGAGGGGCCCAAGGGCTCGCTCGTGCAGTCCGAGCTCCCCACGCTCTACCTGCCGGTGAACGCGAACATCGAGATCGAGCTCGAGTCGCGCGACGTGATCCACTCGTTCTGGGTCGTGGACTTCCTCTACAAGAAGGACATGTTCCCCGGCAAGACCAACTACATGTCGCTCACGACCGAGCGCGAAGGCACCTACGCCGGCAAGTGCGCCGAGCTCTGCGGTGAGTATCACTCGCTCATGCTCTTCAACGTCGAGGTCGTCTCCCAGTCCGAGTACGACGCGTACATCGACTCGCTGCGCGACGCCGGCAACGAAGGCCAGCTGTCCAGCGAGTACGACCGCAACCAGAACTTGCCCGGCAAGGGCGCGCCCGAGCTGAAAGAGGAGCACGAAGGCGAATGAGCACCACGACCGCACCGGCTCGTCCCCAGGCCGCTCCGCCGCCCCTCGGCGGTTCGAAGGTCGAGCGTAAGGGCAACATCCTCGTCAGATGGGTGACCTCGACCGACCACAAGGTCATCGGGTACATGTACCTGATCACGTCGTTCATCTACTTCTGCATCGGCGGCGTGATGGCGCTGATCATCCGCGCCCAGCTGTTCGAGCCCGGGCTCGAGATCGTGCAGACGCGTGAGCAGTACAACCAGCTCTTCACGATGCACGGCACGATCATGCTGCTCATGTTCGCGACGCCGCTGTTCGCGGGCTTCGCGAACGTGCTCATGCCGCTGCAGATCGGCGCGCCCGACGTGGCGTTCCCGCGGCTGAACGCGTTCGCGTACTGGCTGTTCAACTTCGGCTCGCTGATGGCGGTCGCCGGCTTCCTCACCCCGCAGGGCGCCGCGTCGTTCGGCTGGTTCGCCTATCAACCACTGGCATCGACGACGTTCTCACCAGGGATAGGTGGAAACCTCTGGATGCTCGGCCTCGGTCTCTCCGGTTTCGGAACGATCCTCGGCGCCGTGAACTTCATCACGACGATCATCACGATGCGTGCGCCCGGCATGACCATGTTCCGGATGCCGATCTTCACGTGGAACACGCTCGTCACCTCCATCCTCGTGCTGATGGCCTTCCCGGTGCTCGCCGCCGCGATCCTCGCGGCCGGTGCCGACCGCATCTTCGGGGCGCATGTCTATGATCCAGCCAACGGCGGGGTCATCCTGTGGCAGCACCTGTTCTGGTTCTTCGGCCATCCAGAGGTGTACATCATCGCGCTGCCGTTCTTCGGCATCGTCTCCGAGATCTTCCCGGTCTTCAGCCGCAAACCGATCTTCGGGTACAAGACGCTCATCTACGCGACCATCGCCATCGCGGCGCTCTCGGTCACGGTGTGGGCGCACCACATGTACGTCACGGGCTCGGTGCTGCTGCCGTTCTTCGCGCTGATGACGATGCTGATCGCGGTTCCAACGGGTGTGAAGATCTTCAACTGGATCGGCACGATGTGGCGCGGCTCGATCACGTTCGAGACGCCGCTGCTCTGGTCGCTCGGCTTCCTCATCACGTTCGTCTTCGGTGGCCTCACGGGCGTCATCCTCGCCTCCCCGCCGCTCGACTTCCACGTCTCCGACACGTACTTCGTCGTCGCGCACTTCCACTACGTGGTGTTCGGCACGGTCGTGTTCGCCATGTTCGCCGGCTTCTACTTCTGGTGGCCGAAGTGGACCGGCAAGATGCTGAACGAGACGCTCGGCAAGTGGCACTTCTGGCTGCTGTTCATCGGCTTCCACACGACGTTCCTGATCCAGCACTGGCTGGGCGTCGTGGCCATGCCTCGCCGGTACTACTCGTACCTGCCGGAGGACAACATCACGTGGATGAACCAGGTCTCGACGATCGGCGCGGGCATCCTCGCCATCTCGCTGATCCCGTTCTTCCTGAACGTCTACCTCACGGCCCGGCGCGCTCCGAAGGTCACCGTGAACGACCCGTGGGGCTACGGCCGCTCGCTCGAGTGGGCGACCAGCTGCCCGCCGCCGCGGCACAACTTCACGTCGATCCCGCGCATCCGCTCGGAGTCCCCGGCGTTCGACCTCAACCACCCCGAGGCCGGCATCCCGGTCGGCATCGGTCCGGCCAAGGACGCGCCCGACGCACCCACCTACGACGCTGCAACGAAGGAAGTCAAGTAGATGCGCGCCAATGTCGTCCTGTTCTGGCTGCTCGCGGTCTTCTTCTTCCTCGCCGCGATCATCTACACGATCTGGAGCTACCTCGAGGGCGTCGACGACCACCTCATCGAGTGGGTCGGCACGGTCGCGATCACGTTGGCCGGTGTGCTCTCCGCCTTCATCGCGTTCTACCTCGGACGCGTGCACAAGGCGCAGGGCGGGCAGCTGCCCGAGGACCGGCTCGACGCCAACATCGATGACGGCGACCCCGAGCTCGGCTTCTTCAGCCCCTGGAGCTGGTGGCCGATCGCCCTCGCGGCCGGTGCGGCGCTCGGCTTCCTCGGCCTCGCCGTGGGCGTCTGGATCGCGTTCATCGCGGTACCGATCACGCTCATCGCGCTCGTCGGCTGGGTCTACGAGTACTACCGCGGCAACTTCGCCCGCTGACGCACGTCGCGAGGGGGCCCGGCGCATCGCGCCGGGCCCCCTCTTCGCATGTCGGCTGTGCGCGGTGCCCTGGATCGCGCCCGCTGTGACGGCCGCCAGCTGCGACCGTCGTGCGTGGCGCGATACGTCATGCCTAGCGCGGGAGCGCAGAGGTGGCGCGGGAGCGCAGAGGTGGCGCGGGAGCGCAGAGGTGGCGCGGGAGCGCAGGGGTGGCGCGGGAGGTCGGACGTGGCGCGGGAGGATCAGGGCTTCTGGAAGGTGAGTACGTCGACCGAGACCGTCACCGGCGTCGAGTCGGCGCGAGTGCCGGTGACGGATGCCTCGGTGCCGGCGCGTGCCGCGGGGGAGCCCTCGCCGTCCGGCTGGTGGTGATGCGCGGCAGGCCCCATTCCCGCGATGAGCGTGCGCGTCGAGGCATCCGATTCGATGACGTACTCGACGCGCGCAGCAGACGCGACCTGGAGGCCCACTGCGGCGAACTGTTCGGTGACGAGTACGTCCTTGCCGCCGGGGATGTCGAGCATGCCGGCGGACTCGCGAAGCCCGAGGAGGTGAGCGGCGGTAGGAACGACGACGATGAGTGCGCCGCCCGGCCTGAGCACGCGGGCATACTCCCGTGGGTTGCGTGGGGCGAAGACGTCGAGCAGCACGTCGGCCGAGGCGTCGCGCAGCGGGAGGGGGCGCCAGAGGTCGAGCACGATCCCTGTCGTCGGCACCCGGTCGGTCAGCGCGCGCAGCGTCGCACGTACGGCGTCGGGCGAGCGGTCGGCCGCGAGGAGGCGTGCGACCGGAACCCGCTCCACGAGGGATTCGGCGTAATAGCCGGTTCCGCACCCGAGGTCGGCCACGGAGAACGTCGGGCCGCGCCGGACCGCGGGGGAGTGCCCGACTCGGTCGGGCCGGTCCTCGTCGGGACCCGTGTGCCTCGGCTTGCCGCGCACCCGGCCGTCGTGCGCGTGCGCCGGTCGGGCGTGCAACTGGCCATCATGCGTGTGTCCCGCTCGGGTGTGCGGCGGGCCGTCATGGGTGTGCGCCGTTCCCGCGGGCCTGCCGCCTCCTGGCGCGGCCGCCGCGCCGTCAGCCCGTTCGGGACCGTCGATTGCATTCTCCACGGCATCGGCCACCGCGCGGGCGATCGGTGCGTACGCACCGGTGGCGAGGAGTCGTGCGCGCGCGTCGAGCATCGCGCGGTCGTCGCCGATCGTCTTTGGTGCTCTCGGGTCGAGGAGCGTCAGGTAGCCGTGCCTCGCCTGGTCGAACCGGTGACCGTTCGCGCAGCCGAACGTGCGCTCGGCGACCTGCTCGAGATTCTGGAGACAGTTCGGGCACCGCAGCCAGGTCGAATCGATCGACGAGGCTCGCGGTGCCCGAGCTTCGGTTGGTCCGGTCAGTGCTTCGTGCCCTCGACCTCGCCGTGGTGTGCGTCGTGGTGCGAGGCCTCGAGCTCGCCGCGGGAGACCGGAGCGATGCGGTCCTCGAAGAACCAGCGCGAGAGTGCCGCGCGCACGTGCTGGCCGGCGCTGATCTTGCCGCGAGCGTTCGGGCGGATCATGAGCGGTGCGTAGCTCTCGTAGCTCACGAGGCGCCAGCGGTCGTACTCGTCGAGCGGCTGGTGCACCTCGATGAACTCGCCGCCCGGCAGCTTCACGATGCGGCCGGACTCGTAGCCGTGCAGCACGATCTCGCGGTCCTTCTTCTGCAGCGCGATACAGACGCGCTTCGTGATGAAGTAGGCGATGATCGGCCCGAAGATGAGCATGGCCTGGAGCGCATGGATCACGCCCTCCATGGTCAACATGAAGTGGGTCGCGATGAGGTCCGAGCTCGCCGCCGCCCACAGGACCGCGTAGAACGTGACACCCGCGGCGCCGATCGCGGTGCGGGTCGGGGCGTTGCGCGGACGGTCCGCGATGTGGTGCTCGCGCTTGTCGCCCGTGATCCACGCCTCGATGAACGGGTAGATCAGCACCGTCACGATGAACCCGCCGAGCACGACGAGCGGCACGATGATGTTGAACGACCACGTGCGGTCGAGCCAGACGAACTCCCAGTGCGGCGGCACGAGACGCAGCGCACCGTCGGCGAAGCCGATGTACCAGTCGGGCTGGGTTCCCGCGGACACGGGGGATGGGTCGTACGGACCGTAGTTCCAGATCGGGTTGATCGTGAACAGCGACGCGATGAGCGCGATCACCCCGAAGATGATGAAGAAGAAGCCGCCGGCCTTGGCCGCGTACACCGGGAGGATGGGCGGGCCGACCGCGTTCTGCGCCGACTTGCCCGGGCCCGCGTACTGCGTGTGCTTGTGCACGACGACGAACACCAGGTGCAGCGCGATCAACGCGAGGATGATCAGCGGCAGCAACAGGATATGCAGCGTATAGAGACGCCCGACGATCGCGGTGCCCGGGAACTCGTCGCCGAACAGCAGGAACGAGGTCCAGGTCCCGATAAGCGGGATGCCCTTGATCATGCCGTCGATGATGCGGAGGCCGTTGCCCGAGAGCAGGTCGTCGGGGAGCGAGTAGCCCGTGAAGCCCTCGGCCATCGCGAGGATGAAGAGCACGAAGCCGATCACCCAGTTGAACTCGCGGGGCTTCCGGAACGCACCCGTGAAGAAGATGCGCAGCATGTGCAGGCCGATCGCCGCGACGAACAGCAGCGCCGCCCAGTGGTGCATCTGGCGGACGAAGAGCCCGCCCCGGATGTCGAACGAGATGTCGAGCGTCGAGGACATCGCGACCGACATCGCGACGCCCTTCAGCGGCACGTACGAGCCCTCGTAGTGCACCTCGGCCATCGACGCCTGGAAGAAGAACGTCAGGAACGTGCCCGTGATGAGCACCACGATGAAGCTGAAGAGGGCGACCTCGCCGAGCAGGAACGACCAGTGGTCGGGGAAGGCCTTGCGGCCCAGCTCCTTGACGAAGCCCGCGATGCTGGTGCGTTCGTTGACGTAGACGGAAGCTGACGCCGTGAACGACCGCTTCTGCGGCGTGTTGGTGGTTGCGGTGCTCAACTGCGCTCCCAGAAGCTCGGGCCGACGGGTTCGGTGAAGTCGCTCTGCGCGACGAGGTACCCCTCGTCGTCGACCGTGATCGGCAGCTGCGGGAGCGGCCGTGCGGCCGGGCCGAAGATGACCTCGCAGTGGTTCGCGACGTCGAACTGCGACTGGTGGCACGGGCAGAGCAGGTGGTGCGTGTGCTGCTCGTAGAGCGCGACCGGGCAACCGACGTGCGTGCAGATCTTCGAGTAGGCGACGATGCCGTTGTAGGACCAGTCGGCGCGCTCGGGCAGCTCGTTGAGCTCGGTCGGGTTGAGGCGCATGAGCAGCACGGCTGCCTTGGCCTTCTCTTCGAGCCGGCCGTGGCCCATGTCCTGGAGGCCCTCGGGGATGACGTGGAACGCGCTGCCGATCGTGACGTCGGACGCCTTGATGGGCGCGCCCGACGGGTCGAGCGCGAGGCGCGTACCCTTCTGCCACATCGTGTGGCTGAGCAGCTCGACCGGGAGCTCGTCTTGCGGGGCGAAGCCGCGGAAGAGCACGACGGCGGGCAGAGGGAACGCGATGAGCGCGCCGATGAGGCTGTTGCGGATCACCGAGCGGCGCGTGAAGCCCGACTCGCGATCGGCGTCCTGGAAGACCTTGACGGCCGCGGCCTGCGTCTCGGCGGAGCCGCCGATCGGGTGGCGCTCGTCGACGAGCTCGACGTCGGTCATGACGGCCTTGCCCCAGTGCACGACGCCGAAGCCGATGCCGAGCAGCGCGAGCGTCGCGCCGAGCCCGAAGAACATGTTGTTCAGGCGGACCGCGCCGACGTCGTTGCCCTCCATCGGGAAGAGCATGTACGCGGCGATGGCCCAGACGCTGCCGAGGATCGACAGGTAGAAGAGCGTGTAGACCGTGCGCTGTGCGCGCTTCTCACGCTTCGGGTTCTCATCGGTGACGCGCGGGCGGTGCGGCGGGAACCCGGGGTTCTCGAACGCGTCCGTGGCGATGACCGCGGTACCCGGCGACGCGGTGGGGTGTGCCGCGTGTGACGAGTCCGCGGCGACGAGGTCCGTGCCGCTGGTGTCGTCGTGGGCCATGGTTCTCCTTCGTGAAACTTCTTCGATGCCGAGTGCGCTAGTTGGACTTCGCCGTGATCCACACGGTGATGGCCACGACCGCGCCGAGGCCGAAGATCCAGATGAACAAACCCTCCGCGACCGGGCCGAGCGAGCCGAGCTGGAAGCCGCCGGGCGAGCCGTTGTCATCCATGTACTTCAGGTAGGTGATGATGTCCCGCTTGTCTTCGGGCGAGATGTTCAGGTCGTTGAACACCGGCATGTTCTGCGGGCCGGTCACCATGGCCTCGTAGACGTGCACGCCCTCGACGCCCGCCAGCGGCGGGGCGAACTTGCCCTCGGTGAGCGCGCCACCGGCGCCCGCCACGTTGTGGCACATCGCGCAGTTGATCCGGAACAGCTCGGCGCCGTTCGCAGCGTCACCGCCGCCGTTGACGAGGTGGTCGGCGGGGATGTCGGGGCCGGGGCCGAGCGAGGCGACATAGTACGCGAGCTGCTTGACCTGCGTGTCGGTGAACTGGACGGGCTTCTGCAGCGCCTGCGGGCCCTGCATCTGCATGGGCATGCGGCCCGTGCCGACCTGGAAATCGACCGCGGCGGCGCCCACGCCGATGAGGCTGGGACCGGTGCCGGTGCCCTCGGCGTCGAGGCCGTGGCAGGTGGCGCAGTTGGCCTGGAAGAGCTTCTTGCCTTCCTCGATCGTCTGCTGCGACGTCGGGTCGGCCTCGGCCTGGGCGACGGTGCCCGAGCTGAGCGCCGCGTAGGCACCGCCGGTGAAGACGAGGCCGAGCGCGAGCAGGGCGACGGTGGCGAGCGGGTGCCGGCGTCCGGAGCGCTTCTGGCGGTTCATGGGTCTCTTCCTGTTCACGGGCATGCTGGGGGAAAGCTCCTGACGCGGCTATCTGAGGACGTAGATGACGAGGAAGAGACCGATCCAGACGACGTCGACGAAGTGCCAGTAGTACGACACCACGATCGCGCTCGTCGCCTCGCGGTGACCGAATCGCTTGACCGCGAAGACACGGCCGATGACGAGGAGGAAGGCGATGAGACCGCCTGTGACGTGCAGACCGTGGAAGCCGGTCGTGAGGTAGAACGCCGAGCCGTAGGCGTTCGAGTCGATCGCGATGCCCTCGTGGACGAGCTGCGCGTACTCCCAGATCTGGCCGGCGACGAAGACCGAGCCCATGGCGAAGGTCAGGAAGAACCACTCGACCATGCCCCACTTGCCGACCTGCCACCACTTGCCGGTCATGTACGGCTGCATCCGCTCGGCGGCGAACACGCCGAACTGACAGGTGAAGCTCGAGGCCACGAGGATGAGCGTGTTCACGAGCGCGAACGGGAAGTTCAGGCGGCCCGCCTCGAAGTCCCACAGCTCGGGGGAGGTCGCACGCAGCGTGAAGTAGATCGCGAACAGGCCCGCGAAGAACATCACCTCGCTGCCCAGCCAGACGATCGTGCCGACCGCGACGGTATTCGGACGCTTGATCAGCGGCGCGCTCGCCTGAGAAGTCAATGAGGTGCTCGTCACAATCACCCATTATGGCCGATTCGGCGGGTGAGTTTTCGTCATGGCCGCAACCTGTGTCGGTCTTGACATTCGGGACAAGCCGCGAGTGGCCTGTGGCGGGGCCGGGAATCCACCGTGAATACGGCGGTTAGGATCGATCGCATGACCTCGCAACCCACCTGGCCCGCCATTCTGACGTCGCTCATGAACGGCGAGAACCTCAGCGTGTCGGATGCCGCGTGGGGCATGGAGGAGGTCATGACGGGGCGTGCGACGCAGGCCCAACTGGCCGCGTTCCTGGTCGCGCTCCGGCTCAAAGGGGAGACGGTCGACGAGATCGTCGGGTTCCGCGACGCGATCCTCGAGCACGCGGTGCCGCTGCCGGTCGACCCCATGGCGCTCGACATCGTCGGTACCGGCGGCGATCGCTTCGGCACGGTGAACGTGTCGACGATGGCGTCGGTCGTGGCCGCGGCCTCCGGGGTCCCGGTCTTGAAGCACGGCAACAAGGCCGCGAGCTCGTCGTCGGGTTCCTCCGATGTGCTGCGCGCGCTCGGCGTCGACCTCACGCTCCCGCCCGAACGGGTCGCCGAGGTGTTCGAACGGACGGGCATCAGCTTCGCCTTCGCGGCGGCGTTCCACCCCGGATTCGCCAACGCCGGCCCGGTGCGCGCCGAGCTCGGCGTGCCCACCGTCTTCAACTTCCTCGGGCCGCTCTGCAACCCGGCGCGCCCCGAGGCCTCCGCGGTCGGGGTCGCCCATCTCGACCGCGTGCCGCTCATGGTGGGCGTGTTCCAGACGCGCGGGGCGACGGCGCTCGTGTTCCGCGGCGACGACGGCCTCGACGAGCTCACCACGACCGGTCACAGCCACATCTGGGAGGTGTCCGGCGGCACCGTCAAGGAGCACGACCTCGACCCGCGCGACCTCGGCATCAGCCGCGCGAGCATCGAAGACCTCCAGGGCGGCGACGCTGCGCACAACGCCGCGATCGTGCACCGGGTGCTCTCGGGCGCCGAGGGCGCCGTGCGCGACATCGTCCTGCTGAACGCCGCGGCCGGGCTCGTCGCGTTCGACCTCGCGAAGGACCCGTCGCAGTTCCAGCGCGCCATCCTCGACCGCTTCCGCGAGCAGCTCGCGGTCGCGGCCGAGGCGATCGACTCGGGGGCTGCGGCGCGCAAGCTCGACGAGTGGGTGGCCGCGACGCGCGCCTGACGTCCTCGCTGGTCGAGTAGCGAAGCGCATCGAGACCGGTTGCGGGGTCTCGATACGCTCCCTGGCGCGTAGCTCACTCGACCAACGAACGGCGGATGCCTCGTGCCGAGGTCGGCACGAGGCATCCGCTGATCTGAGACTCAGCCGGTCAGCTGACGTCCTCGTCGACCCAGTCGAAGGTCTTCGTGACGGCCTTCTTCCAGAGCCGGATCTGCCGGTCGCGTTCGGCCTCGTCCATCTGCGGCTCCCAGCGGCGGTCCTCCTGCCAGTTGGCGCGGAGGTCGTCGAGGTTGGCCCAGAACCCCGTCGCGAGGCCGGCCGCGTAGGCCGCGCCGAGCGCGGTCGTCTCGGCGACGACGGGGCGGACCACCGGCACACCGAGGATGTCGGCCTGGAACTGCATGAGCGTGTTGTTCGCGATCATGCCGCCGTCGACCTTGAGCTCGGTGAGCTCGACACCCGAGTCGGCGTTCACGGCGTCGAGCACCTCACGCGTCTGGAACGCCGTGGCCTCGAGCGCGGCCCGCGCGATGTGGCCCTTGTTCACGTAGCGGGTGAGACCGACGAGCGCGCCGCGCGCGTCGGGCCGCCAGTAGGGCGCGAACAGGCCGGAGAACGCCGGGACGAAGTACGCGCCGCCGTTGTCCTCGACGGACTTGGCGAGCTCCTCGACCTCGGGTGCGCTCGAGATCAGCCCGAGGTTGTCGCGCAACCACTGGATGAGCGAGCCCGTGACCGCGATCGACCCCTCGAGCGCATAGTGCGCCGGAGCGTCGCCCAGCTTGTAGCCGAGCGTCGTCAGCAGGCCGTTCTTCGAGTGGATGATCTCGGTGTCGGTGTTGAAGATGAGGAAGTTGCCCGTGCCGTAGGTGTTCTTCGACTCGCCCTCGTCGAACGCCGCCTGGCCGAACGTCGCGGCCTGCTGGTCGCCGAGGATGCCGGCGACCGGCACCTCACGCAGCAGGCTCGACGGCTCGACCGTGCCGTAGACCTCGGAGGACGACCTGATCTCGGGCATCATCGAGCGGGGCACGCCGAACACGTCGAGGATGTCGTCGCGCCAGGAGAGCGTCTCGAGGTCCATGAAGAGCGTGCGGCTCGCGTTCGTGACGTCGGTCGCGTGCACGCCGCCATCGGTGCCGCCCGTGAGGTTCCAGAGCACCCAGCTGTCGGTCGTGCCGAACAGCAGGTCGCCGGCCTCGGCCTTCTCGCGAGCGCCGTCGACGTTCTCGAGGATCCAGACGATCTTCGTGCCCGAGAAGTAGGTCGCGAGCGGCAGGCCGACGATCTGCTTGAACCGCTCGACGCCGCCGTCGGCCGCGAGCCGGTCGACGGTGGGCTGGGTGCGCGTGTCCTGCCAGACGATCGCGTTGTAGACCGGCTGGCCGGTGTTCTTGTCCCACACCACGGCGGTCTCACGCTGGTTGGTGATGCCCACCGCCGCGATGTCGTGCCGGGTCAGGTCGGCCTTGCCGAGCGCCTCGCCGATCACCTGCCTCGTGTTGTTCCAGATCTCGAGCGGATCGTGCTCGACCCACCCGGCCTTCGGGAAGATCTGCTCGTGTTCGAGCTGACCGCTCGCGATGATCGATCCCTTCTTGTCGAAGATGATCGCGCGCGTGCTGGTGGTGCCCTGGTCGATCGCCAGGATGTAGTCGGCCATGACTTCCTCTCAATCGGGTCGACGCGGGCCGTCCACGAACGGCTCGGCGCCGGAGTGTGCTGTTTCCAACCTAGGGGGCTTGCCTGAACGACGAAGGGCGGGGCTTTCGAAGCCCCGCCCTCTCGTTCACGCCAGTACCGGCAGCAGTACGAGCGCCGCCCATCCGGCGATCAGACCGCCGATGATCGGGCCGACGATCGGAACCCACGAGTACGACCAGTCGCTCCCGCCCTTGCCCTTGATCGGCAGGATCGCGTGCGCGATGCGCGGGCCGAGGTCACGTGCCGGGTTGATCGCGTAGCCGGTCGGGCCACCGAGGGAGGCACCGATACCGACGACCAGCAGGGCCACGGGCAGGGCGCCGAGCTCGGCGGGAGTCCCGCCGTAGCTGAATCCGAGGATGACGAACACCAGCACGAACGTGCCGATGATCTCGGTGACGAGGTTCCAGCCGTAGGAGCGGATCGCGGGACCGGTCGAGAAGACGCCGAGCTTGTTGGCGGGCTCGGGCTCCTCGTCGAAGTGCTGCTTGTAGGCGAGCCAGGCGATGACCGCACCGAGGATCGCGCCGATCAGCTGTGCGCCGATGTAGGTGATGATCGACAGGAAGTCGATCGGGATCCCGGGCTGGAAGTCGGTCTCGCCCTTCCCGAGCAGATTGACGGCGAGGCCGAGCGTCACCGCCGGGTTGATGTGCGCCCCCGACGCGTACGACACGATCACACCGGCGAAGACCGCGAGGCCCCAGCCGAAGTTCACCATCAAGAACCCGCCGCCGAACCCTTTGTTGCGAATGAGCGCGACGTTGGCGACCACGCCGCAACCGAGCAGCACCAGCATCGCGGTGCCGACCAGCTCCGATAGGAAAATGAGGCCGAGGTTCAATTCCACGAGGGTTCCATCCTCTCCATTGAGCCATGGGGTCTCCCACCACAGCGAGATATGGCCCACCATACTCAGCTGAGCATCCCCTGGGAACAGCCACGCGGAACTCCGCCTCAGCTGGTACTGCGGCTCCGTTTCCTGAATCCGGCGAGTTCCGCCGGGGCCCTTACCCCGGACGGCGGGTCGGGCGTAGGTTGGCGGTGGATGCTGACCCGAGGCCGGGCAACGACGCGCGGCTCCGCGGGCAGCCGAGCGAAGGGATGCCCCGTGAAGAAGCTCATCAACGATCCGAAGCGCGTGGTGGACGAGTCGGTCGCCGGCTTCGCCATCGCCCACGCCGACCTCGTGCGAGTCGAGACCGACCCCATCTTCGTCGTGCGGGCGGACGCTCCGGTGACCGGCAAGGTCGGCCTGGTCAGCGGCGGCGGCAGCGGGCACGAACCGCTGCACGCCGGGTTCGTCGGCTACGGCATGCTCGACGCGGCGGTGCCCGGCGCCGTCTTCACGTCGCCGACACCCGACCCCATCCTCGCGGCGACGAAGGCCGTCGACGGGGGAGCGGGCGTGCTGCACATCGTGAAGAACTACACGGGCGACGTGCTCAACTTCGAGACGGCCGCCGATCTGGCCGCGGCCGACGGCATCGAGGTGCGCGCCGTCGTCACGAACGACGACGTCGCGGTCAAGGACTCGCTCTACACCGCGGGGCGTCGCGGCGTGGCCGGGACGGTGCTCGTCGAGAAGATCGCCGGTGCCGCAGCCCAGCGCGGGGACACGCTCGATCAGGTCGCCTCGATCGCGGAGCGGGTCAACGCGAACGCGCGATCGATGGGGCTCGCGCTCACGCCGTGCACGGTCCCGCATGCCGGTGAGCCGAGCTTCACGCTCGCCGACGACGAGGTCGAGGTCGGCATCGGCATCCACGGCGAGCCCGGACGCGAGCGGATCAAGCTCGAGCCGGCCGACGCGCTGGTCGACCGGATGCTCGCACCCGTCGTCGAGGATCTGCCGTTCACGTCGGGAGATCGCGTGCTGCTGTTCGTCAACGGCATGGGCGGCACGCCGCAGATCGAGCTGTACATCGCCTACCGTCGTGCCGCGGAACGCCTCGGCGAGCTCGGCATCGAGGTCGGCCGCTCACTGGTCGGGAACTACATCACCTCGCTCGAGATGCAGGGGTTCTCGCTCACACTGCTCAAGCTCGACGACGAGCTGACCGAGCTCTGGGACGCTCCCGTGCAGACGCCGGCCCTGCGGTGGGGCCGCTGATGGCGGGAGGCGACACGCTCGGCACGGCGTGGGCGCTCGAATGGGTGCGCCGCAGTGCGTCCGTCATCGACGAGCACCGCGTCGAGCTGATCACCCTCGATCGGGAGATCGGCGACGGCGACCACGGCGAGAACATGGATCGCGGGTTCAGCGCCGTGCTCGCGAAGCTCGACGGCGTGGCCGACGACGCCACACCGGCCGACGTGCTGAAGCTCGTCGCGACCACGCTCATCTCGACCGTCGGCGGCGCCGCCGGACCCCTGTACGGCACGGCCTACCTCCGCGCCTCGACGGCGGTCGCGGGCGAGGCCGAGCTCGACGGCGCGGCCGTCGCGCGTCTGCTCACGGCCGCGCGCGACGGGATCGTCGCGCGCGGGAAGGCTGAGCCGGGCGACAAGACGATGGTCGATGCGTGGTCACCCGCGGTCGA
Organism: Agromyces aerolatus; assembly: GCF_031432255.1. Lineage (NCBI taxonomy): Bacteria > Bacillati > Actinomycetota > Actinomycetes > Micrococcales > Microbacteriaceae > Agromyces > Agromyces aerolatus. Next base: position 84,897 of record NZ_JAVKGQ010000006.1, on the reverse strand, counting down.
CGCGGCGGATGCCTCGGCAGCCGCCGGATCGTCAGCCGCCGAGGTGCTCGCGGCAGCGGCGGAGGCTGCCGCAGCCGGTGCGGCCGCCACCGAGCCGCTCGTGGCGCGCAAGGGAAGGGCGAGTTACCTGGGCGAGCGTTCGGCGGGGCATCGGGACCCGGGCGCGCAGTCGACCGCGTACCTCCTCCGCACCGCGGCCGACGCAGCCGGGGCGCTCGATGGCTGAGGCGGGCGGGCGCGTCGGAGTGGTCTTCGTCTCGCACTCCGAGTCGATCGCGAACGGCCTCGTCGATCTAGCGCGCCAGATGGCGCCCACGGTCGTGCTCGCCGCGGCCGGCGGGACCGACGACGGCCGGATCGGCACGAGCTTCGACCGGGTGAGTGCGGCGATCGCCGAGGCCGACACCGGCGCGGGTGCGATCGTGCTGTGCGACCTGGGGTCCGCGATCCTCACCGCCGAGACCGCGCTCGAGTTCCTCGACGACGCACAGCGCGCCCGGGTACGGCTCGTCGATGCGCCGCTCGTCGAGGGCGGCGTGGCCGCGGCGGTCGCCGCCGAGGCGGGCGGCTCGCTCGGCGAGGTGGCGCGCGCGGCGTCGACGGCGGCTGGCGCGACGGCACGGGATGGCGGGGCAGGGGTCGCCGGCGAGGCATCCGTTCGCGAGGGCGGCGAGCCGGCCCTCAGGCGCACCGTCACGCTCGTCAACGCCGACGGGCTGCACGCGCGGCCCGCGGCCGAGCTCGTCAAGCTCGCGTCCAAGTTCCCGCAGCGCGTGACCGTCAACGGGGTCGATGCGCGGAGCCTGCTGGCGATCATGGCACTCGGGCTGAACCAGGGCGCCGAGATCGAGGTCGCCACCGAAGACCCGGCCGGTGAGCACGCCGTCGAGGCCATCGCCGGCCTCGCGGAGTCGGGATTCGGCGAGTCGTGACGGCGCCGGCGCCGACGCGCCGTCAGTGTCCGCCCGCGACCCTGATGTCGGCGCCGGTCGTGTACGAGGCCTCGGCCGAGAACAGGTAGGCGACGGCACCGGCGATCTCGTGCGGGTACCCCGCGCGCTGCATCGGGATCCGAGAGGCGCGTTCCTCGGGCGCGTTGGGCCGTCCCGCGGCCGCGTGGATCTCCGTGAAGGTCGTCCCGGGCGTCACGGTGTTCACGCGGACCCCTGCGCTCGCGAACTCGCGCGCGGTCCCAAGCGTGAGCACGTTGATCGCGCCCTTGCTCATGGCGTACGGCACATAGGTGTCGGGCGCGCCGGTCGACGCTGCGCTCGACGAGATGTTCACGATCGAGCCTCCGATGCCGCCGCGATCGGTCGACATGTGCTCGATCGCGGCGCGCGTGAGCACGATGGGCGCGAGTACGTTCACCCGGAACACCAGCTCGGACTCCTCGATCGGGATCTCGAGGAACCCGCTGATCCGGCCGGTGATGCCGGCGTTGTTCACGAGCCCGGTCAGCCCGCCGAGGAGGCCGATGGCGTCGGGCACGACCCGCGCCGTCTGTTCGAGGTCGGCGAGGTCGACCTGCAGCAGCTCGACGCGGGCGCCGAGCGCGCGGCACTCCTCGGCGACCGCTTCGGCCTCGCCCCGGCGGTTCCGGAAGGTGAGGACGAGATCGTGGCCGGCGGCCGCGAGCCGTTCGGCGATCGCGGCGCCGATGCCTCGGCTGCCTCCGGTGATGAGGGTCGTCTGGCGGGTCTCGGCTGCGTGCGGGGCGTCCGTCATGCGTCACAGCCTACGGAGCGCCCGCTGCTCGAACCGGAGGGCCGGCTGCCAATGATCGAGCCGACCGTGCCAGCCCGGCCGGGTCCGGATGGTGGCGGGGCGGCCGTCTCGGGCGTAGCATCCGGCCCATGGCACGCGACGAAGCGAGCCGCCGAAACGACGGCAACGCGTTCACCCACTTCTTCGACCGGGTCGACCGGGCGCTGACGCCGGTCTTCGAGTCGGCACCTGGGCCGTCGGGCGAGGGCCCGCCGCAGCCGCCCGCCGACGATGCGCCGTGCCCCGTGTGCGGCCATCCGATGTTCGAGCACGGGTTCGCCCAGCACTCGGGCAATGTGATCCTCATCTGCCCGACGAGCGAGCGGCTGCCCGAGCGCGACGTCGAGGGGCCGTACAACGAGCTCGGCATGCCCGCGGAGGGGCGACGGCTCGAGCGTTACCGCGACCGGCAGCAGCGCGAGGAGGCGTAGGCCGGGCATGCCCGGGGCGGGCGTCCGTGGTTCGCCCGAGGCGCCCGCGCCCTGGTGCTCGACCGCGATTCAGCTGCGGGTCAGGACGACGAGCTCGGTGCCCTCGGCGTCGTAGACGGTCATCCGGTCGTCGTCGATGACCGCGCTCGTGAGCGTGCGGAACGAGAGGGTCACACCGGGACACGCCATCCTCGTCATGAGTCCGGGCGTGAACACGATGGCGTCACCGTCGAGCAGGTAGGTGCCCTTCACGGCGTTGCATCCCTCGTCGCCGGTGAACTCCGCGGCCTCGAAGGTGAGCCAGGCGTTGCCGTCGTCGCTGGTCCAGGTGCCGATGGGGTCGGCTGGCTGCGCGTTCGGCGGGGGCGACGAGTGCGGCTCGGCCGGCGAGGCGTCGCCCGAGCCGACGCTCGCACAGCCGGCGAGCAGAGTGGTCGCCACCGCGGCGGCGAGTGTGCCGAGGGCCAGGAGTCGGGACGTACGCATTCCACCATCCGATCAGGAGCGGGCGATCGCTGCAAGCCGCGGCGGGGCGAGCCGCGGGCTCGCGACGTGAACATCTCGCGATTTTGTGACATGAACTTTCAGATCATTCACAAAGTGGATAGGCTCGTCCCGGTTTGGGGGGACCGGTTCCAGTCATGGAACGCGCAACGGGATTCCTCAGCCTTCGGACAAGGAACCCGGAGTACATGACGAAACGAATGAGAAAGCCGCTCGCCTACCTCACGGTCGGCGCCATGGTCGCGGTGGGAATGACGAGTGTGTTCGCGACCTCGGCGGTCGCGGAAGACGGAACGAGCGCACCGCTCGACGGAGTCGCGTTCGAGGCGTTCGCGAAGGACGCGCTCGGCGCTGACGAGGTGCAGGTCGTCGGAGAAGACGCCGACGGCAACGTGGTGATCTACACCACCGCGCCCATCGAGGAGATCGAGGACGAGCAGATCCGCGCGCGCGTGCAGTCGCTCGACAACGTCGTGGTCAAGTACCTCGACGCACCGCTCACCGCGTACGCCGAGAACGAGGTCGTCGGCGGCGCCGGGTACCTCGCGGTCGCTGACCCCGAGGCGACGAGCGGCGGGCTGTGCTCGGTCGGCTTCACCGGCTGGAGCCCCGAAGGCGACCCCGCGATCATCTCCGCTGGCCACTGCACCGCCGACGGCGAGAATTCGCTCAGCGGACGGACGCTCCCGACCGGCGACCCCGCCGGCGGCGGCGCGGTCGACAACGAGGACGTCGAGGTCATCGGCCTGCTCGCCGACCTCGCCTTCTCCCAGTACGGCGGGCCCGGCAACAGTGCCGGCGCCGAGGACGACTACAGCAGCATCGACATCTCGGTGTGGGACGTCGCGAACCCCGGCCTCGACCTCCTGCCCGAGGTCACCGACTGGACGACCGCGGAGAGCGAGGACCTCGCGGCCTCGACCATCCCCGTGCGCTCGGTGGGTCAGGCCGCCGTCGGCGCTGAGGTCTCCAAGAGCGGTCGCACCACCGGGTTCACCTCCGGCACGGTCGAGGTCGTGAACGCGTGGGCCGAGGTCAGCAACCGCTACGTCTACGGCTTCATGAACGTGCTCACCTCGGACCACGGTGACTCGGGCGGCGCCATCATCCAGGGCGACCGCGCGGTCGGCATCCTCTCGGGTGGCGGCACGAGCCAGACCGGTGTCGAGTACACCTTCGCCGCGGACCTGCAGAACAGTCTGTCGTACACCGACGGCTACACGGTCGCGCTCTACCTCGACGCTCCGATCCTGACCGGTCCCGCCGACGGCGGCGAGGTCTACACGGGCGGAACCATCACCGGCACCGGCCCCGCGGACACGGTGCTCGAGGTGACACCCGACTCGGGTGAGCCGTTCGAGGTTGCGATCGACGCGGCCGGGAACTGGGCGTTCGCCGCACCCGGCGAGGTCGGCCCGGTCTCGTATGACGTGGTCGCCACGCGCGGCTTCGACAGCTCCGCCGTCACGTCGTTCGCCTTCGACGTGCAGCTCGCGCCGCTCGCGGCGCCGGTCTTCACCTCGCCCGCGAACGGCACGAGCGTCGAGACCGAGCTCACCGAGATCACCGGCACGGGTGAGCCCGGCGCCACCGTCGAGCTCTCGGGCGCGGTCGAGGGCACGGCCGACGTGTCCGCCTCGGGCACCTGGAGCGTCGACGCCGAGCTCGGCTACGGCGTGTACTCGGTCACCGCGGTGCAGTTCCGGGCCGGCGACGAGGAGCCCTCGCCCGTCGCGCAGTCGGACTTCGCCGTCGCGCCGGTCGCTCCGGTCATCACCGCACCCGAGAACGGCGGAAGCTGGGCTCAGGACGCCGCCCCCAAGACCGTGACGGGCACCGGCATCGACGGTGCGACGCTCGAGGTCTTCGTCGGCGGCACGTCCGCCGGCTGGGTCGTCGTCGAGAACGGCGCCTGGTCCTTCGAGCTCACGTCGCCGCTCGCGGTCGGCGAGACCGCGATCACCGCGACGCAGACGATCAACGGCGCGACCGGTGCGGCCGCCTCCACGACCGTGACCATCACGGCCGCGGCGGCCCCTGCCGGCACGCCTGGTTCGTCGCTCGCCTCGACGGGTGTGTCGCCGGTCCTGCCGGTGGCGGCCGCGCTCCTCGTGCTGCTTCTGGGCGCGGGTGCGCTCATCGTGGCACGTCGTCGCGGGGCGCTCGGCCAGCGCGGCTGAGTCACGTCAGCATTGACGGGGGTGCGTCGGCCGATGAGGCCGGCGCACCCCCGTTCTGTTGCGGTCGCTTCGCGAGCGCGGCTGCGCGCGCGCGAGTGCACCCGGCTCTGGAAGACTGCTCGGGTGACGGACATCGAGATGACGACGATCGCGGCCGGATCCGTCACGCTGCACGACGCCCGCCGCAAGGAACGACGCGTCGTCGAGCTCGCGCCGTTCGAGATCGGCGTGTTCGCGGTGACACAGGAACAACTGGCCGAGTTGCTGGGGGAGGGCGCGGGCCATTCACGTCGGCCCGCGACCGCGGTCAGCTGGCTGCGAGCGGTCAGGTTCTGCAACGCGGCTTCGGAGTGGGAAGGTCTCGAGCCCGCATACGCCTATGACGGTGAGGAGGTCAGCTGGCACCTCGATGCCGACGGCTATCGGCTGCCGACCGAGGCGGAATGGGAGTTCGCGTGCCGCGCGGGCTCGACGGGCCCGCACTACGGACCACTCGCCGAGATCGCCTGGACCAGTGCTGACGGTGTGACGGGCCCCCAGGCGGTCGGCCTCAAGCTGCCGAACCTCAACGGCGTGTTCGACATGATCGGCAATGTCTGGGAGTGGTGCTGGGACTACCTCGACCCGGCACGATACGACTCGTACCGTGTCTTCCGGGGTGGTGGCTTCGCCGATGACGCCTGGAGTGCGCGGGCATCGACACGTCGGGGAGGTGCGCCGCGCATGCATCATGAGGACGTGGGATTCCGGGTGGCGCGGGGCGCATTCGACACGATCGGTCAGGCACAGGGATGGTCGGCCGAGGCGGACGCGGAGCGCGCCGCCTTCGCCGGGCCCCTCCAGTTCGGATGGACCCCGCGCCGGTAGTCGGGTCGGCACCGTCGGTCGCCGGCCGGCGGCGTCAGGGTCGGATCAGGAGGTCTCGCGCGGCCCGTTGCGCACCGCATCGAGCGCGACGCGGAGCTCATGGCGGTAGATGATCCACCGGCCATCGAGGAAGTAGCCCGGGATGGTGCCGGCCTGCAGCCACGCGTAGACGGTCGGCTTGCTCTTGCCGAGCAGGAGCATGAGATCTCGATAGCCGAGGACCTCATCGAAGTCCGCGAGCACGTCGGGCGTCGACGTGTCCCGCGGAACGCGGTTGCTCGACGCGTTGAGGTGTGCACGCAGTTCGTCTCGGAAGACCAGCCAGGACGAGATGGTGAGCCGGTACCCGGGGAGCCGCCCGTCGGCCAAGCGCCGGAGCGTCGTGTCCTCGTTGATTCGGAGGATCCGTGCGAGCGCGGACGTCGTGAGTGTCGCCGGAAGTCCCGCCCAGAACTCATCCGCGCCATTCCGTGTCGGGCCCGGCCCACTCGGGCCTGGAGGTCGTGGCACCGGCGCTGCGGTCAGGACATCACGGACCGGTGCGTGGACAGTAGTATTCATGCCGAGCATGCTAGCCGATTCATCCCCGTGGTCGGCGCGACGTCACTCGCATGTGGATGGCGTCCGTCTGGCGCGTGAACGCGTGCGCCCCACCCTGAGCATCAGCCCGAATCCGATGGCCACGACGAGCACGATCCCGATGATGCCGAAGTACGGCGCGCCGCCGATCGTCACCGCGATCGCGAAGGCCGCCGGCGCAAGGAAGCTGACGGCGCGTCCCGTCGTCGCATACAGGCCGAAGAGTTCGCCTTCATGCCCCTCGGGGATGAGCGGGGCGAAGAAGCTCCGGCTCGCCGACTGCGCCGGACCCACGAAGAGACTGATCGCGAGACCCGTGAGCCAGAAGGCCGGCTTCCCGCCCCCGTGAAACAGGAACATCGTGAGCCCGCTGACGATCAGGCCCGCGAGCGCGACGAGAATGACGAGTCTCGCGCCGAGACGATCGTCGAGGATGCCGACCGCGATCGTCGAGGCGCCCGCGACGATGTTCGAGACCACCGCGAACACGATGACCTCGCCGGGGGTGAAGCCGAAGACCGTCGATGCGAGGATTCCGCCGAACGTGAATGCGCTCGCGAGCCCGTCGCGGTACACGGCGCTGGCCACCAGGAACCGGACCGTGTCGGGCTGTGTGCGCCAGAGGCGCGCGATGTCGCGCCCGAGTTTGGCGTAGGAGGCGAGGATACCGGTGCGACGGCGATCGCGCCGCGGCGTGGCGGCCGCGTTCCCGGGCACGGCCACGAGGACCGGGATCGCGAAGATCCCGAACCAGACGCCGGCGATGAGCATGGCGACCCGGACATCGAGTCCGTGCTCGTCGGTGACGCCGAAGAGTCCGACCGCTGGCTGGATGAGTCCGAAGTAGAGCAGGACCAGCAACACGATCCCGCCCACGTAGCCCATGCCCCATCCGAGCCCGGACACCTTCCCGACCGTGGCGGGGGTCGAGACCTGGGTGAGCATGGCGTTGTAGTTGACGCTGGCGAACTCGAAACAGACGCTGCCGACGGCGACGAGCACGATGCCGAGGGGGAGGAAGGCGGGCTCGGGCTGCACGAGGAACATGGTCAGCATGAGCGTGACGACGAGCCCGGTGTTGACGGCCAGCCAGAGCTTGCGATGGCCGGTGACATCGGCGCGTTGACCGGAGATCGGCGCGAACAGGGCGATCGCGAGTCCCGCAAGGGCGAGCGCCCAACCGAGTTCGGGCTCGACTGTGCGTTCCGGGCCGAACGCGGGTCCGGTGAGGTAGATCGTGAACACGAATGTCGTGACCACCGCATTGAACGCGGCGGATCCCCAGTCCCACAGCCCCCACGCGATGATGTGACGGACCGGGACCGGCTCGACCGGGGGAGGGGATGCGGCAGCTCCCGTCGAGGCACGTGCTCCGTTCGGATCGGGGCTGCCGGTGAGGTCGTCGCGGTGACTCATGTGCGGAACAGTTCCTGAGGACATGTCAGGTTCGGAGTCATTGTGGCAGGAGGTCGCGGTCGCGTCGAGCGCTCGGCCGTCGCTTGGCCCTGGGGTGTATGCAGCGCGATAGATCGGGCGCGCATGCCCCGGACACGAAGTACGATTGCCGACGTATTAATATCTCGATGCCGATCCGGTCCGAGCTGCGCGCTCGCTCGCCGTCGGCCGCGGACGTGATGCACCGAGACCCGTTGGGAGCTGACGTGATGAAGCGGAGTTCGGACTGCGAGAAGTTCGAAGGCGACCTCCTCCTGGCCGATTGGGAGACGGTCGGCGCCGACGCGTTGCGCGCGGACGTGTGCGTGCCGGGAGCGCTCGGGCAGGTGCGTCCCGGCGGCATCGAGCTCTCCACGATGGTCGTGTTCGAGGTGTACCGGCTCGGCTCGGCTCTGGGGGCGCACGGCGCGGGCGGAACCGGGGTCGCGCGGTGCTTCGTGCTCGAATCGTTCGTGCTGGAGTGGCATGGACTCCCGCCGGCGATCCCAGCGCTCGGAGCGATGTGGTGCGAACTCCTCGTCGAGGCCGTCACGGACGCGCCGAGCGCGGAGCATCAGCGCGTGACCTGGCGGTGGAAGCTGATCGAGCGTGGGAGGCCCCTGGCGGACGGGCGACTGCGGGGCTGGCTCTCGACGCCGTCTCGGAAGACCTGGGCTGGTGGGGACGACAGCCGGGACGGCGCGTTCGCGCACGGCTCGATCGTCCCGTCGTCGCGCCCGCGGGTGACCGATGCCGGCGAGGGCTGGGCGATCCGGTGGGATGGGAGGAACGCCCGGTTCAATTCGCCGGATGCTCCGCATGTGCCCGCGCTCGCCCTCGCCGACGCGGTGCTCACGGTCACTCGGCTGCGATCGCCCGAGGGGCAGGTGCAGGTCATCGAGATGAGTTTCGAGGATGAGGCCGACGCCCGCACCGGAGTCGACCTGAACCTCGCCTGGGATCCTGAGCGGGAGGTGAACATGTTCTCGATCAATCAGCTCGGGCGATCGGTCGCGACCGCGAAGGTCGAGCTCTTCGGCAGGGAGTCGCTCGGGCCGCTGCACCTGCGCGATGCGGCCGGCCCGGCTGACCGGGCCGACCGTGAGTTCGAGGCGCCCTTCCACACGCACAAGATGCACACGGGGGAGTCGCCCGATGGGGCCGAACGACCAGAATATGAGTAACAATGTGAGGAAGATTGCCTCAATCGGGGCGAATGACGCGCCGAATCGGCATCCGACGTACTGACGACCGCTATATTTGTCCGTATGGATACTGCAGCAGCTGTCGCACGTGAGATCAGCATTTCGACCTCCCGCCAGACGGTGGGTGAGAATCTGTACAACGAACTCCTCGCCGCCATCCACGCGGGCAGGTTCGAGCCGGGGGAGCGGATCAACGACGTCGCCTTGGCTCGAGAGCTCGGCATCTCCCGAACGCCCGTGCGCGAAGCGCTCCAGAAGTTGCGAACCCTGGGCGTCGTCGAGGCGGAGCCGAATCGGTTCACGCGAGTCGCCGTGATCTCGCCCGAGACCGTCCGGGACTACACCATCGTGTGGGGCGGCCTGATGCGCGTGCTCATCGATGAGATCGACGCGAAGGTTCCGGCGAAGGTCCTGCGTCAGATGAAGCAGCACGCGACGGCCTTCCGCAATGCGGTGAAGTCCGCCGACGCGCGCAAGGTGGCACTCGAGAACTTCGAGTTCTTCACGTCGCTGACGAACCTCACGTCGAACCAGCCGCTGTACCGCACGATCGAGTCGGTCCAGCACGTCATCCGGCTCGGCAGCGTCACCCTGCCGGATTGGGTCGACATCGAGACGCTGGCCAAGGGACAGGAGCTGCTGCTCGACGCGCTCTCGAACGCCGATCTCAAGGCGGCGCACAAGGCGCTCGACCACCTCCGGACGATCTTGATTCCGGGCGCCAACGGCCGAAGCTAGCGCGGCACGCGGATATCCGCGAGCTCTTCAGAGTCCATCACGGACACCAGCGTGAAGGTCGCATCACCTTCGATGCCGAGGCGCGGCGCCGGCTCGGTACGGATGCTCAAGAGCTCTCCGTCTCGACGCCAGATCCCGCGTTCGGAGGCAGCGAAGCCGAGCGACTCGAGCTGGGCCGTGATGGACTCCGCGCGTTCGCCTTCGTACAGCGCGACGAACTCATCGGGCTCCGGGGCGCCGGACGGCAACGTCCGGTTGCCCGACAGCTTCGCGATGCACGCCCGCCCGTCGGCATCGAACTCGTCGAATGCGGCCGAAGTGTCGTCTTCGACGACCTCGACGCCGGCCCCGGCGGCAGTTCGCTGATTGGCCAGCGAGTGCAGGAACTCGCCGGGGCACTTCGTCGCTTCGCCGACGCTCGCGCGCCCAGGGGGCTCGATCGGCGGTTCGGACGTGCACCCGCTGAAGAGCATGAGCACGGCGCCGGCTGCGGCCAGCGGGACAAGGGCTGCAGGAACACTGGAAATCTTTCGCATCGCACCAGTATACTACGATTCGATGGCTCGCATGTGCATGGTGGGCGAGGCGGCACTCGGATTCGTCCGCGACGTCGTGAAGATCCGCGCCGCCGCGAAGTGTTCACGACACGCCTCGCCTCGCCGGGGGAGTTCGCGCAATATACTGCCATCCTTGACGGTGGGTTCGGATGCCCGCTGACAATCCAGGGAGCGTGCGTGAGTATCAACAACTTCAGGGGTCAGATCAGCCCCGGCCTGGTGCCGGCGAGCGTGGCCGACCAGGTCTATCACGCCATGCTCGACGCGATCGTGGCTGGGGCGCTCGCGGCCGGCGCGGCAGTCCATGATCGCGAGTGGGCGCTCGCGCTGGGCGTCTCTCGCACTCCGGTGCGGGAAGCTATTCAACGACTCGACGGACTCGGCCTGCTGGATGTCGCACCGGCGCGGTACACGCGTCTCCGCTCGTTCTCGCCCGAGGCCGCCGCGCGAGAGGCGCGCGATTGGGCTTCGCTGCATCATGCGCTCGTCTCGGCCTTGCATGCTGCCGTCCCGGAGGGGCTGCTCGAGGTGCTGCACGCGATCCGTGAGGCGTTCCTCCGACTCGTTCGGGCTGGGAAGGATGCCGTCGTCGAGCACTTCGCGTTCTTCAATGCGTTGCGCGAAGCGAGTCCGAGCTACAGCATGCGGCTCGGCGCGACGGCGGCCGCGTACCGACTTCGCCTGGCCGAACCGAGCCTCGCTCACACCCCGCAAGCTCACGGCGAGCTGCAATCGGGGATCGTGCACGCACTGGCCGGCGGGGGAGTGCACCACGCCCGGCATGCGCTCGCCAGCTGGATCAATCACCCACGGACGAGTCCCCTCGCGAGGTAAATCCGCCTTGAATCGGTCGCGACGCCCGAGTGTTCCTCCACGAAGTTGACGCCCTGCCAGAAAGAATGGTAATATATTCACGCGAGACATCCTTCAGGGTCTCGCGGGATCAAAATGAACACCTCGCCCCGCTCGCGGGGCGAAGCCGAGGTTCCTTCGCAGGGGGCAAGTGCGGAGGAACCTCGGCGCATTCTCGGTGTTCGTCGCCACTGGTGCAGAGCGCCCGATGCATCGCCGTCGTCGAGATGATGCTCAAGAAGAGCGTGCACTCGCGATCATCGAGAAGAAACGCATGGGAGCACAGGCGGCCTCGGTGTTCGAACACGGGGGATGTCCCTGCGCGAGCCGATTCTGCGACACGCATCCGAGCGATCCGACATAATGTGCATTATCGGTGATAGAGATACCGCCGCGACTTCCGAGGGTCCAGCAGCGCCCACGTCATGCAGCGCTGAGAAGGACGCGCGCATGACCGAACCGAAGCAGGTCAGTTCCCACACCGCCGACATCAACGCTTCCGCGGTCGGCCGCTACGCGATGGACGACCGCGACGACTTCACCGACGCCGGACCAGGGTTGCTCACTGAACTGCCCGAGAAGATGTACAGCGCGGACGGCCACCTGGTCCGTGACGGGTCGCTGACCGCGTACATCGCCGATGACGAGGCCGCCCCTGACACGGTGAACCCAGCGTTGTGGCGGGAGTCGCAGCTGCTTCGCCGGCAGGGCGTGTTCAAGGTCGTCGATGGCTTGTATCAGGTTCGGATCACGATGATCGTAACGATTGTCGATGCGCCCGACGGGCCGCGCGCTCACATCCCGGGATGCCCCGTGCAGTCCGTCCGAACCCCCGCCCCCGCACCCTCGGCTGCGACGCCCTCGGCCGAGGCGCTGTCGCTCGCGACAAGTCGGCCGCCGAAGAAGAGCGCGCACGCGAGTGCGCCCGTCTCGGCCTCGGCGACGAACCGCCACGGCCCGTCGACGACACCGTCGGTGCAGTCGGCCTGCAGCACCGTGATGACCGGGCCGGGCTGGGTCATCCGGCGCACCTGCTGCGTTCCGTCGGCACGGAACACCGGATACGTGACCTCGATCGGCGTCGCGTCGTCGTCCGACGTGACGACGAGCGTGACGAGCCCGGGCGCAGCCGGATCGACCGGGCAGTCCCCGCGCTGCGCGGGCGGGAAGCGCACCGCGCCGGACGGGTCGGGGACGTCGCCTGGGTGGAAGGACTCCGCAGCCGGTGTCGGGCCGGGCCTCGGCGCGGCGCTGGGGGCCGTGCACGCGGTCAGCGCGAGGAGCGTCGTGAGCGCCAGGGCACCGATCGCTCTCCTGAGCTCTGCGATCCGCATGGCGGTCATCGTAGGGGGCGCAGGCGGGGCGACGCCAGGCCGCTCCCCCGGTCGCGTTACCTCACGGCGGCGCGAACGGTCTCGCGACTCGCTGGTTCACATTCGACATCCAGGCTTCAGGCGGCCCTAGCCTGAGCGAGACGGACCTCGTCATTCCGAAGGGAACCCACGCTCATGTCCTCTCCGCAGTCCGGATCGGTCTTCGCCTCTTTCTCGCTCGACGCGTCGGGCCTGCCGAAGTCCGCGATCAACACCGTGCGGGCCACGCTCGGCATCTCAGGTGCGGTCTCGTTGATCGTCGGCGTGCTCATCACGTTCTGGCCGAAGGACTCGGCGGTCGCGCTGGCCTTCCTGCTCGGCATCTACTTCCTGATCGCCGGCATCGCGTACCTCGGGCTCGGCATCTTCTCGAAGGGCATCTCGGGCGGCACGCGCGCGCTCGACATCATCCTCGGCCTGCTGTTCATCGCGGGCGGGATCGTCACGCTCGCGAACCCGAGCGAGTCCGCCGTCATCCTCGGCATCTTCCTCGGCGTGTTCGTCGGGATCCTCTGGATCGTCGAGGGCGTGGTCGCGCTCGTGCAGTCGGGCGACGCGGGCTCGCGCGGCTGGGCGATCTTCTTCGGCGTGCTCAGCCTGATCGCCGGTGTCGTCCTGCTGTTCTCGCCGTTCTGGGGCGCGGTCGTGCTGTTCTGGGTCGCCGGCATCGCGTTGATCGTGCTCGGCGTCCTGCAGATCATCCGCGCGTTCACGTTCGGCCGACACGTGTCGCGCGCGTAGCCGCACACCGCTGACGACGAGGCCGGCCGGGCGACACGCCCGGCCGGCCTCGAGGTGTCGGCGCGGTCTCCCGGATCAGTCGAGCGAGACCGGACGGAACCCGGTGACGTCGCCGACGTAGCGCGTGTGGTCGGCCGGAACGGGCTCGACCGCGGCGGAGGCGACCTCGGCGGCGAACTCGGACACGTTGTAGAGGCGGCCCGCGTCTTCCTTCCTGGCCTGGATGGCGCCGGGGTTCGCACGTTCGAGGAGGGTCGCGGTGATCGTGCCCTCGATCATGTCGCCGGAGACCACCACGAACTCGATGCCCGCCTCGTTCAGCTGCGGGAGCCTCTCGCGAAGGGCGTCCTCGCCGGCGCGCTTCGAGAGCGCGACCGGCTCGTACTCGGGCATGGTCGGCGTCGTCCGGATGAAGTGCGCCTGATGGCTCGTGACGAACACGATGCGTGCGCCCTCGGCGAGGTGCGGGACCGCGCCCTCGACGACGTTGACCTGCGCGTCGCGGTTCAAGCGCATGGCGTAGTCCTCGCCGAGCCCCGTCTCCATGCCGCCTGAGGCATTCAGCACGAGCAGGTCGATTCGGCCGAGCTCGGCCGTCGTGCGTTCGAACATGGCTGCGACGGACGCCGGGTCGGTCAGGTCGGCGCCGACCGCGATGGCGCGCCCGCCGTTCGCCGCGATCTCGGCGACGATCTTCTCCGCGCGCGGCGCCTTGCTCCGGTAGTTGATGACGACCGCGGCGCCGGCCTCGGCGAGATAGCGCGCGGTGTCGGCGCCGATGCCACGGGACGAGCCGGTCACGAGGGCGACACGGCCCGCGAGCGAGCCAGGGGCGAGGGGGTTGGACACGTGGAGCTCCTCGTTCACGTCGGATGCGGCCGGCCGCTCGAGCGGCCAGACCCGACCCTATCAACCGCGCTGGCCTGCCCCGGCGCCGAGGCGCCCTGGTAGGTTCGAAGGGAGCGGTGCGAAGGAGACGGATTGTGGATGTACTCACCCAGTACGCCTGGATCGCCTGGTTGGTGCTGATCCTCGTCTTCGCGACGATCGAGGTCTTCACCCTCGAGATGACCTTCCTCATGCTCGCCCTCGGCAGCGTCGCGGGGCTCGCGTCCGGCCTGTTCGGCATCCCCTGGTACCTGCAGTTCGTCATCGCGGCGATCGTCGCGGTGGCCCTGATCCTCGTGCTGAGACCGCCGCTGCTGAAACGGTTGCGGCGCGGTGGCGACCCGGCACTGAGCAACATCGACGCCCTCATCGGCGCCGACGGTCTCGTGCTGCGCACGATCACGAGCGTGGGCGGGCAGGTCCGACTGCAGAACGGCGACGTCTGGACGGCACGGCTCTCCCCCATCACCGACCAGACGGATGTCTCGGTGGGCGAGAAGATCCTCGTCACGGGCATCGACGGTGCGACGGCGGTCGTCGTGCCGGTTGAGAGGAGCACTCCCCAGTGATCGACGTCCCTACCATCATCCTGGCGGTCGTGCTCCTTGCGCTCGTCATCTTCGTCATCGTCGTGCTGGCGAAGGCGATCCGGATCATCCCCCAGGCCTACTCCGGCGTCGTCGAGCGGCTCGGCCGGTACCACAAGACGCTCACGCCGGGCCTGAACATCCTGGTGCCGTTCATCGACCGGCTCAGGCCCCTCGTCGACATGCGCGAGCAGGTGGTCTCCTTCCCGCCGCAGCCCGTGATCACCGAGGACAACCTCGTGGTCTCGATCGACACCGTGGTCTACTTCCAGGTGACCGATGCGCGTGCCGCGACGTACGAGATCGCCAACTATCTCGGTGCGGTCGAGCAGCTGACGACCACGACCCTGCGAAACGTCGTCGGTGGCCTGAACCTCGAAGAGGCGCTCACGAGCCGGGACAACATCAACGGTCAGCTCCGCATCGTGCTCGACGAGGCGACGGGCAAGTGGGGCATCCGCGTCGGACGCGTGGAGCTCAAGGCGATCGACCCGCCCGTCTCCATCCAGGACTCGATGGAGAAGCAGATGCGCGCCGAGCGTGACCGTCGTGCGGCGATCCTCACCGCCGAGGGCACGAAGCAGTCCGCCATCCTCGAGGCGGAAGGCCTCCGGCAGGCCGAGATCCTGCGCGCCGAGGGTGATGCGAAGGCGCAGGTGCTGCGCGCGCAGGGTGAGGCCGAGGCGATCCAGACGGTGTTCAGCGCGATCCACCAGGGCGACGCCGACCCGAAGCTGCTGGCCTACCAGTACCTGCAGATGCTGCCTGAGCTCGCGCAGGGACAGGCGAACAAGCTCTGGATCGTCCCGAGCGAGCTGACCGAGGCGCTCAAGGGCATCGGCCGCGCCTTCACCCCCGGTGTGGCGGGTACGCCTGGGGCTCCGGGCACGCCCGGCGGAAGCGGTGGCTCGGCCGATCCCGGCCGCCCCGCGGGCACGGCCTGATCGGCCTGTGGCCTCGGGCTATTTCGAAGCGCCGACCCCGCGCGTCCTCGCACACCGCGGCCTGGCCCTGCACGCGCCGGAGAACACGCTGCCGGCGTTCGAGGCCGCGCACGCGGTCGGGGCCGACGTCCTCGAGACCGATGTCCGTCTGACGAAGGACGGCGCGGCCGTGCTCGCGCACGACGCCACCTTCCGCGACGATGACGGCCGGGTCCGGGCGATCGCCGACCTGGAGCTGACGACGCTCCGGCGGATCGAACTCGGCGGGGGTGCCGGCTTCGTCGCGCTCGACGAGGCGCTCGACGCATTTCGTGCGATGCCGTTCAACATCGACGTGAAAGTCGATGCGGCCGTGGGGGCGACGGCCGCGGCCGTCCGGCGCACGGGTGCCATCGACCGGGTGCTGCTCGCGAGCTTCTCGGACGCTCGAGGCCGCGAGCTGTCGCGGGCGTTGCCCGGGGTGGCGACCTCCCCCGGCCGCTCAGGGGTCACGCGTGCGCTGGTCGCCGCGGCCGTCGGCGGCGCGGGTGCGATGCGCTCCGCGCTGGCGGGCTCGCGCGCGCTGCAGGCCCCGCAGCGTGCTGGCCGCGTCGGCCTCATCACCAGGCGGCTCGTGCGCGCGGTGCACGCGGTCGGCGCGGAGATCCACGTGTGGACCGTGAACGACGCCGCGGAGATGCGACGCCTGTTCGAGCTCGGCGTCGACGGCGTCGTGACCGACCGCAGCGACCTCGCGGTGCCCGTCGCACGCGGGCGAATCTGAGAATCCCCCGGAAAAGTCCAGGGCCCGGAAAGGGAATGCCCAGCTTGGTCGTTTATACCTGTAGACGATCGAGAGGAGACGCCATGGCAGACCGGAGCCTTCGGGGCATGCGTATCGGTTCGCAGAGCCTTCAGAGCGAAGATGGGGTGGTGTTCGCCGACCGCGCGGAGTACACGTACCGCTGCGAGCACTGCAGCCGCGACACGGTGATGACGTTCTCGACCGAGGCCGAGCTCCCCGACAGCTGGGAGTGCCGGTTCTGCGGTCACACCGCAACGCTGCTCGTCGACTCCAAGCCGGTCGAGATCGACCGGTCGGGTGAGAAGGTCGCCCGCACCCACTGGGACATGCTGCTCGAGCGCCGTACTCGTGCCGAGCTGGAGGAGCTGCTCGAAGAGCGGCTCCAGTGGCTTCGCGCACGTCGCGGTCAGCAGAAGAGCGCCTGACCCCCGCACCCGTTCACCTGCGCCCCCTCAGGCAGACGCCGGCTCGTCCCTCACGGGCCGGCGTCCTGCATGTCCGGGGCGCTCGCGGGACCGGCTGAAGCTCGTCGCCGCCGTGCCATGAGTCCGGCGGCGACGAGCGCCGCAAGCGCGAGCGCGGTGATCGCGCCCGGCACCCATGGCCCGAGCACGACGGCCGGGGTGAGACCGGTGCGCAGCGGGACATCCGTCACCATCGCCCCCGGCTCGTCCGCGGGAAGCGAGTCGATGGTCCGGCCGTCCGCGGTCATCACCTGGCTCGTGCCGACCGTCGAGATGTTGACGACCGACCGGCCCGTCTCGATCGCGCGGAGGCGCGCGATCGCGAGCTGCTGCAGGTTCTCGTCGGTGCCGCGGAAGTCGGCGTTGTTCGTCTGCAGCACATAGAGCTCGGCGCCGTCGCGTGCGCCCTCCCAGATGACCTCGTCGTAGATCACGTCGAAGCAGATCGCGAGCCCGGCGAGCGTGCCGGCCACGTCGAACACGGGCGGCTGCGTGCCCGGCGAGTAGCCGCGCTGCACGAGCGAGATCAGGTCCGGCGCGAAGAACATGTAGAACTCGCGGTCGGGGATGTACTCGCCGAACGGCACCGGGTGCCGTTTGGAGTACTCCTGCACGGCGCCCTCGCCAGCGCGCCAGTTCAGCGAGGTGTTGTAGAAGCGCGGCTCCTCGTCCTCGGTGGCCCCGGCCTCGGTCGTCACGGTGTTGACGATCACGGGACCGTCGATGGCCTCGAAGAGCCGGTCGAGGACGCCTGCGGTCGCGCGGTCACGGGTCGGGTCGATGTCGACCGAGCCCTCGGGCCAGACCAGCACGTCGATGCCGGGCTCGTCGAGGATGGGCGTGGTGGCGTCGAGCTGGCTGGCGAGGATGTCACCGCGCTGACGCGCGTCGAAGTAGCCGGCCGGCCCGTTGCCCTGCACGCTCCCGACGCGCAACTCGCCGGATGCCGTGGTCGGCCAGGCGGGCAGTGCGATCGCGATCACGGTGACCAGCACCGCGGGGAGCAGGGTGCGCAGGTCGCGCCAGGCGGCGAGCCGGACCCATTCGATCGCCGCCGCGACGATGAAGACCATGACCGCGCTGAGTCCGAGCTGCCCCGCCCAGGACACGACCTCAGCGAACGGGCTGAGCGCCTGGCTGTGCGCGGCGCGGCCCCAGGGGAATCCGCCGTACGGCACGGTGCCGATCGACACCTCACGCGCGACCCAGAGCCCCGCGACGATGGCCGGGAGCGCGGCGAGCCGCACCCATCTCCCAAGCCAGGCGCGGGGCACCCAGCGATAGGCGAGCGTGATCGCCAGTGCCCCCAGCGCGACGAACGCGGCCTCGAGCAGTGCGAGCGCGAGCCACGGCACCGGGCCGAGGTAGCGGCTCGTCCAGTCGACGTGCAGCAGGTAGAACGTCGCGCCGAACACGTAGCCGACGAGCAGTGCGCCGCCCGTCGAGCGGCCGATGAGTGTCAGCAGCGTGAGCGCGATGCCCGCGAACGCCAACGGCCAGATGCCCGCCTCGGGGAAGCCGAGGTCGTAGACGAGGCCTGCGGCAGCAGCGACCGGGATCGCGGCCCACCACGGCAATAGCGGGCGCGGGCGATCGGGCATGGTGATCAGCCTAGGCGAGCGAGGTGAGACATCCGGCCGTGGGCGACCGCGTACCGGGTCAGGCCGGAGCGCCATCGGCGACGACGCCGCGGCGGACCGCGTCGATGGCGGCGCGTGCGGTCGCGCCGAGCTCGGCGTCGGCGACGATCGAGATCTGGTCGAGCAGGTCGATGACCTGTTTCGTGAGGCGCACGAAGTCGCCGGCGGCGAGCTCGATCGACTCGAGCACGGTGCCGAGGCTCGCGCCGCGCGCCCACATCCACATCGCCTGCGACAGCGCGGGCGAGGGCGGTTCGCTGCCCGCGAGCCGGTGGTCACGCTCGAGGTCGTCGAGCACGGCCCACACGTCGCCCGTGCGGTCGAGTGCGTTGCGGAACGCGCCCTTCGGGAGCTGGAACTCCACGCCGCGATCGTCGCGTCGCGGCTCGTACACGAGTGCGGCCGCCATGGCGGCGATGCCGGCGGTGTCGAGTCCGTCCCAGAGCCCGCGCCGCAGGCACTCGGCCACGAGCAGGTCACGTTCGCCGTAGATCCGCTTCAGGATGCGGCCGGCCGACGTGGAGACGAGCTCGCCGTTCTCGCCGCGCTGAAGGTAGCCGAGCTGCAGCAGCACGTCGCTCACCCGGTCGAAGCGCTTGGCGACCTGACCGGTCCGACTGCGGATCTGCGACTGCAGCTGGTCGTGCTCGCGCTTCAGCCGGCCCCATCGTTCGGCCCACCGGGCGTGCGCCTCGCGCTCGGCGCACCCGTGGCACGGGTGCGCCCGCATGGACTTGCGCACCGACGCGATCTCGCGCTGGATCTTCTCGCGGTGCGCGTGCGTCGGGTTGCCCTTCGCGGCCTGGCGCTCGAGCTCGGCGATGCGTCGACGGAACGCCGCGTACTCGCCGAAGTCCCCGAGGTGGCACTGCATGGCCTGCTCGTAGCCGCGCATCGACTCCTCCTGCTTGCGCAGGGTGCGCGCGAGGTCGACGACCGCACGGTCGGCTTGGAACTGCGCGAACGAGAGCTCTAGGATCTGCCGCGTCCGCTCGCGGCCGAACTGGTCGACGAGGTTCACGGCCATGTTGTACGTCGGCTTGAAGCTCGAGTTGAGGGGGTAGCTGCGCCGGGACGCGAGCGAGGCGACGGCCTCGGGGTCCAGACCGTCGACCCACTGGATGACCGAGTGCCCTTCGACGTCGATGCCGCGCCGGCCGGCGCGGCCGGTCAGTTGCGTGTACTCCCCCGGCGTGATCGGGACCCGTGCCTCGCCGTTGAACTTCTCGAGCTTCTCGAGCACGACCGAGCGTGCCGGCATGTTCACGCCGAGCGCGAGCGTCTCGGTCGCGAACACGACCTTGAGCAGCTTCTCCTGGAACAGCTCCTCGACGATCTCCTTGAACGCCGGGAGCATGCCCGCGTGGTGGGCGGCGACGCCGCGCTCGAGTCCCTCGAGCCACTCCCAGTACCCGAGCACGGCCAGGTCCTCGTCGCGGAGCAGCCGCGCGCGGGCCTCGACGATCTGGCGGATCTCCTCGCGCTCGGCCGCGTCGGTGAGGCGGATGCCACTGCGGAGGACCTGCCGGACCGCCTGGTCGCAGCCCGCCCTCGAGAAGATGAACACGATCGCGGGCAGCAGATGCTTGGACTGCAGCATCGCCACGACGTCCGGGCGGTCGAGCCGGCTCGCGTGCCCGGGCTGATGGAACCGGCCGCGATCGCTGCCGCGGCGGCCGCGCTGCGACCTCGCGCCGATCGAGCGGCCGCCGGCTCGGGCCAGCTGCTGCAGCTCGGGGTTCACCCGGTTGGTCGCCGCCTGGCCGCTCGAGTCGAACAGGTCGACGAGCTTCTGCCTGACGAGCACGTGCTGCTCGAGCGGAACCGGCCGCTCCTCGGAGACGATCACGTCGGTGTCACCGCGTACGGCCTGCAGCCAGTCTCCGAACTCCTCGGCGTTCGACACGGTCGCGCTCAGGGAGACCAGCCGCACGCGTTCGGGCAGATGGATGATGACCTCCTCCCAGACCGCGCCCCGGAACCGGTCGGCGAGATAGTGCACCTCGTCCATGACGACGTACGCCAGGCGGTCGAGGAGCGGCGAGTCGGCGTAGAGCATGTTGCGCAGCACCTCGGTGGTCATGACCACGATGCGCGCCGAGGAGTTCACGTTGGTGTCGCCCGTGAGCAGACCGACCTGGTCGGCGCCCCAGCGGTCGGAGAACTCCTGGTACTTCTGGTTCGAGAGGGCCTTGATCGGCGTCGTGTAGAACACCTTGTCGCGCTCGCCCTGCATCGCGAGGTACACCGCGAACTCGGCGACGACGGTCTTGCCTGCGCCCGTCGGCGCCGCGACGAGGACGCTGCGGTCGTCGTCGAGCGCGGCGCACGCGGCGAGCTGGAACGGGTCGAGGTCGAACCGCTGCTCCGCCGCGAACTCCCCCAGCCGGGGCTGTCGCCGCTGCTGCCTGGAACGCGCGTACCGTTCGGCCGGGGAAAGGCTCATGCCCCAAGCCTAGACAGCGGGAGCGCCGCGACCGGACCTGCGGCTACACCGCGCTGCCGAACTCCTCGCGCTGCCGCCGCTCGACGCGCCGATCGTGCAGGCGGGCGATGAACCACGCCGCGAAGTACAGCCCGATCATCGGGATCGCGAGCAGGAACATCGACACGACGTCGGCGGACGGGGTCGCGAGCGCCGTGAACAGCACGATCACAAGGATCGCGATGCGCCACGCCTTGATGATGGCCGCGGCGCTCAGCACGCCCGCGAAGTTCAGGAGCACGATGAACGCGGGCACGACGAACGCGATGCCGATCGCGAGCACGAGCTTCAAGACGAAGTCGATGTACTCGCGCGCCGTGAGCAGTGACATCGAGCCGTCGGGCACGAAGCTCGTGAGCAGCTTCACGATGTTCGGCAGCACGAACCAGCCAGCCGCGCAGCCGGCGAAGAACAGCGGGACGGCCGAGGCGAAGAAGCCGAGCGTGAAGCGCCGTTCGCGCGTGTTCAGCCCGGGGACGAGGAACGCGAAGATCTGGTAGAGCCAGACCGGCGCGGAGACCACGATGCCGAGTGTGAACGCGATCTGCAGGCGCAGGTCGAACGCGCTCGCGATGGTGGGGAACGTGAGCGCGGTCTCGATGTCGACGCCCTCGGCGGCCCGGGCCTCGGCCACGCGCTGCACGGGCTCTTGGATGGCGTCCCAGACGAACCAGTCGGTGAGGATCCAGCCGATTACCATGCCCACGATGACTGCTGCGGCCGACACGAACAGCCGCCGCCGCAGTTCGATGAGGTGCGCAGCCAGCGACATCCGCCGCTCTCGGTTGCGGGCACCGCGACCTTTCACGGTGGTCACTGGGGTCAGGTGGTGGAGCCGGGCTCGGTGCCGTCGGCGGGCTTCGGCTTCCGCGGTCCCTGCCCCGGGTCCTCGGTCGAGTTCGCGCGGCCCGTGGTGCCCGGGCCGTCTTCGCCGTCGTCGTCACCCTTGTCGGAGCGGACCTCGCTCTTCAGGATCTTCATCGACTGGCCGAGACTCCGCGCGAGCGCGGGCAGCTTCGGCGCACCGAACAGCAGCAGGATGACCACGAGGATGATCAGCGCGTGCCAACCGGTGAAGCCTTGCCACATGGGTTCGTCCAATGCTCGGGAAAGTCGTTCGGGACAGTCTACCGGCTCACGTCCTGAGTTCCGTGATCAGGCGCCGGATGCCTCGGCGGAAGCCGCAAGCCCGGCGGCGGCCCACTCGGCGACCACCGCGCGCGCCTCGGCCGGGGCGACGACGGTCACGAGGCCGGGAAGCCCGGCCACGAGCCGCTTGAGCCCGTGGTAGTGCGCGAGCCTGAGCGTCACCCGCGATCGGCCATCGACGTCTTCGGCGCTCGAGTCCGCGAGGTAGTCGGCGATCAGCGGGAGCGCGTCGGGCACGATGTCGACGACGACGTCGAGATCGGTGTCGGATCCGTGGAACAGCGCCTCGGAGAACTCGCGGTCGGAGTGGTCGCCTACCGGCAGCTCCGTCACGCGCAGCGCGCTCATGCGGTCGATGCGGAAGTTCCTGACGTCCTCGCGCGTGTGGCAGTACGCCTGCAGGTACCAATCGGCACCCAGCGACGCGATGCGGAGCGGGTCGACGGTCCGGCGGCCGCGTTCGCCGAGCGCGTTCCGGTAGTCGAACTCGAGCTGTCGCCCCTCGGTGACCGCCCGTCGTGCCTCCGCGAGCGTCTCGTCGGCCGCGGTCTCGGCGACGGCGAGCCGGGTCGGCTCGGACGACGCGCCGGCCGTGAGCTTTTCGAGCAGCGCAGGCAGCTGCGTGCTGCCGGAGTTCTCGGGCAGCGCCGAGAGGTACTGCAGTCCCGCGATGAGGGCCGCGGCCTCGCGTGCCGAGAGCCGAGGCGCGTCGTCGATCGCGACATGGTGCACGATCACGATGACGTCATCGTCGTCGAACGCATCCCAGTCGATGTCGAACAGGTCGTTCGCCTGGTACGTGCCCGTCGCCCCCGGCAGCCCCGACGTCGCGATGAGACGCACCGCGTCGCGGAGCTCGCGCTCGGCCACGCCGAAATGCTGCGCGGCGGTCGCGACGTCGACCACGCGCTGCTCGAGCAGGTACGGCACGAGCGACAGCAGGAAGACGAGCTGGTCGGGCGCCTTCGGCCCCTTCGGCTGCGCCATCAGACGGCTCCCCCGGGCTCGCGCTCGTCCCGGTGCGCCTCGAGCACGAGCCGAAGGCGCTCCCGCACCGCGGCGGCGAGCGTCGCCGGTGCGAGCACGCGGACCTCGGGTCCGTAGCTCGCGAGCTCGTCGGCGAAGACGGACGGGTCGGTGAAGTGCAGGCGGATGACCCCGGCGTCGTCGTCGCGCTCGACGGCACGCCGGCCGAGCCTGACCTCGGCGTCACTGCCGGAGCTGACCGCGAGGTCCGCGGAGTTGGCCTGCCTGAGCGCCTCGAGCTCGGCGAGGATCCGGATCTGCACGCCGGGCTCTGCGGCGTCGAACGTCGCACCCGGCACGGCCTCGACCGGGCCCGTGATGCGCGAGAGCAGGAAGGTGCGCGGAGCATCCACCCCGTGGTCGTAGCCGTGCAGATGCCAGCGGCCCTCGTGGAGGACGACCGCGAGCGGGTCGACCGTGCGCAGTCGCGGCTCGGCCGAACCCGGTTTGAAGTACCTGAAGCGCACCGTCTGGCGCCGGTCGAGGGCGCGCCTGAGCGGCTCGAACGCGGCGTCGCGGACGCGCAGCCGGGGTGCGTAGCCGATGACGGGTTCGCGCGGCTCGATGCCGAGCGCCCGCAGCTTGGTCAGCGCGCGCTGGGAGTCGTCGGAGAGCGACGCCTCACGCCAGACCTCGGCCGCGAGCCCCAGCAGCCCGACCTCGTCGGGGGTGAACCGCACCGAGTCGGGCAGCTCGTACCGGCCCTTCGGGATGCGGTAACGCAGCGATTGGTTGTCGCCCGGCCGGTCGGGTGACTCGATCGTCTCGAGCGGGATCCCGCGATCGCGGATGGCGTCCTTGTCGCGCTCGAACTGACGCTCGAGGTTGGCGTTCGGACCGTGGTCGACGTACTTCTCGGCATAGCCGCGCACGGTGGACAGGATCTCGCTCTTGATCAGCCCGGATTCGGTCGCGAGGAGCGCGAGCACCAGGCTGAACTGGCGGTCGACCGCAGCCACCTGCGGCGCACGACGCACCGTCCCATCCCCGTCCACAGCAGCGATCATAGTGCGCGGCGACGCCGCCTCGGCCCGGTCGGCGCCGGTCAGAGCACGCCCAGGATGTCGATCACGAAGAAGAGCGTCGCGTTCGCCGGGATGGTCGCCGAGCCCTGCTCGCCGTAGCCGTCCTCGGGAGCGATGATGACCCCGACCTGCGATCCGACCTTCTGGCCGATCACGGCCTGCGCGAACCCGGGCACGACCTGGGATCCCTCACCGTCCGCGACCTGGAAGATCGCCGGGGTGCCCTTCTGCCACGAGGAGTCGACGACCTCGCCGCCGTCCCAGTTCACCGCGGTGTACTGCACGAGCACCTGATCGCCGCTCTCGACGACCTCGCCGTCGCCCTCGAGCAGCACCTCGACCTCGGTCGACGCCGGCGGGGCGCCGCTCGGCACCGTGATGCCGGGCTGGCCGCCCGGCCCGAGCACGACCGCCGGGAACCCGTCGCGCGAGAGGCGAGGCGCGCCGTCGGCGCGGCTCGGGAAGGTCTCGGTGACGTCGAGCACGATCACCACGCTCTCGCCCGGCGCGATGCCGGCCGCGGGGTTGCCCTGCTCGCCGAACGCGTCCGCGGCGGGCGCGACGACCGTCACGCGCGAGCCGTCGCGCGCGCAGCCGAGCGCCGCGTTGAACGCGGGCGGGTTGCCCGCGCCGTAGTGCAGGTAGATGCGGTCCTCGTCGGTGTACCCCTGCTGCTCGACGACGTCGCCGCTCGCGCCGCTGAAGATCGACAGGCCGACCCGGGCGACCTGGCCCTCGTGCAGGTGGTCGCCTTCGCCCTCGATGGTCTCGGTGCACTGGGTCTCGGCGGGCTCGAGCGGCACCGGGAAGTCCACGCGCGGCTTCGCCCCGAACTCGCCGCTGACCCGCACGGCCGACGACGAGTCGCCCGAGGTCGTCGCGGGCTGCGTGGCCGCGGCGCAGCCGGACAGAGCGATGGCGACGACGCCGGCGGCGGCGATGAGCGCGAGAGACGAACGCACTGATCCTCGATTCTTCGGTGGGTGCTCCCCTTCGGCCGGGAGGTTCCCGGGAGGGGTCGAACGGGCGATGAAAGCCTACCGGGCTTCGCCCGGTGCCTCGTCGGGGTCGGGTGCGCCCGCTTCGAGACCGCCGGCGTCGCCGGATCCGGTCTCGCGCGCGAGTGATGCGGCGGTCGCCGCGGCGCGCACACGCTTGCGGAGGCTTTTCGCGCTCACGGCCCGCTCGCCGAGTGCGCCCGGCGTCCACGCCTCGACGTCCTCGTCGCTGAACTCGGTCTTCGAGGGGCGCCGCTTCAGCTCGGGCAGCACCGTGTCCGGCGCGAGCCGGCGCGCGGTGATCAGGAACCCGGTGTGCGCGATCATGCGGTGATCGGGGCGGACGGCGAGTCCCTGCACGTGCCATCCGCGCACCATGGTCTCGTTCGCGGCAGGCTCGGTGTAGGCGCCCGTCGCCCGGATCGCCTCGGCGACCCGTGAGAGCTGGGTGACGGTCGCGACGTAGCAGAGCACGACCCCGCCCGGCTTGAGCGCCTCGGTGACGGCGTCGAGCACCTCCCAGGGCGCGAGCATGTCGAGCACCACCCGGTCGACGGATGCCTCGTCAGCGGTGTCTGGCAGCACCTCGGCCAGATCTCCCAGCGTGATCGACCAGTTCTCGGGCACCGCACCGTGGAACGTCTCGATGTTGCCGCGCGCGACGTCGGCGAACTCGTCTCGCCGCTCGAACGACAGCAGGCGGCCCTCGGGCCCGATCGCGCGCAGCAGCCAGAGCGAGAGCGCACCCGAGCCGACGCCGGCCTCGACGACCGTGGCGCCGGGGAAGATGTCGGCGTGCGCGAGGATCTGCGCGGCGTCCTTCGGGTAGACGATCGCCGCGCCCCGCGGCATCGACATGACGAAGTCGCTCAGGAGCGGGCGCAGTGCGAGGTATTCGACGCCGACCTGGTTGCGCACGACCGAGCCGTCGGGCAGGCCGATCAGGTCGTCGTGCGAGATGCCGCCCTTGTGCGAGTGGAACAGCTTGCCCGGTTCCAGCGTGATCGTGTGCAGCCGGCCCTTCGGCCCGGTCAGCTGCACACGGTCGCCCGCGCGGAAGGGCCCGCTGCGTTCGCCGCGTCCGCCGGCGCCGATCGCGCCGGCGCCGATCGCGCCGGTGCTGTGCCGTCCGGTCATGAGATCTCCTCCGAGGCATCCGCCGCCCGCCGGGCGTTGCGACCGCCGCCGCCGCGCACGAGCGCGACCGCGTTCGCGACGTCGGCTGACGTCCGGCCCTCGAGGCTCTCCCAGAGCACGTCGGCCGCGGTGCCCGACAGGTCCTGCAGGTTCGGCAGCCCGATCGTCACGGCGCCCGATGCCGCGGCCGAGGTGACGCCGGCACGCGAGTCTTCGAACGCCACGCACTCGACGATGTCGACGCCGAGGAGGCCGGCGGCCGTGAGGTACGGCTCGGGGTGCGGCTTCGGCTCGGACACCTCGTCGCCGGGGACGATGAGGTCGAACGCGTCGAACGGGATCGCGTTCGCGATGTCTTCTGCCATGCGGCGGACCGACATGGTCACCAGGGCGGCCGGCACCTCGTCCTCGCGGAGCGCTCGCAGCAGCTCTCTGGCCCCGGGCCGCCACGGCACGCCCTGCTCGGCCACCAGCTGACGCACCCGGTCCGTCAGCCGCTGCACGATGTCGTCGGGTTCGAGGTCGACGCCGTGCCGGCGGAACAGCGCCGCCGACTCCCAGAGCCCTAGTCCGACGACCTGCAGGGCCTCGTCATGGGTCCAGGTCAGCCCGAACGAGTCGAAGAGCTCGATCTCGGCGGTCATCCAATACGGTTCGGTGTCGACGAGCGTGCCGTCCATGTCCCAGAGGACGGCAGCGGGCAGGTGCGAAGTCACAACTCACCAGTCTACGGGCAGCGCCTATTGTGGTGGTGTGACCTCGGAGGCACCGAGGTGGGAAGCGGGACGACCACTCGTGCATCATCCCATCGGATTCGGCAATCGCCGGCTCCTCGTCGTCGCTTTTGAAGGATGGAACGACGCAGGTGAGGCGGCATCGACCACGGCACGGCTCATCGCGGAGCGACTCGATCTGATCGAGGTCGCCGCGGTCGACCCGGAGCTCTATTACGACTATCAGTTCAACCGGCCGACGATCGTCAACGGGGAGGACGGCACGCGGCACCTCGAGTGGCCCGGCGCCGCACTGCTCGGGCCGAGCGGCGAACTCCCCCAGCATCCCGAGTCGGTGACGGGCCCGTACAGCGAGGGGGTGCACGTGCTGATCGGCGCCGAGCCCGCGCGCAGCTGGCGGGCGTTCGCGGCCGAGCTGATCGACGCGGCCCTCGCGGCCGACGTCGAGGGCATCATGTTCCTCGGCGCGATGCTCGCCGATGCGCCGCATACGCGCCCGCTCATGGTGTTCTCCTCGAGTGAGAACGCCGACGTCCGCGACGCGGTCGGCGTCGACCGGCCGGCCTACGAAGGTCCGGTCGGCGTGCTCACCGTGCTGGCGGATCATGCCGAGCGGGTCGGCATCCCGACCATGTCACTGTGGGTGTCGGTCCCGCACTACGTGCACAATGCGCCGTCGCCGAAGGCGGTGATCGCGCTGCTCGACCGGTTCGAGGAGCTCACCGGACTCTCGGTGCCGCGTGGCACGCTCGAGGCCGACGCGAAGGCCTGGGAGGCCGGCGTCGACGCGCTCGCGTCCGAGGACGAGGACATGGCCGGTTACGTCGCTCAGCTCGAGCAGGCCAGAGACGCCGTCGACGCTCCTGAGGCCAGTGGCGACGCCATCGCGCTCGAGTTCGAGAAGTATCTGCGCCGTCGCGGCGACGGTCGCGCGGACGGGCGGGCCGACGGTCGCGGCGGCGACGAACCCTGGCGTCCGCGCGACAGCTAGGGCCGCCCCAGGCTGGGGCTGGGGCTGGGGCCCCGGCCGGTTCAGGCCTGGATCACGCCCGCCGCGAGCAGCCACATGATGAGCCCGCCGAGCGCGATGCGGTAGATCACGAACGGCAGGAAGCTGCGCTTCGAGATGTAGTTCATGAAGAACGCGATCACGAGCAGGCCGACCACGAACGCGACGAGCGTGGCCGCCGCCGTCTCGACCGGCCCGTACACCGACGGCTCGCCGATGCTCTTGAACACCTGGTAGAAGCCCGACCCGAACACCGCGGGGATCGCGAGCAGGAACGCGTAGCGTGCCGCTGCCGGCCGTTCGTAGCCCATCAGCAGCCCCGCCGTGATCGTGCCGCCCGAGCGGGAGACGCCGGGGATGAGGGCGAGCGCCTGCGCGAACCCGAAGACGACGCCGTGGCCGACGGTCAGCTGATCGAGCTTGCGGACCTTGCTGCCGGCCCAGTCGGCGAGTCCGAGGATGATGCCGAACACGATCAGCATGGTCGCGACGATCCACAGCGACCTGAACGTGGTCTCGATCTCGTCCTGGAACAGCAGCCCGAGCGCGACGATCGGCACCGACCCGACGATGATCAGCCAGCCCATGCGCGCGTCCGGGTCGTTCCGCGGCACGCGGCCCGTGAGCGATCGGAACCACCGCGAGACGATCCGCACGATGTCGCGCCAGAAGAACACGACGACGGCCGCCTCGGTGCCGATCTGGGTGATCGCCGTGAACGCCGCGCCCGGGTCCTGCGCACCGGGCAGGAACTCGCCGAGGATGCGCAGGTGCGCGCTCGAGGAGATCGGCAGGAACTCGGTCAGGCCCTGGACGAGTCCGAGGATGAGCGCTTCGAGCACGAAAGGATCCCCCTTGCGCCCCGCGGGCGGCGCGGGGACGAGTTGCACGGAACGAGACCTGCTCCGGTCTGCTGGTTCAGTAGTCGAGAAGCAGGTCCCGAAGGACCCGACTACCGAAGGTTAGCGCGTCGAGCGGCACCCGCTCGTCGACACCGTGGAACATCGCCGGGAAGTCGAGGTCGCCGGGCAGACGGAGCGGCGCGAACCCGTACCCCCGAATGCCGAGCCGGCTGAGCGACTTGTTGTCGGTGCCGCCCGAGAGCAGGTACGGGAACACGGGCGCTCCCGGGTCGTGCGCGTGCAGCGACCGGCGCACCGCGTCGACGAGGGGCCCCGACGTCGGCGACTCGAGCCCGACGTCGCGGTGCACGATCTCGATGTCGATGTCGTCGCCGACGATGCGCTGCACCTCGGCGAGCACGGCGTCCTCCTCGCCGGGCAGCGTGCGGATGTCGACGAGCGCCTCGGCGCGGTCGGGGATCACGTTGTGCTTGTACCCCGCGGTGAGCCCGGTCGGGTTCGTCGTCGTGCGCAGCGTCGCGGTGATGAACCCCGACGCGGAGCCGGCCGCGAGCGCGAGCTCGTCGGGTGCCGTCTCGGTGGGGTCTACGCCGAGCACGCGCGCGATCTCGCCGAGCAGTTCCTCGGTCGTGTCGGTGAGCCGCACGGGCCACTCGCGCGACCCGAGGCGCGCGATGGCCGCGCCGAGCCTCGTGATGGCGTTCTCGCGGATGAGCCGCGAGCCGTGCGCCGCGACGCCGTGCGCCACGAGCCTGATCCAGAGCAGGGACTTCTCCCCCGTCTGGAGCAGGTAGGCCCGCTTTCCGCCGACGGTGATCGAGTAGCCGCCGACCTCGCTGATCGCCTCGCCCGCGCCCGCGAAGAGGTCGGGGTGCGTGTCGACGAGCCAGCTCGCGCCGAACTGGCCGCCCGCCTCCTCATCGGCGAAGAAGGCCACGACGAGGTCGCGTTCGGGCTGTCCGCCCCCCTCGAGCACCTCGCCGAGCGCGGTCAGGATCATGGCGTCCATGTCCTTCATGTCGACGGCGCCGCGACCCCAGAGCATGCCGTCCTTGATCTCGCCGCCGAACGGGTCGACACTCCAGTTGCGCGGGTCGGCCGGCACGACGTCGAGGTGCCCGTGCAGCACGAGTGCGGGCTTGCCCGGGTCGCGACCCGGGACGCGTGCGACCACGGAGGCACGGCCAGGGGCCGACTCGAAGAGCTGGGGCGCGAGCCCCAGCGCGCGAAGCCTCGCCTCGACGTACTCGGCGGCCTCGCGCTCGCCGTTCGAACGCCCTTCTCCGAAGTTCGCGGTGTCGAGACGGATGAGATCGCGCGCGATGATCGCGGTCTCGGAGAGCTCGGTCGCGGGGGTCTCGGTGACGGATGCCTCGGCCATGCGCTCCACGCTATCGTGCGTGTGCACGGCAGCAGGGCGGGCGTCCGCGCTGGTGAAATGGCCCTCGAAAACCGTGCTAATGTCTTCTACGGCCCGCTGAGCGATCACGGGCCGAGACAACGCGCGGGTGGCGGAAATGGCAGACGCGCTAGCTTGAGGTGCTAGTGCCCTAACGGGCGTGGGGGTTCAAGTCCCCCCTCGCGCACGCGTTGTCGAAAGGCCGGGTCGGTTGCGACCCGGCCTTTCGTGTTCTCAGCCTCGCCGGTCGAGGTGCGAAGCGTATCGAGACCCGGTTCGGTCTCGATACGCGTGCTCCTTCGTCGCTCGCTACTCGACCGGCAATGTGTCCCCATCCGGGTTGCCGTATTCGAACGTATCTTCGAAGATAGATGTGTGAGCCTGGCATCTGCGGAGACGCTCGCGACCCGATTCGACCGGGTCGGCGAGCTGCAGTCGCGCATCCGCGGCATGGAAGCGCGCAGGCTCGACTCCAAGGCCGTGCCGACCCATCCCGCGCTCGCCGCAGTGCTGCCCGGCGGAAGCCTGCGTGAGGGCACGGTGGTGCAGGCCGCCGGCTCGACGAGCCTGCTCATGTCGCTGCTCGCCGGGCCCTCGGCAGCCGGCCGGTGGACCGCGGTCGTCGGCCTGCCCGACTTCGGCGTCGAAGCGGCCGCCCGATCCGGGATCGCCCTCGAACGGCTCGTGCTCGTCCCGGATCCCGGCCGGCAGTGGCTCACGGTCACGGCCGCGCTCGCCGATGTGATCCCGGTGGTGGCGGTCCAGCCCGTCGGACGCCTCTCCCCCGCCGAGACGTCCCGCTTCACCGCGCGGCTCCGGCAGCGTGGCGGCGTGCTCATCACCACCGGCGAATGGCCGGGCGCCGACTCGGTGCTCGAGGTGGCCGAGAGCGAATGGCACGGGCTCGAACCCGGCCACGGCGCGCTCGCCCAGCGCGAGGTGGTCGTGCGCGCGGCAGGCCGAGCGGGCCTCGGCCGGCCGGTGTCCACCCGGCTGCGTCTGCCGGACCGGTCGCTCGGGGTCGCGATCGCCCCCGAGCGGCCTGCGGCATCCGGCCCCGCCTCGCCGGAGCCCGCCTCGCTGGAGCCCGCCTCGCTGGAGCCCGCCTCGCTGGAGCCCGCACGCACCGGCGAGGTCACGCACGTCGACTTCCGCCGGGCGGGGTGAGCATGCGTACGATCGTGCTCTGGTGCCCCGACTGGCCCGTGTTCGCCGCGGTCCGCGAGCATGACCTCGCCGCGGAGGCCGCGGTGGCGCTCGCCGACGGCGGCGCGGTCTTCGCCTGCTCGGCGGCCGCCCGCCGCGACGGCGTCGCCCGGGGGCTGAAGCTCCGCGAGGCGCAGCTGCGCTCGCCCGCGCTCATCGTGCTGCCGTACGACGCCGCGCTCGACGCCCGCGCGTTCGAGCCCGTCGTCCGGCTCGTCGAAGAGGCCGTGCCCGGCGTGCAGCTCATCCGTCCCGGCACGATCGCGATGCGTGCGCGCGGCCCGGTGCGCTACTACGGCGGCGAGGAGGCGGCAGCCCGTGCCCTCCTCGAGACCGCGGCGTCGGCCGGTGTGCCGCACGCCAGGGTCGGCGTCTCCGACGGGCCGTTCGCGGCCGAGCAGGCGGCCAGAGGCACGCGCGACTCCGCGATCGGGATCGTGCCGCCCGAGGCATCCGCCGCGTTTCTGGCGCCGCTGCCCGTGCGGCTCGTCGTCGACCCGCGGACCGCGACCCTGCTGAGCCGGCTCGGCGTGCGCACGCTCGGCGAGTTCGCCGCGCTGCCCGTCGCCGACGTGCGCCGGAGGTTCGGCGCGGCTGGCGCGTTCGCCCACGACCTCGCCGCGGGCCGGGAGGCGACGCGCGTCGACCCGCGCACGCCGCCGCCCGACTTCGCGGTCGAGCAGGAGTTCGAGCCGCCGCTCGACCGCATCGACCAGCTCGCGTTCGCGTTCCGGGTGCGGGCCGACGCGTTCATCGACCGCATGCGCGCGACCCGGCTGGTGTGCACCGCGATCCGGGTCGACCTCGACGATGAGCGCGGCGGGCACTCGAGCCGCGAGTGGCTGCACCCGCGGTGGTTCACGGCGGCCGACGTGATCGACCGCATCCGCTGGCAGCTCCAGGGCGCCGGGAGCGCCGAGGCGGGCCTCGCCTCGCCCATCGTGCGCGTGCGGGTCGTGCCCGAGCGCGTGGACTCCACCGGCAACCACGAGGACGGGCTCTGGGGCGGCGGTCCCGACGAGCGCGTGCACCACGGGCTCACCAGGGTGCAGAGCATGCTCGGCCATGAGGCCGTCGCCACGCCCGCCGTGGTCGGCGGCCGCCTGCTCGCCGACCGGCAGGTGCTCGTGCCCTGGGGCGACCCCGCGCCCGCGCCCGCCGCGGCGCCCTGGCCGGGCAGCCTGCCCGCCCTCGCGCCCGCGAGCGTCTTCCGCGAGCGGCCGCCCGTCACGCTCGTCGACGACACCGGGGCATCCGTCTCGATCGACGCCCGCGGCAACCTGCCCACGCAGCCGGCCGCCTTCGCAGCGGGCGCCGCGGCGACCGGCGCGCCCAGGGCCGGCGCGCCCAGGCCCGACGCACCCAGGCCCGTGCGCGCCTGGGCCGGTCCGTGGCCCGTGGTCGAGCGCTGGTGGGACGCCGAACGCGCGCGCCGCGTGCACCGGTTCCAGATCGTCGACGCCGACGGCTGTGCGTGGCTGCTCGTGCACGACGACGACGGCTGGTTCGCCGAGGCGAGGTACGACTGATGGTCTGGACCCGCTGATGGGCTGGAACAATCCCGAGATCCCGTGGTCCGAGCTCGAGCGCCGGCTCTCCGACCGGCGCCGGCCCGACGGCCGCGGCGGCGGGGGCGCCAGCCTGATCCCCGGAAGCGCCGGCAACGCCGGCCTCGTCGCCGACGGCGGCGACAGCCCGGCGTGGAGTCGCAAACGGCATCCGTACCGGCCGCCGAGTGCCGGGCTCGAGACGCAGGCCGGCCCGGTCGTGCCGTATGCCGAGCTGCACGCGCACTCGGCGTTCAGCTTCCTCGACGGCGCCTCGACGCCCGAGCAGCTCGTCGAGGAGGCGCACCGGCTCGGCCTCTCGGGGCTCGCGATCACCGACCACGACGGGTTCTACGGCATCGTGCGGTTCGCCGAGGCCGCCGAGGCGTTCCCCGATCTGTCGACCGTGTTCGGCGCCGAGCTCTCGCTCGGGCTCAGCGCCCCGCAGATGGGCGCGGCCGACCCCGAGGGCGACCATGTGCTCGTGCTCGCTCGCCGCGAGGAGGGGTATCACCGGCTGGCCGCCGCGATCACCGCGGGTCAGCTCGCGGGCGGAGAGAAGGGCCGCCCGGTGTACGACCTCGAGGACCTCGCGGCGCGCGCCGGCGGCGAGTGGGTGGTCCCGACCGGCTGCCGCAAGGGCACGGTGCGTCGCGCGCTCGCGACGGGCGGGCCGGATGCCGCGTGGCGCGAGCTCGACCGGCTCGTCGCGCTGTTCGGGCACGACCAGGTGGTCGTGGAGCTCTTCGATCACGGACACCCCGGCGATCAGCCCGCCAACGACGAGCTCGCCGCGCTCGCCGAGCGTGCCGGGCTGCGCTGCATCGCGACGAACGCCGTGCACTACGCCACACCTCCAGAGCACCGGCTCGCGCAGGCCCTCGCGGCCGTTCGCGCGAGGCGC
Source organism: Agromyces aerolatus (assembly GCF_031432255.1). Lineage (NCBI taxonomy): Bacteria > Bacillati > Actinomycetota > Actinomycetes > Micrococcales > Microbacteriaceae > Agromyces > Agromyces aerolatus. The sequence goes on along the minus strand of NZ_JAVKGQ010000006.1, from coordinate 50,880 downwards.
AGCCTCGACGAGCTCGACGGCTGGCTTCCCGCGACCGATGGCCTGCACCTGCGCTCGGGCGCCGAGATGGCCGAGCGATTCGCCCGGTACCCGGGTGCGGTCGCGCACACCGTGACGATCGCCGAGCAGCTCGGGTTCACGCTGCGCAGCGCCAGGCCGCGGCTCCCCCGCCAGCAGGTGCCCGAGGGGCACACGCCCATGAGCTGGCTGCGCGAGCTCGTCTGGCGGGGCGCCGACGAGCTCTACCCGGGCGTGCCCGACGACGTGCGCGAGCGCCTGCAGCAGGAGCTCGACGTGATCGAGCAGAAGGACTTCCCCGGGTACTTCCTCATCGTGTACGACCTCGTGCGCGAGGCGCGCAGCCGCGGCATCCTCTGCCAGGGCCGGGGATCCGCCGCGAACTCGGCGGTGTGCTACGTGCTGCGCATCACCGCGGTCGACTCGATCTACTATCGCCTGCCGTTCGAGCGGTTCCTGTCGGCGCTCCGCGACGAGGAGCCCGACATCGACGTCGACTTCGACTCCGACCGGCGTGAGGAGATCATCCAGTACGTCTACGCGAAGTACGGCCGGCAGAACGCCGCGCAGGTCGCGAACGTCATCAGCTACCGGCCCAAGGTCGCGGTGCGCGACATGGCGAAGGCGCTCGGCTACTCGACCGGGCAGCAGGACGCGTGGTCGCGCCAGGTCGAGCGCTGGGGGTCGGTCGTCGAGACCGACGACCACGACATCCCCGACGCGGTGATCGAGCTGGCCGAGCAGGTGCTCACGTTCCCTCGCCACCTCGGCATCCACTCGGGTGGCATGGTGCTCACCGACCGCCCCGTGGGCGAGGTCGTGCCCATCGAGCACGCCCGCATGGAGAACCGCACGGTGCTGCAGTGGGACAAGGACGACTGCGCGTGGATGGGCCTCGTGAAGTTCGACCTGCTCGGGCTCGGCATGCTCGCGGCGATGCAGTACACGTTCGATCTCATCCGCGACACGACCGGCGAGGAGTGGGAGCTCGCGACCATCCCGAAGGAGGAGGCCGCGGTCTACGACATGCTCTGCCGCGCCGACTCGATCGGCGTGTTCCAGGTCGAGAGCCGGGCCCAGATGGGCACGCTCCCCCGGCTGAAGCCGCGCCGGTTCTACGACCTCGTGGTGGAGATCGCGCTCATCAGGCCCGGTCCGGTGCAGGGCGGGGCGGTGCACCCGTACATCCGGAGGCGCACGGGCGAGGAGCCCGTGACCTACCTGCACCCGAAGCTCGTGCCCGTGCTCGAGCGCACGCTCGGCGTGCCACTGTTCCAGGAGCAGCTCATGCAGATGGCGGTCGCCGTGGGCAACTGCAGCGCGGCCGACGCCGACCTGCTGCGCCGGGCCATGGGCTCGAAGCGCGGCGTCGAGCGCATCGAGTCGCTCAAGGAACGGCTCTACGCGGGCATGGCCGAGAACGGCATCGACGACGAGACCGCCGACACGATCTACGCCAAGATCCAGGCGTTCGCGAACTTCGGCTTCGCCGAGAGCCACTCGCTGAGCTTCGGGCTGCTCGTCTATGCGAGCTCGTGGCTCAAGCTGCACTACCCCGCGGCGTTCCTCGCGGCGCTGCTGCGCGCGCAGCCCATGGGGTTCTACTCGCCGCAGACCCTCACGGCCGATGCGCGCCGGCACGGCGTCGAGGTGCGCCGGCCCGACATCCAGCTCTCGGGCGTGGACGCCGGGCTCGAGCCGGTCGACGCGTCGCGAGCGGATGCCTCGGGCGAGGCATCCGCGTATCGAAGCCGCCTGCCCGGGCCGACCGGCTTCGCGGGCTGCACCGACCGCGTGCAGCCCGCGGTGCCGGACTTCGAGCGCGACGCGCCCGACCGGTCGGCCGAGCACCGGCGCGACGGCGCATACGCGGTGCGGCTCGGGCTGGCCGATGTGAGCTCGATCGGCACCGCGCTCGCCGAACGGATCGTCGCCGAACGCGACCGCGGCGGGCCGTTCCGCGACATGCCCGACGTCGCGCGCCGGGTCGGGCTCGAGACGGCCGAGCTCGAGGCGCTCTCGGCCGCGGGCGCGTTCGCGTCGTTCGGGCTCGACCGGCGGCGTGCGCTGTGGCTCGCGGGCGAGGCCGCACAGGACCGGCCCGAGTACCTGCCCGGTTCGGTCGTGGTCGTGCAGCCGCCGCTGCTGCCCCTGCTCACCGACACCGAGCAGGTCGTGTACGACCTGTGGGCGACGGGCATCTCACCCGACGACCACCCGATCCGGCACATCCGCGACCGGCTCGACGCGCGCGGCGTGATCCGCGTCGACCGGCTGCGCGAGACCGAGTCGGGGCGGCGCATCGAGGTCGGCGGCGTGGTCACGCACCGGCAGCGGCCCGCGACCGCGTCGGGCATCACGTTCCTGAACGTCGAGGACGAGTCGGGCACCGTGAACATCATCGCGAGCGTCGGCGTGTGGAACCGGTACCGCCGGGTCGCGCGCGAGGCGCCCGCCATGATCGTGCGCGGTGTGCTCGAACGCAGCAGGGACGGCGTCGTGAACGTCGTCGCCGACCGGTTCGAGTCGCTCACCGTGTCGGCGCCGCACCGGTCGCGTGACTTCCGTTAGCCTCGACCGGTGCCCGCACCATTCGACTCCCGTCCCCAGTTCGACGCCGGCCCCGACCGATACGGCAGCGACGTGCTCGCGGGCGATTGGCGGGCGCGCGGGCGGAAGGTGATCCCCGAGGTGGAGGCCTCGCGAGACCTGGTGGTCGAGCTCGCCGCCGACGGCTACTGCGGGGCGGTCGTGGGGCTCGAGCAGGGCAATGTCGTGCTCGAGGACCGGTTCGGCAAGCGGCGCCTCTTCCCGCTCGGGCATGGTTTCCTCATCGACGGTGCGGCCGTGAAGCTGGTGCGGCCTGCGCGCGCCGCGGCGCCCGCCGGGCGGTTGCGGACCGCGTCGGGGTCGTTCGTGGCCGATGCCGGGCCCGCGAAGGTCGCGCTGCCGAGCCGCATCTTCGTCGAGGGCCGGCACGACGCCGAGCTCGTCGAGAAGATCTGGGGTGCCGACCTGCGCGTCGAGGGAGTGGTCGTCGAGTACCTCGAGGGCGTCGACAAGCTACCCGAGATGCTCGACGAGTTCCGGCCCGGTCGCGGTCGGCGCGCGGGCGTGCTCGTCGACCACCTCGTGCCGGGCTCGAAGGAGCAGCGCATGGCCGACCGGGTCGCGCGCGGGCCGCACGGGGCGCACGTGCTCGTCGTGGGGCATCCGTTCATCGACGTCTGGCAGGGCGTGAAGCCGGCGCGCCTCGGCAAGGAGGCCTGGCCGGTGATCCCCCGCGGTACGGAGTGGAAGCACGGCGTGTGCGAGGCGTTCGGCTGGCCGCACGCCGAGCAGGCCGACATCGCCCGCGCCTGGCAGCACATCCTCGGCCGCGTGCGCGGCTACGGCGATCTCGAGCCGGCGCTGCTCGGCCGCGTCGAGGAGCTCATCGACTTCGTGACGGCGCCCGCCGGCTAGCCTGCCGCCCGACGCGACATCAGCCGATCGTGGTGCCGAAGGCGAGGCCGAGCACGTAGGTGACGGCGGCGGCGCCGAGGCCGATCGCGAGTTGCCGCAGCGCGCGCTTGAGCGGTGAGGCGCCCGAGAGCACCCCGACCGTCGCGCCGGTGAGCAGCAGGGCGACGCTCACGAGGCTCGTCGCCAGGACGATGGCGCCGAAGCCGCTCATGCCGAAGATCCACGGCAGCACCGGGATGAGCGCACCCGAGGCGAAGAACAGGAAGCTCGAGATCGCCGCGGACATGCCGGTGCCGACCGCCTCGTCGTCGTGCGCGAGCGCGGGGATCGCGTCGGTCGAGACCGGCGCAGCGCCTGCGGCCTGCACGCGCGCGAGCACGAGTGCGGCCTGCTCGACCGCCTCGTCCTCCCCCATGCCCCTGGCGCGGTAGACGAGCGCGAGCTCGTTGGCGTCGAGATCGAGGTCGGAGAGCGACTCGCGCGCGACCGGGTCGGGGGCGGATGCCTCGAGCAGCTCGCGTTGCGAACGCACCGAGACGTACTCCCCTGCGCCCATGGAGAGCGCGCCCGCGAGCAGGCCCGCGAGCCCGGTGAAGAGCACGACCGGCGCGGAGACGCCCGTGGCGCCGATGCCGAGCACGAGTGCGAGGTTCGAGACCAGGCCGTCGTTCGCGCCGAACACGGCCGCGCGGAACGTGCCGGCGAGCCGACGGCGGCCGCGAGCGGCGAGCCCGCGCACGACCTCGCCGTGGATCCGCTCGTCCGCGGCCATCGCGGGCGTGGCATACGGGTCGGTGGCGTATGGCGAGCGGGACTCGGCGCGTTGCGCGAGTGCGAGCACGAAGATCGAGCCGAACCGGCGTGCCAGGGTCGCGAGCGCCCGGGTGCGGAGGTCGGCGCGCGGGAGCCGCGAATCGTCACCGCCGAGCAGTGCGAGCCAGTGCGCCTCGTGCCGTCCTTCGGCGGCGGCGAGGGCCAGCAGGATCTCGCGCTCCTCGCCGTCCTTGCGCCCGGCGAGCTCGCGGTAGACGGCGCCCTCGGCGCGCTCATCGGCGAGATACCGTCGCCATCGTGCGCGGTCGGCGTTCGTCGGCGTGGGGGTCGCCGCACGGTCGGTCATGATGCCCTCTCTCAGTCCGGCGGGCGCACCGATCGCACCGTGACGCCCGCCCCGTCACGTGCCGGCCGCGAACGGCCTTGCGACACGATAGCCGCGGGACCGGGGCCGGAGCCGCGGTTGCGCGGCATTGGCAGCATTTCGGAGACCCGAACCCCGGGACGACGCGGCGGGTCGGCGGTCACCCGCAGCATTTCGCGGCGCCGAAACCGGTGTCGCGTGAGGTGGCGGGCGCAGTCGCGCCTCTCCCGACCGATCGCGCCGGCGCCGACCGTCCGACCTGGCGCTGCATGTCGGCCGGGGCGCGGCTGGCGTGAGGTGGCGCAGTCGGCGTGAGTTGGCGGGGCGGCGCGGGGTGGCGCGGTCGGCGTGAGTTGGCGCGGTAGGGGGTGCGGTGGCGCGGGCGGCGGGGTGACGCGGCGAGGACGGGGCCGAGGCGGGGTCAGCCGATGAGCTGGTGCCAGCCGTCGCCCGTGGCGTACTCGAAGATCAGGTTCGTCTCGGTGTGGGCGACCGCCGGATGCCCCGTGAGATGCGTGAGCACGAACTCGCGCAGCTCGACCGCGTCGCGCGCGGCCACGTGCAGCAGGTAGTCGTCGGCGCCCGCCATGTGGAACACGCCGAGGACGCCGGGCAGGTGCGGCACGACCTGCCGGAAGGCGTCGATCTCGGAGCGGTCGTGCTTGACCAGCCGCACCGCGATCAGCGCCTGCAGCGAGACCCCGACCGAGGCGAGGTCGACGTCGAGCTGATACCCGCGGATGGTGCCGAGACTCTGCAGGCGTCGCAGTCGAAGCGACACGGTCGACTCGGCGACGCCGATCTCGGCAGCGAGAGCCGCACCCGACGCGCGCGCGTTCGACGAGAGCGCCGTGAGCAGCGCGCGGTCCACGCGATCGAGCTCGGGTTGCTGCGCCACGGGTGTTCGCCTCCCACGTCAGGGCATCGGACACGTCGAATCCTCGCATCCGCGCACTCATCGGCGCAAAACACCCGTACGGCGCCGTGCGGTCTCGCCGGCCGCTGCCCCGACCGAGTCGCCCTCAGGACGTGATCACTCAGCCCGGGCGACGTCGCGTCGCGCCGCGCGGGCGGCCGAGCGCCGAGGCGCCCGCGAGCGCGCCGCCGAGAAGCAGCGCCGTCGCCGCCACCACGATCGCGGCACCCGGATCGGCTCCGGTCGCCGGCATGGTTCGCACGACGGCGGAGGCCGGCACGCGAACCACGGCGGGCTGCGGCGGGGCGGGCGCACCGGGCGCGACGACCGGCGGGGTCGCCTCCGGCGGGGATGCCGGCGGCGCGTTGACGACGACGATCACGTCGCGGGCGTTCGTCTCCGTGCCATCGGTCACGTGGACCGTGTCGACGAACCGCCCGGCCTGGGTCGGCGTCCCCGAGATGAGGCCGGTGCCATCCATCTGCAGACCGGGCACGGTGAAGTCCTGAACCTCGATGCGCGGGTCGCTGCTGCCCACGAGCGTGAGCTGGTAGCTGTACGCCACACCGAGCGTCGCGGGCGCCGTGCTCGGGTCTCCGGACAGCCCCGGCGGCACGTACGGCCCGGGCTCCTCGCCGGGCGGCGGGGCGGCCTCGATGTCGATGGCGACCTCGAGGAGCGCCGTGTTCAGGCCGTCGCTGGCCTGCAGGACGGCGAGGAAGGAGTTCGCCTCAGTGGGCGTCCCGGAGAGGAGGCCCCCCTCGCTGAGCATCAGTCCGGTGGGCACATGGCCCAGCTGGACCGAGACGACGGGGTTCAGGCTTCCGCCGACCTCGAGGGAGTACGTGTAGGCGGCGCCGACCGTTCCGCTCGGCGGGCTGCCTGCGAGCGTCGGCGCCCGATAGGGCGCGAGGCCGTTCGCGCTTTCGTCAGAGAAGGTGAGCCGGAACGCCATGGAGGCCGACGCGACCGGGCTGCCCGCGAGCAGCAGCGACCCGCCGTCGTACTCGCCGCCCGGCGCGAAGCGCACCGGACATTCGCCATCGAACGCGAACTCGAGCGAGAGCATCTGCCCGGACGTGACGCCCACATCGGTGGCCAGCGGCAGGGTGACGAGTGTCGGCTCCGGTGCGGCTGGGAAGTGGGCCGGTTCGGTGTGGATGACGACGCTTCGGCCGTCGGTTCCCCACAGCTTCACGACCAGCTGTGCGTCGACGGCCGCAGCGCTCTGGATCGTGAACCCGTACTCGGTGAGATACCAGCCGTCGATCTCGGCCGACGGGGTGATCTGCTGCCCGATGGTCTGTCCGCTGAAACAGCTCGGCGCGTCCGTGGCCGGGTTCTCGAGCACACTCTGCTCGAGCGCGAGCGCCGGCCCCGCAGCCGACACGCCGAAACCAGCCATCGCCGTTCCGGCGAGCACCGCACCGAGGAGGAATCGTATTCCACGTCGAACCTGCATGACGGTCTCCCTGTTGCCTGACCACCCTCGACGCGGGGCTCAGGCGCGAACCCCACAAGATGGCAGTATATGAGAGAACCAGGGAATCCGAAATACCGAGCATGCCTCGATTTCCGGGCGCCCGAAGCGCGGCGGGTCGCGTTCACCGGCTCCCGAGCTTGCGCCGGAGGAACTCAATGCGCGCCTGCAGCTGCGTCACCGTCGCCTGCGCGACCGGCGGCCCGCCGCAGATGCGCCGCAGCTCGCCATGCACCTGCGAATGGGGTTCGCCGGTCTGCCGCGCCCAGAGCCCCACGAGGCTGTTGAGCAGCGAACGCTGCTCTTTCAGCGTGCGGTACAGCGCGACCGGCTCGGCCTGCTCGGGTTCGTCGACCGCGTGCTTGCGCCGCTCGTTCGCCCGTCGCGCCTGCCTGGCCTGCCGGTGCCGCAGGAGCTCGCTCACCTGCTCGGGCTCGAGCAGCCCGGGCAGCCCGATGAAGTCGAGCTCCTCATCGCTGCCCGGTTCGGCGAGTGTGCCGAACTCGCTCCCGTCGTAGAGCACGCGGTCGAACGAGGCATCCGACCCGACCGCCTGCCAGGTGAACTCGCCGGCCTCGTCAGAGGCCTTCTCGCTGCGGTTCGCCTCTTCGAGCAGCCCGTCCTCGAGTCCCGGGTCCTCATCGCCGTCGCTGCGACGGTCGAGCGCGTGGTCGCGCTCGCGCTCGAGCTCGCCCGCGAGGGCCATGAGCACGGGCACGTTCGGCAGGAACACCGACGCGGTCTCACCGCGCCGCCGCGCGCGCACGAAGCGGCCGATGGCCTGCGCGAAGAACAGCGGCGTCGCCGAGCTCGTGGCGTACACGCCGACCGCGAGCCGCGGCACGTCGACGCCCTCCGACACCATGCGCACCGCGACCATCCACCGGCTGGTGCCGGCCGAGAACTCCTCGATGCGGCCGCTCGCCTCGCTGTCGTCGGAGAGCACGACCGTGACCTTCTCGCCGCAGAGCCCCTCGAGGATCTCGGCGTAGGCCCGGGCGACGGTCTGGTCCGTCGCGAGCACGAGCCCGCCCGCGTCGGGGATCGACTGCCGGACCTCGGTCAGCCGCCGGTTCGCGGCCTGCAGCACCGCGGGGATCCACTCCCCGCTCGGCTCGAGCGCCGTACGCCAGGCCGAGCTGGTGACGTCCTTGGTGTTGTCCTCGCCGAGCCGGGCCTCCATCTCGTCGCCGGCCTTGGTGCGCCAGCGCATGTGCCCGGCATAGACCATGAACAGCACCGGCCGGACGACGCCGTCGGCGAGGGCCCGGCCGTAGCCGTAGTTGTAGTCGGTGCTCGAGACGCGGATGCCCTGCGCGTCGGGCTCGTAGTGCACGAACGGGATGGGCGCGGTGTCGCTGCGGAACGGCGTGCCCGTGAGCGACAGACGCTTCTCGGCGTGCTCGAACGCCTCGCGGATCGCGTCACCCCAGGACAGCGTGTCGCCGCCGTGGTGCACCTCGTCGAGGATGACGAGCGTGCGGCCGGAGAGCGTGAGCTCGCGGTGCAGCGCCGGCCGCATCGCGACCTGCGCGTAGGTCACGGCGACGCCGTGATAGTGGCGCGCGGAGCGCCCGTGCGCATTGCGGAAGCCCGGGTCGAGCCGGATCCCGGCCCGCGCGGCCGCATCGGCCCACTGCTTCTTCAGGTGATCGGTGGGGGCGACGACCGTGATGCGGTCGACGATGCGGCGATGCCGCAGCTCGGCGGCGATGCGCAGCGCGAACGTGGTCTTGCCGGCGCCGGGGGTCGCGGCCGCGAGGAAGTCTCGCGGCATGGTCTCGAGGTACTGCTCGAGCGCCTCGGCCTGCCACGCGCGCAGCTTGTTGGCGGTGCCCCAGGGCGCACGATCCGGGAACGCGGGCGAGAGATGCTCGGCGGCCGACGTTCCCGGCAACTGGCCGGACGGGATCGGGTTCGCACTGCTCACTGCCAGCACTGTAGTCGACGCCTCCGACGTCGCACGCATCGGATGTGCAGAATGGGATGCATGGTCACCGAACCGCACCCCTGGTCGCGCTACGTCGCCCTCGGCGACTCGTTCACCGAGGGCATCGGCGATCCTGAAGGCTCCGTGCCCGGCGGTCATCGTGGCTGGGCCGACCGGGTCGCCGAGGTGCTCTCGCAGTCGAGCGACGACTTCGCCTACGCGAACCTCGCCGTCCGGGGCAAGCTCATCCAGCAGATCATCGACGAGCAGCTCGAGCCCGCGCTCGAGCTGCGACCCGACCTCATCACCATCTCGGCGGGCGGCAACGACGTCATCCGGCCCGGGACCGACCCCGACGAGATCGCGGCGCGCTTCGAGTACGCGATCGAGCGGCTCGCCCGCGACCGCGCGACGATCGTGATCTTCACGGGCGTCGACGTGGGCTTCTCGCCGGTGTTCCGGGGCATCAGGGGCAAGGTCGCGATCTACAACGAGAACCTCCGCGCGATCGCCGCGAAGTTCGACTGCATCGTCGCCGACCAGTGGGCGCTCACCGAGATCCAGGATCAGCGGTTCTGGGCGCCCGACCGTCTGCACCTGAACGCGCTCGGCCATCACACCGTCGCGCGCATGGTGCTCGACGCGCTCAACGTCGAGAACGACCTCGAGCCCATGAAACCCGAGCCGTTGCCCGCCTCGACGTGGCGGCAGGCGCGCGAGGAGGATCTCGCGTGGGCCCGGGAGTATCTCGTCCCGTGGGTGCTCCGGCGCATCCGGCACCAGTCGTCCGGCGACACGATCAGCGCGAAGCGGCCGGCCGCCGGGCCCTATCGTGCGATGGCCGCCGACGCCGCCGATGCGGCCGACGGGGTGAGCGGCTCCCCCGCAGCGGGCTGAGTCGCCGAGAGCCCGCCGGGGTTCGTGAGGCGCCACCAGGCGCCCGGATCGTCGATCGTCGCGTCGAGCTCGAGCGGCACCTCGATCGTCTGCGCACCCGCGCTCACGGTCGCGACGCCGACCCGGGTGCCCGCCTCGGCGGTCGTGATCGGTTCGGCGGTCACGGTCACGTTCACGGGCGTGTCGTTCCAGACCACGACGGATGCTCCTTCGGTGGTCCGCGCGGACGCGGCGTCGCCCCAGACCGTCGAGTAGCTCGCGAGCTCGGTGCCGGCCTCGAGCACGGAGACCTCGTGGAAGCCGGGCGCGACGCTGTCGAGGAGCGCAGCGATCGCCTCACGGAGCTGCGCGTGCGTGTCGGCCCCGAGCATCACCCCCACGACGGTCACCGTCGACGACCCCACGGCGTAGTCGGCTGAGAAGAGCAGGTTCGCGGCATCGTCGGTCGTCCCGGTCTTGATGCCGTCGACCCCGTGGGTGCCGAGCAGCTTGTTCGAGTTCTCGACCCGGCCGACCCCGGGCAGGTCGACGGCCTGCTGCGCGACGATGCCCTCGAGGGTCGGCTCGTCCAGTGCGAGCTGGCCGAGGCGCACCAGGTCGCCCGGCGTGCCGACGTTCGCGAGCGACAGGCCGCTCGCGTCGGCGATCGTGGTCTCGGTGAACCCGTGCTCGGCGAGCCAGGCGTTCGCGGCCTCGACGTATGCGGCCTCCGAGCCGAACGCCCAGTTCGCGATCGAGATCGCGTAGTTGTTGCCCGACGGCAGCAGCATCGCCTCGAGGCTCTGCGTGAGGGTGAGCGTGGTGCCCGCGGCGACCGGGGCGACCGACCCGTTCTGCGCGACCATGTCCCAGTAGATGCCGACGTCGGCGTCGGTGTACGCGATTGCCGGGCCGCCCTCGCCGGCCGGGACCGGGTTGGCCTCGAGCACGACGAGCGCCGTCACGACCTTGGCGATGCTCGCGATCGGCATGGACGCCTGCGCCTCGCTCGCGGCGAGCGTGCCCTCGAACCCCACCGCGCCGACCGCGTACTCGCCGAAGCCGGGCAGCGCGAGCTGCTGGGCCGGCTGAACGAGCGGCGCAGGGGCGGTCGACGACGCCGCGACCGCCGGCAGCGGCGCCCCGAGCGCGTTCGCGACGTAGGAGACGCCCGCGATGAGCAGGGCGAGCATGACGGCGAGCGTGCCGAACACGACGAAGCGGCGGCGGCGATACATCCGCCGCCGCGCGAGCCCGGGATCGGCCGGCGGACGGCCGTCGCCCGGGGACGATCCGGGTGCGGCGGGCGCTGGAGCGAGGTGGTGCGACATCGGCATCGAGCCTAGACGGCCGGTGGACGGGTCGCCCACAGCGCCACCGCGGTCGCGGCCGCCACGTTCAGCGAGTCCACGCCGCCCGCCATCGGGATCATCACGACGTGGTCGGCCGCCGCGAGCGTGCGTCGTGAGAGTCCGTCGCCCTCGGCGCCGAACACGAGTGCGAGCCGGTCGGGAAGGCGCGACGAGAACACGTCGAGCGGGACGGCCTCGTCGCTGAGCGCGAGCGCGGCGACCTCGAACCCGGCGGTCGTGAGCAGCGACACGTCGTCGGGCCACGACGTCACCCGCGTCCACGGCACCTGGAACACGGTGCCCATCGAGACCCTGACGCTCCGCCGGTACAGCGGATCGGCGCATCGCGGCGTGACGAGGACGGCGTCCACGCCGAGCGCCGCGCAGGCCCGGAAGATCGCGCCCACGTTGGTGTGGTCCACGAGGTCCTCGAGCACCACGACGCGCCGCGCATCGGCGAGCAGGGTCGCCGGATCGGGCAGCGCCGGCCGCTCGAACGCCGCGAGCGCGCCCCGGTGCACCCGGTACCCCGTGATCCCCTCGAGCTGGTCGGGAGTGGCGAGGTGCACGGGGATGTCGAACGGCGCGAGCACGGGCTCGAGGCCCGCGAGCCACTTCTCCTCCATGAGCACCGAGCGCGGCCGATGGCCGGCGCGGATGGCGCGCGAGATCACCTTGGCCGATTCGGCGATGTACAGCCCGCGTTCCGTCTCGGTCGCGCTCCGCAGCGCGACATCCGTCAGCGCCGCGTAGTCGGCGACGTCGTCGGATGCCGCGTCGGCCACTCGTTCGATGTGCATGGGAGTCCTCCTGGACCAGCCTGCCAGGCGCGGAAACAATTCCGGAACACGGCGACGTTTACACTCGTGAGCATGCCGCCAGGTCAGCGCATGCGGCGGAAGGACCAGCCATGACGAACCTCGTCGCGGACGCGCTCGCGAGCGAACAGCTCGACGAGGCGATCGCGCTCATGCGCGGCGCGCGGGTCGCGGTGCTGACGGGCGCGGGTGTGAGCACGGACTCGGGCATCCCCGACTACCGCGGCGAGGGCGCGCCGCGCCGCTCGCCCATGACGTTCCAGACCTTCCTCGCCTCCGAGCACGCTCGGAAGCGCTACTGGGCCGGCAGTCATCTCGGCTGGCGGCACTTCGGCAGCGCACGACCCAACGCCGGCCATCGCGCGCTCGCGGGCCTCGAGGCTGCCGGCGCGGTGACGGGCCTCGTCACCCAGAACGTCGACGGCCTGCACCGCCGAGCCGGCAGCGCCCACGTCGTCGAGCTGCACGGCACCATGGACCGGGTCGTGTGCCTCGCCTGCGGCCAGTACTACGCGCGCCAGGCGATCGCCGACCGGCTCGAGGCGCTGAACCCGGGCCTCGACCCCGAGCGGGCCGTGCGGCTCGCGCCCGACGGCGACGCCGAGGTCGACGACATCGACGCCATGCGCATCCCGGACTGCACGGTCTGCGGCGGCATCCTCAAGCCCGACGTCGTGTTCTTCGGCGAGTTCGTGCCGGGTGAGACGTTCGAGGCCGCGAGATCGATCGTCGCGGGTGCCGACGTGCTGCTGGTCGCCGGTTCGTCGCTCGTCGTGAACTCCGGGATCCGGTTGATCGAGCAGGCTCGGCGGCGAAACCTGCCGATCATCGTGATCAACCGCGGCGTCACGAAGGGCGACGGGCGTGCGGCGGTCAAGCTCGACGCCGGCACGACCGAGACGCTCACCGCCATGGCGGCGGCCCTGGCCTGACCTGAATCGCCGGGAACGCCCGCCTACCGGGCGCGTCGGGCGCGCCGTGCCTCTGAGGTCTCGCGCAGCAGCTCGAGCAGGCGCTCGGCCGACGCCGCCCACGTGTAGCCGCTCGCGCGCTCGAGGGCCGCGGCCGAGCGGCGCTGCCACTCCCCCGGCTCCTCGAGCCGGCCGAGCGCTTCGGCGAGCGACGACGCGTCGTCGCCGTCGAAGTACACCGCGGCATCGCCGCCGATCTCCCGAAAGATGGGCGTGTCGTTGACGACGACCGGCGTGCCCACGCGCATCGCCTCGACCAGGGGGATGCCGAACCCCTCGGCGCGGCTCGCGTGCACGAGCGCCGTCGCCCCGGCGAGCAGGTCCGCGTAGGCGGCATCCGTCACGCCGTCGTGGAAGACGAGCCGCGCCTCGGGAGCGAGCCGCGTGAGCCGCGCGCGCTCAGCCGGGCTGATCCGGCTGAGCAGATGCAGCTCGTGGTCGGGCAGCAGACCTGCGGCGCGCACGAGCGTGTCGACGTTCTTGTACGGCATGTACGAGCCCATGTACACGAGCCGGTTGCGCGACGGCCGCTCGCGCGGGAGCGGCGGCACGGGCAGCTCGTCGGCCGCGTTCGGGACCACCGTGACCGGTCGCTTCGTGAGCCGGTGCTCGCGGATGAGCGCGGCCGTGGTCTCGGACACCGTGACGACCGAGTCGGCGCGGTTCAGCAGCAGGCGCTGCGGCCACCAGGCGAGGTGGTACAGCCGCCACAGCGCGCGCACGGGCGCAGGCAGGTCGCGCGGCGGGGTGCGGTTCTCGTAGTAGATGAGGTCGTGCAGCGTCAGCACCAGCGCGTAGTCGCGACCCCACGACCCCATGGTCTGCATCGGCGAGAACACCACGTCGGGCCGGAGCTTGCGCACCTGCCGGGCGACGAAGGGCTCGCCGACCCCGGTCGGGGAGGTCGCGAGCTGCCACGGCAGGTCGGGCAGCAGCTCGAGCTGGCGGCGGTCGCTGATGAGCATGGTGAGCGGATGCCTCGCCGCGAGCTCGCGCACGATGCCGGCCGTGAACCGGCTGATGCCGTCGTGCTGCCCGATGCGCGTGTACCGGCAGTCGACGACCAGCCTCATCGAGCCGCCTCCGTGCCGGGTGACTCCATGCTGGCGAACCCACGGATGTGCTCGGCCGCCGGAGCGGGCTTCTCGTAGTGGATGAGGTGCCCGACGCCGTCGATCTCGGCCAGGCGCGCATCGGGGAAGCGTCGCGCAAGTGCCCGCTCCGCCTCGATCGGCGTGATGTCGTCGCGGTCGGCGGCGATGAGCAGGGTCGGCACCGGGATGCCGGCGACGTACTCGCCGACGTCGTGGCTCACCGAGGCGCGGAACGCCTCGAGCAGCGTGTCGCGGTCGGCGAACGCCGAGAAGTACCGGTCGTGCTGATCGTGGATGAAGCGCCGGAGCTCCGGGTCGCGGGTCTTCGCCATCGTGATGCTCATGACGCGCACGATCGCCCGGTTCTTGAGCAACGCGAACCCGGCACGGGCCGGAAGCTTCGCGCTCGCCCAGTAGTAGAAGACTGCGAGCCGCGTCATGAGCCCGCGCGGGCCCTCGAGCGCGGGCGCGCCGATCGGGTTCACGAGGATCAGCCGGTCGGGCCGGAGGCCCGCAGCCACCGCGGCGGACGTCACGATCGAGCCGAACGAGTGGCCGAGCAGGGTGTACCGGCCGGTGATGCCCACGGCGTGCAGGAATGCGGTCAGCCAGGCGACGTAGCCGTCGATGTCGTGCGGGCGGCCCGCGAGCGGCGCCGACTCGCCGAAGCCCGGCAGGTCGGGTGACACGATCCGGAAGCCGGGGAGGTTCGCGACCACGGGTTCGAGCCCGTGATGGTCGCCGCGGAAGCCGTGCACGAACACGAGCACGGGTGCGTTCGCATCGGCCAGGTCGCCGTACTCCCACCATCCGGTCTCGGTGCCGAGCACCTCGGTCCGGTGCGTGCGCACGGGGATGCGCGCGAGATCGGCGGCGTACGGCGAGCGGGTCATCACGGCCAGTCTACGGTGGCGCCCTCCTCGTTTCCGGCGTGCCGCCCCGGCCCGTGACGGTGGCCCCTCATACAGTGGCGGGCATGCAGGAGCCCATCGCCCTCTGGTCCGACGACGACTGGCCCGAGCCCGCCCGTGCAGAGCCGCGGCTCCTCGATGCGGCGGCCATCGATGCGCCGGCCATCGACACGGCCTCGCCGCCCGCCCGGGCGCCGATCGTGGACGACCGGCCGTTCGCACTCACCGACGCACCGACCGGCGATGCGCGCGCCGCGGCCGCGCACTGGGCCGACCGGCTCGCGGTGTTCGACCTCGAGACGACGGGCATCGACATCGACACGTGCCGCATCGTCACGGCGCACGTCGGCGTGATCGGGCCGTCGGGCGAGGTGCTCGAGCGGCGCGAGTGGCTCGTCGATCCCGGGGTCGAGATCCCGACCGCCGCATCGCTCATCCACGGCGTGACGACCGAGCGTGCTCGCGCCGAAGGCGCGCCGGCCGCGCAGGCCGTGGCCGAGATCATCGCGGCGCTGCACGATGCGGCGTGCCGCGGACTGCCGATCGTCGCGTACAACGCGAGCTACGACCTCTCGGTGCTCGCACGCGAGGCCGAACGGTACGGGCACGACCCGTTGCCCGGCCCCGGGCCCGTCATCGACCCGCTCGTGATCGACAAAGCGGTCGACAAGTACCGGCGCGGCAAGCGCACGCTCACCGCGGCGTGCGCGCACTACGGCGTGGAACTGCTCGACGCCCACGACGCTGGGGCCGACGCCATCGCCGCGGGCCGCGTCGCGCAGGCCATCGTCCGCCGGTTCCCCGAGGTCGCCGTGGCCGCCGCGGCCGAGCTGCACCTGCGTCAGATCGACTGGTGCCGCGACCAGGCCGAGAGCTACCAGGCGTGGCGGCGCAGCAACGGCGAGCCCGAGTTCACCACGTCCGGCCGCTGGCCCGTGCGCTGAGGCGGCCCCTCCGCTGAGCCGGCCCGCTGTCCACGGCGTGCGCTGAGCGTACGAGCACGACGAAGGGCGGACGACCGAGGTCGTCCGCCCTTCGTGCGGCAGCAACGCGCGGTGCGCGCTTACTTGCCGAAGTTCTTGAAGCGCTGGTTGAACTTCTCGACGCGGCCGGCGGAGTCCATGATGCGCTGCTTGCCCGTGTAGAACGGGTGCGACTCGCTCGAGATCTCAACGTCGATGACCGGGTAGGTGACGCCGTCGAGGTCGATG
This sequence comes from Agromyces aerolatus, assembly GCF_031432255.1. Classification (NCBI taxonomy): domain Bacteria; kingdom Bacillati; phylum Actinomycetota; class Actinomycetes; order Micrococcales; family Microbacteriaceae; genus Agromyces; species Agromyces aerolatus. The sequence goes on along the minus strand of NZ_JAVKGQ010000006.1, from coordinate 34,700 downwards.
GTCTTGTCGCTCGTCACGGTCGAACGCGTGAGGAACGTGGCGCCCGAGGCGAGGTCGCGGAAGACGACGGCGTTGTACTCGGGGTGGATGTCGGTCTTCATGAGGACTTCCTTGATCGATCGGTGCGGGAGGTGCGCCCTGCGCGGCGTGCGTGCGGCGCAGGAAAGCTGTTGGCGCTCGGGCCAGCTAGCGAGTCTAGCAGAGAACGCGCGGTGTACCGATTCAGGCCGCCGCGCGCGCCGCGAACCGGCCGTTCGCCTCGGTGAGCTCGATCGGCATGCCGAACGTCTCCGTGAGCGTCTCGGCGGTCAGCGCCTCGGCCAGGGGGCCGGCCGAGACGATGCGGCCGTGGTCGAGCAGCAGCGCGTGCGTGAAGCCCTGCGGGATCTCCTCGACGTGGTGCGTGACCATGACGATCGCGGGCGACGAGCTCGAGGAGGCGTAGCCGCCGAGGAGCCCGACGAGCTCCTCGCGCGCGCCGAGGTCGAGGCTCGCGGCGGGCTCGTCGAGGAGCAGGAGCTCGGGATCGGTCATGACCGATCGGGCGATCTGCACGCGCTTCTGCTCGCCGTCGGAGAGACTGCCGAACCGCCGGTCGGCGAACGCCTCGAGGCCCCACTCGCCGAGCACGCGTCGTGCACGCCGGAGATCGACCTCTTCGTACTCCTCGTTCCAGCGGCCCGTCACCGAGTACGCGGCCGTCAGCACGCTGTCCACGACGGTCTCGTTGGGCGGGATGCGGCGCGCCATCGCGGTGGATGCGAACCCGATCATGGGGCGCAGCTCGAAGACGTCGACCTTCCCGAGCGCCTCCTGGAGCACCTCGGCCGTGCCCTTCGTGGGGTGCATGGCGGCCGCGGCGATCTGCAGCAGCGTGGTCTTGCCCGCGCCGTTCGGCCCGAGGATGACCCAGCGTTGATCGGAGTCGACGGTCCAGTTCACCCCATCGAGGATCGTGTTGCCATCTCGGACCACCGACACATCGCGGAACTGCAGAACCGTGCTCGCCATACGTTCAATGCTATGGGACGCCGGGAGCGCCGCGACGCACCGCCCGGGTGGAACGGGAGCGCACCCGCCGAACGGTCACCTCGCGAGGACGCCCCGGTAGACCTCGAGCGTGCGCGCCGCGATCGCGTCCCACGCGAACTGCGCCTCCGCCCGCCGCCGCCCGGCGGCCCCCATCGCGGCCGCGCGCTCGGGGTCGCTCACGACGCGCGTGAGCGCGTCGGCGAGGTCGGCGACGAACCGATCGGGGTCGAGCGGCGTGCCCGTGCCGTCGTCGGCCTGTGCGATGGGCACGAGCACGCCGGTGACGCCGTCGTCGACCACCTCGGGAATGCCGCCGGTCGCGGTGCCCACCACTGCGGCCCCGCAGGCCATCGCCTCGAGGTTGACGATGCCGAGCGGCTCGTAGACCGACGGGCACACGAACGTGGTCGCGGCGGTGAGCAGCGCGGTGAGCTCGCCGCGCGGCAGATGGCGGTCGATCCAGACGACGCCCTCGCGCTCACGGCGCAGCTCGTCGACGAGCGCCGTCACCTCGGCCATGATCTCGGGCGTGTCGGGCGCACCCGCGCACAGCACGAGCTGCACGCCGGCCGGGAGCCGGCGCGCGGCGCGCAAGAGATACGGCAACCCCTTCTGACGCGTGATCCGTCCGACGAACACGACCGACGGCCGGTCGGGGTCGACGCCGAGCGCGCGCACCGCGGCCGGGTCGTCGACGGGCGTCCATTCGGCGAGATCGATGCCGTTGTAGACCACTTCGACGCGGGCCGGGTCGATCGTGGGGTAGGCGCGCAGGATGTCCCGCCGCATGCCGTCGCTCACGGCGATCACGGCGTCGGCGTCCTCGAATGCGGCGCGCTCGGCCCACGACGAGACCCGGTAGCCGCCGCCCAGCTGCTCGGCCTTCCACGGCCGCAACGGCTCGAGGCTATGCGCCGTGACGACGTGCGGGACGCCGTGCAGGCGCTTCGCCGTGAACCCGGCGAAGTTCGCGTACCACGTGTGCGAGTGGACGAGGTCGGCGCCCGAGGCATCCGCCGCCATCTCGAGATCGGTGCCGAGCGTCGCGATCGCGGCGTTCGCATGCTCGAGTCCCGTGGGCGTCGCGTACGCGAACGTCCCGGGCTCGGTGCGCGGCGCGCCGAAGCAGCGCACCGCGACCTCGATCTCGCGCCGGAGGGCGCGCACCAGCTCGGCGACGTGCACCCCGGCTCCGCCATAGACCTCGGGTGGATACTCACGGGTGAGGACGTCGACGCGCATGCAGTCAACGTAGCGCAGCGCGCCTCGCGCGCCGCGGGGCTTGCGCCGGCCCCATAGGCGTTGCGCCGCATCTCGGCAAGCCGCACATGGGAACGATCCTGCTGGATACAGTTGGCACATGGTTGCGCGCAAGGTCTTCGGCATCGTCCTCGCCGGTGGCGAGGGCAAGCGTCTCATGCCCCTCACCGAGGACCGCGCCAAGCCCGCGGTGCCGTTCGCCGGCCAATACCGGCTCATCGACTTCGCCCTCTCGAACCTCGTCAACTCGGGCCTGCGCCAGATCGTCGTGCTCACCCAGTACAAGTCGCACTCGCTCGACCGGCACGTGTCGCAGACCTGGCGACTGTCCGGGCTGCTCAACGCCTATGTCGCCTCCGTCCCCGCGCAGCAGCGCCTCGGCAAACGCTGGTTCTCCGGGTCGGCCGACGCCATCCTGCAGAGCCTCAACCTCATCTACGACGAGCAGCCCGACCTGATCGTCGTCGTCGGCGCCGACCACGTGTACCGCATGGACTTCAGCCAGATGATCGACGCGCACGTCGAGTCCGGCGCGTCGGCGACGGTCGCCGCGATCCGCCAGCCCATCGCGCTCGCGAACCAGTTCGGCGTCATCGAGGTCGACGGCGCCCGGCCCGACCGCATCCAGCGATTCCTCGAGAAGCCGGCCGAGCCCGAGGGCCTGCCCGACTCGCCGCGCGAGGTGTTCGCCTCAATGGGCAACTACGTGTTCGACGCCGACGCGCTCATCGACGCGGTCCTCCGCGACGGGGAGCGCACGAGCTCGAGCCACGACATGGGCGGCGACATCATCCCGTGGTTCGTCGAGCAGGGCACGGCCGGCGTGTACGACCTGAAGCGCAACGAGGTCCCGGGGTCGACCGACCGCGACCGGTACTACTGGCGCGACGTGGGAACCATCGACTCGTTCTTCGAAGCACACCAGGACCTGATCTCGGTGCTGCCGGTCTTCAACCTCTACAACCGCTCGTGGCCGATCTTCAGCCAGCAGCTGAACTCCCCGCCCGCGAAGTTCACGCGCGACGCGCGCGGCTCGCTCGGAACTGTCATCGACTCGATCGTCTCCCTCGGCTCGGTGATCTCCGGCGCGCACGTCGAGCGCAGCGTGCTCGGACCGTGGGCCGTGGTGGGGTCGGGCGCGCACGTCGCCGACTCGATCCTCTTCGACCGTGCCCGGATCGACGCCGGCGCCACGGTCCGCCGCGCGATCCTCGACAAGGAGGTCGTCGTCGAGGAGGGCGCCCGCATCGGCGTCGACCGCGCCGAGGACCTCGCTCGCGGGTTCATCGTCACCGACTCCGGCATCACCGTCGTGGGCAAGGGCTCACGCGTGCAGGCTCACGCGTGAGCGCCGGTACCGCGGGCCGCGCGCGCGGCCCGCTCGTCGTGCTGGACGCCGATTCGACGCTCATCCGCGAAGAGGCGATCGAGCTGCTCGCCGAGGAGGCGGGATCGCTCGCGCACGTGGCGGCCGTCACCGAGCGCGCCATGCGCGGCGAGCTCGACTTCGCCGCGAGCCTCCGCGAGCGGGTCGCGACGCTCGCGGGCGTCGAGGCGTCGGTGCTCCCCCGGGTGCGTGAACGGATGACGCCGACGCCCGGCGTCGAGACGCTGATCGCCGGTGTGCACGCCGCCGGCGGCCGCATCGGCGTCGTGTCCGGCGGCTTCCACGAGCTGCTCGATCCGCTCGCCGCGCGTCTCGGGCTCGACTTCTGCCGGGCCAACCGGCTCAGGGTCGCCGACGGCCGGTTCACGGGCGAGGTCGACGGGCCCATCGTCGACGCGGACGCGAAGGCCGCCGCGCTCGCCGAGTGGGCGTCGGAGAGCGGCATCCCGCTCGAGCGGACCGTCGCCGTCGGCGACGGCGCCAACGACCTGCGCATGCTCGGCATCGCGGGGCTCGGCGTGGCGTTCTGCGCCAAGCCCATCGTGCGCGTGCAGGCCGATGTCGCGATCGACCAGCCCGATCTCTCGCCCGTGCTCGCGCTCGCCGGGCTGCGGGGTTAGCGTCTGCGGGGCTCGCGCTTGCGCGGCTCGCGTCTGCGGGGCTCGCGCTTGCGCGGCTCGCGGTTGCGCGGCGGGTCGGCGCCTGCGCCGGCGAGTTCGTCGCCGGACTCGCGCCGCGGCACCAGCAGACCGGCCGCGACGCCCACGAGCGAGAAGAGCACGAGCCACCAGGCGAACGCGTGCGGATCGCCCGTGACCTGGACGAGCCACTCGGAGATGTAGGGCGTCGTGCCGCCGAACACCGCGACCGACGCCGCATACGTCGTGGCGATCCAGGTCGTGCGCACGCGCGGCGGGAACAGGCCCGACGCAAGCGCCGGCGCGATCGCGCCGTTGATCGCCAGGCTCACGTTCCACAGCAGCACGCCTCCGACCACGCCCCAGAACGAGGCGCCGGGGAGCAGCATCGCGAGCGGCACGGTGACGACGGCGGACACCGCGCCCGAGACGATGGCGAGTCGTCGCCTCGGCCAGCGGTCTGACAGCCGCCCCGCCACGGGGATGGCGAGCACGAGCACGACGAGCCCGGCCGACGTGGCGAACAGCGCCGCGCTCTCATCGAGCCGCCCGTGCGCCTGGACGAACGTCGGGACGTAGGTCAGCACGACGTAGTAGATCACCGCCCAGTACGCGGTCAGCGCTGCCAGGATGAGGGCACGCGTCGTGAGCGTGCCCCGGCTCGGACCGCTTGGCGCCCGACCGGCTGGCGTGTCGCGACCGTGCTCGAACACGGGGCTCTCGGGCACGCTGAGCCGGAGGCCGAGCCCGATCAGCCCGATGACCCCGCCGAGCAGGAACGGGATCCGCCACCCCCACTCGAGCAGGAAACCGTCGTTCGTCCACGCCGCGATCGAGCCGATCAGCACCGACGCCACGAGCGGGCCGAGCGCTGCGGTCGCGCCGAGGAAGCTCGTCAGCCTGCCGCGCGTGGCCGCGGGCGTGCACTCGCTGAGGAATGCCGCAGCCGAGCCCCATTCGGCCCCGACCGCGACCCCCTGCAGAAGCCGCGCGACGAGCAGCAGCACGGGTGCCGCCAGGCCGATCGCGTCATAGGAGGGCAGCGCGGCGATCGCGAGCGTCGCCGCGGACATGAGCAGCACGGTCATGACGAGCACGGGCCGGCGGCCGCGCTGGTCGGCGACGCGGCCGAACACGAACGCGGAGATCGGACGCGCGACGAACGCGACGCCGAACACCGCGAGGGTCGAGAGCAGCGCCGCCGAGGGCAGCTCTTCGGGGAAGAACACCTTCGCGAGCGTCGTGGCCAGCAGCCCGTACGCCGCGTAGTCGTACCACTCCAGGCCGTTCCCGATCGCGGATGCGGCGACGACCCGTCGCATGCCGACCGAACCCGTGGTGCCTTGGCGCGTCATGATGCCTTCGCTGCGCTCAACCGTACGCCCGATCATCGGCGGGATCTCCTCGTGGCGCGAGGATCAATACCGCCTGGCTTCGCCGGTGTTGTTCGTGCAGTGCAATGTCACGGTCAAGCGTCCTGAAACGAACGTGTGGTTGTACATGTGCAGCCCCTTGATTCCGGCCTGGAAGCCGTCTTTCTCTTGGGCGGCGGCTGAGAGCCAGATCGCGTTTCCGTCCATCGTCACCCGGTCGATGATCTGGACGCCGTACGGAACGATCCGCCCGGTCGAGATCACCTGGTCGATCAGATCCGGCTGTGCAGCAGGGCACCAGATGTCGATGCCTTGCTTGGTCTCATAGTGCTTCATGTAGTACGTGATCTGCGTCGTGCTGACCCCGATCTCGCTGTAGTTGTGGCTTGTGGGCACGACCACGGTGAAGCGCCGCGGCGGAGCCGTCGCATACTCGTTCGCCGCCTCGACCTCGAACGAGTAGCTCGCTGCGATCGGGTTGGTCAGGGTTCCGACGAGAGAACCGGCGGCGGTGAGCGTGAGGCCGGGAGGGAGGGAACCGGAGGTGACGCGGACCGTGGTTCCCGGCCCGGCGAGCGCGAATCGATGCGCGTACGACGTGCCCCAGGTCAGGTGCGGCGGCTCCCCCAGTACTCCGGGCGCGAGCTCATGCGGCAAGGGGTCGATGCGGATCGGAAGGTACTGCTCGACCAGGACCATGGCGTCCAGATCGAATGCCGCGACCTTGACGATCCGCGTTTCGGGGGTCGGCACGCTCGGACGCCCGGAGATGCGGCCCTTCGCATCCATGGTCAATCCTGCGGGCAGCCACGACGCCAGGATCGAGTTGGCTCGGCCGGTGAACGTGACCTGGAAGTCGTACGGAACACCGATCTGCGCCACCGGCGGGGTTCCGACGAACTCGCCGGCCGGGACGGCGCCGACTGCGGCCGTCGTCTCTTGGACCGGCGCTGCGTGTGCCGGCACGGCGAAGGCACCCAGCGCCACGGCGAGCGTCGTGAGGACGATGCTCATCGGAAACACGCGAGATCGAGAGTGGTGCATTGCAATATACTACACCGAGTTTCCTCAGCAGCGCGCTCCGAGTCGCGACGGGAGTATCGCTCGACGGCCCGGTCAGTGCCCCATGCCGAGGCCGCCGTCGACGGGGATCACGGCGCCCGAGATGTAGGCGGCGTCGTCGCCCGCGAGCCACGCGACGACCTTGGCGACCTCGGCGGCCTCGGCGAAACGGTTCGCGGGGATCGCCGAGCGGTACTGGTCCTGGAGCGCGTCGCTCAGCTCGTCGGTCATGTCGGTGCGGATGAAGCCTGGCGCGACCACGTTGGCGGTGATCCCCCGGGCCCCGAGCTCGCGCGTGAGCGAGCGCGCCATGCCGACGAGCCCGGCCTTCGAGGCCGAGTAGTTGACCTGACCCGCGGCGCCGTACAGGCCCACGACGCTCGAGATGAGCACCACGCGCCCGAACCGCGCCTTGAGCATGCCCTTCGACGCGCGCTTGACGACACGGAACGCACCGGTGAGGTTCGTGTCGACGACCGAGGTGAACTCGTCCTCGCTCATGCGCAGCAGGAGCGTGTCCCGCGTGATGCCGGCGTTGGCGACGACCACCTCGACCGGGCCCAGCTCGGCCTCGATCTCGGAGAACGCCCGGTCGACCGATCCGGAGTCGGTCACGTCGGCACGGACCGTGAACGAGCCCTCGGGCCCTTCGCCGGAGCGTGCGGTCACCGCGACCCGGTGACCCTGAGCCAGGAACTCCTGTGCGATCGCGGCGCCGATGCCCCGGTTGCCTCCGGTGACCAAGACGGTCCGGCTCGTCGTCATCGGGCGGGCTCCACTCTCTCGGGATCGTCGGGCGTGGGCCCCGCGCTGCCGTGAAGCCCGTCCCAGTGTAGTCGCAGCCATCCACGGCGCCGATCCCGCGCTGCGAGCGTAGGCTTGAGGGTGAGGAGCGCCGTTCAGTCCGCGGCGACCACGATGAAGCAGCACACCATCACGACGCTGCCGCCGTCACCTGATGCGGATCGACGGGCGCGCATGATCAAGTACACGATCGCGATGTCGATCCGCGTGCTCTGCATCGTGCTCATGCTGTTCGTGCAGGGCTGGTGGCTGGCGGTGTGCGCGGCCGGCGCGATCTTCCTGCCGTACATCGCGGTCGTGCTCGCGAACGTCGGCGGCGGCGAGCAGGGCGTCGTCGAACGCCCCGGCTCGATCGTCCCGGTCGCGCGGCCCGACTCGGTCGGCCCCGCGGCCGACACGGGTGCGGGCGCTCCTGCGGACGCACCCGTGGACGGGGCCACGGATGCTGCGGCCGGCAGCACAGGGCGAGCGGATGCCTCGTCCGATCAGGCCGGCACCGAGGCCGAGAGCAGCGATGCCGACGGCAGCGACGCCGACGGCGGCGATGCCGACCGGGCGCCCGGCGACACTCGCGAGGGTGAGCGATGATCGCATTGCCCGGAACCGCCCCCGAGGCGGACACCTGCTCGCGCGCCGCGTGCCGCGAGCCCGCGACGTGGCGCATCGACTGGCGGAACCCGCGCATCCATGACGAGCATCGCCGCAAGACCTGGCTCGCGTGCGATGAGCACGTCGGGTTCCTCCGCGGGTTCCTCGAGTCGCGGTCCTTTCCGCTCACCGTCCAGCCGTTCCGCGTCGAAGGTGAGGTCGGCGCATGAGCCGGTGGTCATTCCTCCGCTCCCGCAGATGGGCGGGCTATCTCGCGCTCGTCATCGTGTTCGCGATCGCCTGCAGCGCGCTCGGCAGCTGGCAGTTGAACCGGCGCGCTGAGGCGCTCACCGAGGTCGCGCGCATCGACGCGAACTACGACGCCGACCCGATTCCGGTCGCCGAGGCGCTGCCCGATCCCGCGGCCTTCGATCCCGACGCGCGCTGGCGGGTCGTCGCCCTGACGGGCGAGTTTCTCGCGGACGACGAGGTCGTGATCCGGAACCGGCCGTTCCAGGGCACCTCGGGCTTCGAGGTCGTGACGCCGTTCCGGCTCGACGACGGCACGGTCTTCTTCGTGGACCGGGGCTGGATCGCACAGGCCCCGGATGGGCGGCCGAGCGAGTACGCCGCGCCGCCGTCCGGCCAGGTCGAGGTCACCGCGCGGCTGAAGGCCGGCGAGGGCACGATCGCCGGCCGTACCGCGTCAGGGCGTGAGCTGGCGACCATCGACCTCGACGAGCTCGCCGAGCGGGTCGGCGAGCCGAGCCACACGGGCGCGTACGGGGTGCAGGTGCAGGACGCGACCGACGCACGCGAGCCGCCCATGGCCGCGGCGCGACCCGTGCGCGATGAGGGTCCGCATCTGTCGTATGCGCTGCAGTGGTACGTGTTCGCGTTGATGGCGTTCATCGGTCTCGCCTGGGCGGCGAACCAGGAGCGCAAGGCGCTGGCCGAGGCATCCGCCTCGCCCGAGGAGCGCGCCCGCGCAGCCAAGCCCAAGCGCGTGCCGAAGGAGCGCACCGACGCCGACATCGAGGATGCCATCCTCGACGAACGCCAACTCGACCGCCGCTGACGGTCGCTGCCGCGCCACGCCCGCCCTCCTGCGCCAGGCACGACGGTCGACCGTGGCGCGAACGGTCGCCGGCGGCGCGGAGCGCACGAAGTGCCACGGCACGCACGAAGTGGCGCGGCGCGCACGAAGTGGCGCGGCACGTCGCGTCGATCGCCGCTGACGGCCGCTGCCGCGCCACTTCCGACGTACCGCGCCAGGCACGACGGTCGAGCATGGCGCGAACGGTCGCCGGCGGCGCGGCGCGCACGAAGTGCCACGGCACGCACGAAGTGGCGCGGCGCGCACGAAATGGCGCGGGACGGCAACTCCTCCGCCGCTGAGGATCGCTGCCGCGCCACTCCCGACTTACTGCGCCAGGCAGGACGGTCGAGCGAGGCGCGAACGGTCGCCGGCGGCGCGGCGCGCACGAGGTGGCGCGGCGGGCGCGAAGTGGCGCGGCGGGCGCGAAGTGGCGCGGCGGGCGCGAGGTGGCGCGGCGGCTAGGCGAGCTCGATGAGCTCCTGGTACTCGGCGCTCCAGTGGTCTTCGGTGCCGTCGGGCATGATGAGCACGCGCTCGGGGTTCAGCGCCTCGACGGCGCCCGGGTCGTGGCTCACGAGCACGACCGAGCCCTCGTAGTGCGCGAGCGCGTCGAGGATCTCGGCGCGGCTCGCGGGGTCGAGGTTGTTCGTCGGCTCGTCGAGCAGCAGCACGTTCGCACCGGACACCACGATCATGGCCAGTGCGAGCCGCGTCTTCTCGCCGCCGGACAGCACGCCCGCGGGCTTGTGCACGTCGTCGCCCGTGAACAGGAACGAGCCGAGCACCTTGCGCGCCTCGGTCTCGGTCAGGTTCGGCGACGAGCTCACCATGTTCTCGAGCACCGACCGGGCCACGTCGATGGTCTCGTGCTCCTGCGCGTAGTAGCCGACGCGCAGCCCGTGCCCGGCGTCGACGACGCCCGTGTCGGGTGCGTCGACGCCCGCGAGGATGCGCAGCAGCGTGGTCTTTCCAGCACCGTTCAGGCCGATGATGACGACCTTCGAGCCGCGGTCGATCGCGAGGTCGACGGCCGTGAAGATCTCGAGCGAGCCGTAGCTCTTCGACAGATCGCTCGCGGTGATCGGGGTGCGCCCGCAGGGCGCGGGCGTCGGGAAGCGGAGCTTCGCCACGCGGTCGACCGCGCGCACCTCTTCGAGTCCGGCGAGGAGCTTCTCGGCACGCGCGACCATCTGATGCGCGGCGGCGGCCTTCGACGCCTTGGCGCCGAACCTCGCGGCCTGCAGCTGGAGTGCGCCGGCCTTCTTCTCGGCGTTCGCTCGCTCCTTCTTGCGGCGCTCCTCGTCGGCGGCGCGCTGACGCTGGTAGTGCTTCCAGCCCATGTTGTAGATGTCGATGATCGAACGGTTCGCGTCGAGGTAGAACACGCGGTTCACGACCTCGCCCACGAGCTCGACGTCGTGGCTGATCACGATGACGCCGCCCTTGTACGCCTTGAGGAACTCGCGCAGCCAGACCACCGAGTCAGCGTCGAGGTGGTTCGTCGGCTCGTCGAGGATCATCGTCTCGGCATCGGAGAAGAGGATGCGCGCGAGCTCGATGCGGCGGCGCTGACCGCCCGACAGCGTCTTGAGCGGCTGGTCGAGGATGCGGTCGGGCAGGTTCAGGTTCGACGCGATCGAGGCCGCCTCGGCCTCGGCGGCGTAGCCGCCCAGCGCGGTGAAGCGGTCGGTCAGGTTGCCGTAGCGCTTCATCGCCTTCTCGGCGACGGATGCCTCGTCGGAGCCCATGAGCTGCGACGCCTCGTGCATGCCGAGCACGAGCGAGCCGAGCCCGCGCGCGTCGAGGATGCGGGTGCGCGCGAGCATCTCGGGGTCGCCCGAGCGCGGGTCCTGCGGCAGGTACCCGATCTCGCCCGAGCGGTCGATGCGACCGCCGGTGGGCAGCGTCTCCCCGGCGAGCGTTTTGGTGAGCGTGGTCTTGCCCGCGCCATTGCGGCCCACGAGGCCGATCTTGTCGCCGGGTGAGACGCGGAAGTTCACATGCTCCATGAGGAGGCGCGCGCCCACACGGATCTCGAGGTCGTGGACGGCGAGCACGGTGGATCCTCCGGAGGACTCAGGCTGGTGGGGTGCCGTGCCCTACGGAACGGTCCGAGGGCACAGCCCACCAGTCTACCGCGCAGACTTCGCGACGACGGACCGCAGCGCTCAGCTGTACGGCATGCAGTGCAGCACGACCTGGATCCAGCGCGGCCCGCTCGCCCAGTTCGTCGTGGTCCCGGCCCTGATCCCGGTCGGGCGGAAGCCGCTGGGAAGGTTCTCGCCCTTGGTGAGCGTGGCGACGTCGGGCCCCCAGCCGCCGATGAAACGGACCTCCACGCCCCATGGGACGCGGAGCCCGCTGCCGTCGTGGTAGCCCGTGAGGCGCAGTTGCATGCCGCTCGGGCAATCGAGGTCGGGAATGCTCGCGGAAGCCCAGAAATGGGGCAGGGAGAGCACCGGCGAGACGACGAGGACCTCCGTCGATTCGATGCCGGGCTCCTCGGCGGCCGCTCGGACCGGCACCGGCGTCGGCACCGCCACCTCGGGCTCGACGGCCACTTCCGTCGTCTGCACGCGTTCCGCGGGCGCATCGCCGGACGCGAGGCCCGGAGCGAACGCGGTCGCGGTCAGGGCGGCGGCGAGGACGAGATCGATCATGATGGCCACCTCGTGCTCACGCCGTGCAATGCAGGACGATCTGCACCGAGCGGGGCGCCCAGGCGTAGCTCGTCGCCGTCGTGGCCACGACGCCGACGGGGCGCGCGCTCGCGCGATCGAACACGGTGAGCGTCGCGACGTCGACCTCGGGGCCGCCGAACGCGCGGACCTCCATGCCCTTCGGGATCGTCACCCGGTGGTAGTAGATGCGATCCTCGAGATAGGGCCGGTCCGCCGGGCACCGCAGCTCCGGGAACGAGGTCGACGACCAGAAGTGCGGGAGCGATTTCACCTCGGAGTTGACCTGCACGACGGCGGCCTCGTGCACCTGCGGCTCGGTCGCGCCGTCCGGCGTGGGCACCGGGCCGGCCGAGAGGAATGCGGCGGTCAGTGCCGTCGCCACTGCTGCGTGAATCATGGAGCAAATATATCAATACGCTCACGATCCGCACAGGGCTTCCACGAAAGCCGACGGGGCGGCCGCGCCATGCGCGACCGCCCCGCCCGAGGCATCCGTTCGATGCCGGACGCGTGCGTTACTGCTGGAGCGCGGCCTGCAGTTCGAGCGTGATGGTGACCTTGTCGCCGAGGAGCACGCCGCCGGTCTCGAGGGCGGCGTTGTAGTTGAGGCCGAAGTCCTCGCGGTTGATGACGGTCTTCGCGGTCGCGCCGCCCTTGTAGTTGCCATAGGGGTCGCCGCCGAAGCCGCCGAACTCGAAGTCGAACGTGACGGGCTTCGTGATGCCGCGGATCGTGAGGTCGCCGTCGACCTTGAAGTCGCCGTCCTCGACCCGGATGCCGGTCGAGACGAAGTCGATCGTCGGGTACGTCTCGGCCTCGAAGAAGTCGCCGGTGCGCAGGTGGCCGTCACGGTTGGGCTCGTTGGTGTTGATCGAGGCGACCTCGGCCGAGGCCGTGACGGTCGAGTCGAGCGGGTTCTCCGCGGTGACGAACGTGGCGTCGAAGCGCTCGAACTTGCCCTTGACCTTGCTGATCATGAGGTGGCGGATCTGGAACCCGACCTCGCTGTGCGCGGCGTCGATGGTCCAGGTGCCGACGCGGTAGCCGGGGATGTCGATGGTCGAGGCGGTGGTGGTCATGCTCTGGTCTCTCCAGTTGCTTGGATCTCGCGGCCGGACGGCCACGAAGATGCAAACGCATGTAACGCGCGGAGGTATTCCCTCGCATGGCGAAATGTTTCGACGACGAAACCACGGGTCGAGACGAACGCGCGTCAGACCGTCTCGAGCCGGCGGAGCGTGAGCACACGTTCGACGGCGTCATCGAGCCGCGCCTCGGGGATGCGGCCCGCGCGCACCGCCTCGGCGATCGCACCGGTCAGCCCCGCGACCGAGATCCCGAACTCGGACGGATCGGCCGGCAGCACGTAGAGCAGAAGATCGGTGCCCGCCGCGATCGCCCGGATCGCGTTCTCGTTCGGGTCGGCGTACTCGGGCAGCCCGTTGTGCTGCAGCATGAGCAGGTCGTCGGAGACCGTCACGCCCTCGAAGCCGAGCTCGTCGCGGAGAATCCGATGCCACGCAGGCGACAGCGACGCGGGCGCCGGATCGACCGCCGGATAGACGAGATGCCCCGTCATGACGAGGTCGGCACCGGCGTCGACGCCCGCGGCGAACGGCAGTGCGGCGCCCGCGCGCCATTCGTCGAGGGTCAGCGGGGCCGACGGCACCGACGTGTGGGAGTCGCCCGGCGCGGCACCGTGCCCGGGGAAGTGCTTGAGCGTCGAGCGTGCCTGGTCGCCCTCCCCCGCGACCGCGGCGGCGACGCGCTCGGCCGCGCCGACCGGATCGGTGCCGAGCACGCGGCCGCTGATGAACGACCCGGGATCGGCCGTGACATCCGCGACGATCCCGAAGTTCACGTCGACGCCGGCCTGGGCGAGCAGCTCGCCGCGTCGCGCGAATGCGGCGCGCGTCGCCTCGGGCGGCTGCTGCTGCAGCGCGTACGCCCCCGCGGCATCGTCCCAGGGCAGCCGCTGCACGTCGCCGCCCTCCTCGTCGATGCCGATCAGCACTCGTGCCTCGGGGTCCGGCTGGACGGCGTCGGTGAGCGCGCGCAGCTCGGCCGGCGTGCCCGGGATGTTGTCGCCCATCAGGATGAGCCCCGAGATGCCCTGCTCGGCGAGGCTCCGGAGCGGCGCCGGATCGACACCCGGCGCGTGCAGCATCAAGAGGGCCGCGGCCTTCTGCTCGAGACTCAGTCCGGCCATGCGCTCGGCGACCCAGTCGGCGACCGGGTCGGCGGGCGGCGTGGGAGTCGGCGTCGCACTCGCCGTGGGCGAGGGCTCGGCCGGTCGCGGGTTCGCCGCACCGCCGTCGCGGGGCGAACCGGCGCAGCCCGAGAACGTGAGCGCCGCCACCACCGCCACGGCTCCGATGATCCGCCGCAGTCGCACGAGGGTCGAGTGTACGCTGCGTGTCCGCCCGGCAGCCGGGTGCTCCCTGGGTAGACTCGCGGCGCTCGGGAAGGAGATCGCCGGTGGTCGTACGACGACGGATGCGCCGTGCCCGCTGGGTTTCGTCGCGTCCCGCCGCCCCGGTGATCGGTGCGCTCGCGGCGGCCACGCTGCTGCCGATCGCGGTGCTCGGACCCGCCGCACCGGCGTCGGCCAACGACCTGCCCACCTGGGACGACGTCAACGCCGCCAAACAGGACGTCGCGTCGCGCGAGGCCGAGGCCGCACGCATCGACACGCTCATCGGCGGCCTCGAGGTCGAGACCGGCCGTCTCGGTGACGCGGCGGTCAGCGCGGCGTCGGACGCGGCCACGGCCGAGGCCGCGAGCGCCACGGCGGCCGAACGCGCCGGCCGGCTGGGCACCGACGCGGACACCGCGGCCGCACACGCGCAGGTCTCGGCCCAGCGCTTCGGCTACTCGGCGGCGTTGCTCGCGCGTACGGGCGGCGCCGACACCACGCTGCAGCTGTTCTTCGCGCAAGGTCAGCCCGGCGGCGACGACCTGCTCACGAACCTCAGCCGGGTCTCGCGGCTCACCGATCTCTACACGGCCGAGGCGCAGCGCGCCGAGGTCGCACGTGCCGACGCGCAGTCGCTTCGTGAGCAGGCGGACCTCGCCGCCTCGGAGCGCGACCGGCTCGCCGGCGAGGCCGAGGCGAAGGCCGGGGCCGCGAGGGCCGCGCACGAGGCCGCCGAGCGCGAGCTCACGGCGCAGCAGTCCTCGCTGGACACGCTCTACGCGCAGCTCGCGAGCCTGCGCGATCGCTCGGTCGACCTCGAGCGGCAGGTGCGCGGTGCCGAGCAGGCGGCCGCGGAAGCGGCCGAACGCGAGCGCGTGGCCCGCGAAGCGGCCGGCACCCCCGGCGGCGACACCGGCACCGCTCCCCCGCCCGCGGGCGTGATCGTCGATCCTGTGGGCGCGAAGGCGTACGCCCGATCCGCGGTCGCCCGGTACGGGTGGGGCGAGGGCGAGTACCAGTGCCTCGTGTGGCTCTGGGAACGCGAGTCGAACTGGCGCGCCGACGCCTACAACCGGTCGAGCGGCGCCTACGGGATCCCGCAGTCGCTCCCCGGGAGCAAGATGGCCGCGGCCGGCACCGACTGGCGCACGAACGCGGCGACGCAGATCGAGTGGGGACTGTCGTACATCTCCGGCCGCTACGGCGCACCGTGCGGGGCGTGGGCGCACTCGGAACGCGTCAACTGGTACTGAGCCCAGCCGGTCACCGGGGAGCTCGGCGTGTCATCGGGTAGAACGGTGTGATGCCCACCCTCGACGCGGACGCGCTCATCGACGCGGCGTTCACCCGCCATGCCGCGGACGCGCTCATCCTCGCGGGCGGCGGCGCGGCGATCCTGCTGCAGCTGGCCGACCCGCGCATCGCGCGCGGGGTCGCACGGCACAGCGCCTTCCGCGAGGACCCCATGCGACGGCTGTTCGGCACGCTCGACTACGTCTACGCGGTGGCCTCGGGCGACGAACGCCTGCTCGCGGCGACCGTGGCCGACGTGAACGGGCGGCACCGGCCGGTACGTGGTCCCGCCGAGGCATCCGGACCCGCGTACAGCGCGTTCGACCGGGACCTGCAGCGATACGTCGCCTCGACCTTGACCGCGGTCGGCCTTCGCCTCGAGGAACGCCTCGGCGGACCGCTCGACCCGGTCCTGGCCGACGGGTTCGTGGCCAGGTACGGCCGCCTGGCCTCCGCGCTGCAGGGCGGCGCCGCAGGCTGGCCCGAGTCGCGGGCGGGCTTCGATGCCTGGTGGCACGACCGGGTCGCGACGCTCGCCGTCGGCGGCGACGCGCGCGACGTCGCACGTGCGCTGCTCACGAGCCGTTCCGTGCCGCTCTGGCTGCGCGCCGGGCAGCCCGTGCTCAGGCTCGTGACCGCGGCGTTGCTGCCCGATTCGCTGCGCTCGGCGTACGGGTTCCGTTGGACCGCGCGGACCGAGCGCATCGCGAACGCCTGGCTCGACGCGCTCGCCGCCGCGCGCGTGGTCGTGCCCGCGCCGATCCGGGCTGTTCCGATGCGGCGGTCGCTCAGCCGCATGTCGCGGCGTCTCGACCAGATCGGGTGAGCCGCACCGCGTGATGCGCGGCCCCCGCCCGCGCGTCAAGCGGGCGCGTCCCAGGAGGCGAGCCGCTACGCTGGGACCGGAATGCGAGGACGACGATGACCGACCATCCGCACCGGGGGGAACCGCTGGATCCGATCGACCGCCGGATCGTGGCCGAGCTGAGCCGCGACGGCCGGCTCTCGGTGCGGACGCTGGCCGAGCGCGTGCACATCTCCCGCACGGCCGCGCACAACCGCCTGTTGCACCTGCAGCAGCGCGGCGTGATCACGGGCTTCGGCGCGCAGATCGACCGGAAGGCGATCGGCCTCACGATCTCGGCGCTCGTGGTCGTGCGCATCGGGGACGTGCCCTGGGAGGAGATCGCGCAGCGCCTCGCGACGCTGCCGTTCGTCGAGAAGGTGCAGGCGGTGTCGGGCGACATCGACCTCATCCTCACGGTGAGCGCGCCGGACCACGAGCAGCTCGGGCAGGCGATCCTCCGGGACATCCACGATCTGCCCGGCGTCGTGTCGACCCGGTCGCACCTCATCCTCTCGGAGCTGCCCGGCCATCCGCCCGCCCAGACCCTGGACATCTGGCGCAGCTGAGCCCCTGCGCGCCGGACGCCCGGCCCGCGCCGGCACGCGCGCGAGCCGTTCGTTCACGCTTCCGCACTGACGCTCCCCCGCAGCCCGCCGGTGTTCCACCATGAGTGCATGAGCCTCGATGTCGAGCGCCATGATCGCCGGACCCTTCCGACGAGGACCCCGATCCGGCTGCTCGACCACGCCGGTCACGCGGCCGCCGCGCGTGACACCGGCGGGTTCGGCCTTCCCGGTCACGACACGCTGCTCGAGCTCTACCGGCGCATGGTGCTCGCGCGCCGGTTCGACGCCCAGGTGACCGCGCTCACGAAGCAGGGACGGCTCGCGACGTATCCGTCGGCGCACGGCCAGGAGGCGTGCGAGATCGGCGCGGTGTCAGCGCTCACCGACGTGGACTGGCTCTTCCCGACCTATCGCGACAGCATCGCGGTGCTCATGCGCGGCATCGAACCCGGGGCGCTGCTCACCTCGTTCCGCGGCGACTGGCACAACGGGTTCGACCAGTACCGGTATCGCACGTCCATCCAGGCGACGCCGCTCGCGACGCAGGCCCTGCACGCCGTCGGGTTCGCGCACGCGGCCCGGCTGAAGGGCGAGCCGATCGTGTCGCTCGTGTTCCTCGGCGAGGGCGCGACGAGCGAGGGCGACGCGCACGAGGCCTTCAACTTCGCGGCCGTCTGGCAGACGCCGACCGTCTTCGTCGTGCAGAATAACCAGTTCGCGATCAGCACGCCCGTGGCGAAGCAGAGCCACGCCGCGACGCTCGCCGACAAGGCGGTCGGCTACGGCATGCCGGGGCATCACGTCGACGGCAACGACGTCGCCGCGATGTACGCGGTCACCGAGGCCGCGGTCGAGCTTGCGCGCGGCGGGGGCGGTCCGACCCTGATCGAGGGGCTGACGTACCGCATCGAGCCGCACACGAACTCCGACGACCCGACGAGGTATCGTGCGGCGCGCGAGGTCGAGCATTGGGCCAGGCGCGACCCGATCGAGCGGCTCGAGAAGTATCTGCTCTCCGAGGCGGTCCTCACCGAGTCGCTCGCGGCCGAGATCGCCGACGCCGCCGAGGCGCTCGCCGAGACGACGCGCGACGCGCTCGCCGAGGCGCCCCGGCTCGATCCGCTCACGCTCTTCGACCACGTCTACGCCGAGCCGCGCCCCGCACTCGTCGCGCAGCGGGCCGCGCTGGCGGCCGAGCTCGCCGCCGCGCACCAGACGGCACCCGAGACGCGCGAGGCGAGGTGATCGCATGCGCACCGAGACGCCCGGCCAGCCCACCGCTGACGAGACACCTCCCGCTGAAGAGACACCTCCCGCTGACCACACACCTCCCGCGGCCGGTACCTCGGCCGCCGGCGAGACATCCGTCGCCTCGCTCACGATGGCGGGCGCGCTGAACCGGGCGCTGCACGACGCCCTGGCCGAGGACGACCGCGTGGTCGTCTACGGCGAGGACGTCGGCGCGCTGGGCGGCGTGTTCCGGGTGACCGACGGGCTGGAGTCCGAGTTCGGGCCGACGCGCGTGTGGGACGCCCCGCTCGCCGAGGCCGGCATCGTCGGGACCGCGGTCGGCATGGCCATGAACGGCCTGCGGCCGGTCGTCGAGATGCAGTTCGACGCGTTCGCGTACCCGGCGTTCGAGCAGGTCGTCTCGCACGTGGCGAAGATGCGCAATCGCACGCAGGGCCGGGTGGGCCTGCCCCTGGTCATCCGCATCCCGTGCGCGGGCGCGATCGGCGGCGTCGAACACCACTCGGACTCCTCCGAGGCGTACTGGGCGGCCACACCCGGCCTGACCGTCGTCATGCCGTCGAACCCGGCCGACGCGTACTCGATGCTGCGCGAGTCGATCGAGTGCGACGACCCCGTGATCTTCATGGAGCCCAAGAGCCGGTACTGGGCGAAGGCCGACCTGTCGCTTCCGGTCCGCACCGCGCCCATGCGCCGCGCGGCCGTCGTGCGCGAGGGCGCCGACGTCACGCTCCTCGCCTACGGACCCACCGTGCGCACCGCGCTCGAGGCGGCCGACGCCGGCCGGGCGGAGGGGCTGTCGATCGAGGTGCTCGACCTGCGCAGCCTGTCGCCCTTCGACGACGAGACGGTCGCGACCTCGGTCAGGAAGACGTCGCGCGCCGCCGTGATCCATGAGGCCGCCCAGTTCGGGGGCTACGGTGCCGAGGTCGCCGCGCGCGTGACCGAACGCAACTTCCACTGGCTCGCGGCGCCCGTGCTCCGGGTGACCGGATTCGACCTGCCCTACCCGCCGCCCATGCTCGAGGAGCACTTCCTGCCGACCGCGGACCGGGTGCTCGCCGCACTCGCGACCTGGGAGTGGGACGAGGCCGGGGAGTGGGATGAACGATGAGCCGGTCGTTCACCATGCCGGATCTCGGCGAGGGCCTCACCGAGGCGGAGGTCGTGAGCTGGCTCGTCGCGCCGGGTGACCGGGTCGCGATCGATCAGCCCGTGGTCGAGCTCGAATCGGCGAAATCGGTCGTGCAGCTGCCGTCGCCGTTCGCGGGTGTCGTCGAGGCGATCGGCGGTGAGGTCGGGCAGGTGCTGCACACGGGCGACGTGCTGCTCACGCTCGCCGAGCCGGCCCGGTCGCCCGGCGCGCCGGGCGAGGCGACGATTCCGGATGTCCCGGGCAGGGCGGATGCCCCGGGCAGGGCGCATGTCCCGGGCGGGGCGGATGCCTCGGGGCCGACCGGTTCCGACGAGGAGTCGGGGGCCGTGCTCATCGGCTACGGCACGCGCCCGGCGGCCGTGGCCGCGCGTCGGGCTCCCGCGTCGGGGCGATTCGGGCGGCGCGGCGGCGCACCGGCCGGATCGAGCGACCCGGCGTCCGACCCAGAGAGGCCCGCCGTGCTGCTCGATGCGGCGCGCCGCTCCCCCGTACTCTCGCCCATCGTCCGGCGGCTCGCGCGCGAGCACGGGTTCGACGCGAGCCGGCTGCTGGGCAGCGGTCCGGACCACCTCGTGATGCGGCGCGACGTCGAGCACGCGATCGCCGAGCGCGAAGGCGCGCGGGAGGGCGTGGGGGCGGGCGTCTCGCCCGACGCGGGAGGTGCGAGCCCCCGCGTCCCGGACGGACCCGCACGTGATGAGGCCAGCCCCGCACCCGATGCGCACGGCGTGCACCGCGTGCCGCTCGACCGGCACGCGCTCGCCGCAGCCGCACAGTTCGAACGATCACGTCGCGAGATCCCGGACGCGACCGTCTGGCTCGACGTCGACGCGACGGGCCTGCTCGCGGCGCGTCGAGAGCTCGAGCGGGCGACGGGTGAGCGTTTCGGCGTGACCGCGCTCGTCGCGCGGTTCGCGCTGGCCGGCCTCGCCCGCCACCCGCGCCTCAACGGGAGCTATGACGCCGAGCACCGCGAGCTCGTGCTGCACGACCACGTGAACCTCGGGATCGCGACGCAGACCGCGCGCGGCCTTCTGGTGCCGGTCGTGCACGGCGTGCACGTCGCGACGCTGCGCGAACTGCGCGATGCGATCGCGGCGCGGGCTGAGCAGGCGTCGACGGGCGCATTCCCGCCAGATGCGTTGCGCGGGGGCACGTTCACGCTGAACAACTACGGCGCGCTCGGCGTCGACGGCTCGGCGGCGATCCTGAACCACCCCGAGGCCGCGATGCTCGGCATCGGCCGGCTGATCGAGCGGCCGTGGGTCGTCGACGGTGCGCTCGCGGTGCGCACGGTGACCGAGCTCACGCTCTCGTTCGACCATCGCGTGTGCGACGGGGCCGAGGCCGCGGCGTTCCTGACGTTCGTGGCCGCGTGCATCGAACGGCCCGTCTCACTGCTCGCGGATCTGTGAGGTGCGGCGGCGAGCACCGGTCGGGTCAGAAGAACTCGTCAGGCGTGCCCGCGGCGCGTTCGACGTCGCGCGTGTCCTGACCGAGCCCTCTGAGCTTGGAGACCGCCACGCGGAGGCCGGACTCCATCTGAGCCGCCCACGCATCGGACTCGCGCGACGACGCCTCGGCCGCGCGTGCCCGCGCATCGGCGGACTCGGCGGCCTGGTGCGCGTCGCGCACCTGGCGCAGCGCGAGGCTGATGCCGTAGTACGCGGCGACCATGGTCGCGATGGGAGCCGCGATCACCGCGAGCGCACTGATCGCGGCGCCGGTCGGGCTGAAGGCTATGAGGAGCGCGAAGGCGAGGAAGAGCACGACGATCGCCGCGAGCACGACGAGCATGAACCGCAGATCACGGCTCCACTCGACCCGTGAGCCGGAACGCCGGGGCGCGGCCGCGTGCGCGATGGGCGGGGCGGCGTCGGCCGGCGCGTCGGCGGCCGGCTGCTCCGAAAGCGTCTCGAACACCACCGTGGCGTCGTCGTTCGCGGCGTTCGACCGGACCTGTGGGTCTGACATGGTCACCCTCCCTGGTTCCGTGGCTCGGACACCCCATTGTGTGCCGCGTTCGGGGGGTGGTCAAGGCGACCCGTCGGCGCGCCCCGGACTGCCGCCGAGCGGACCCGGCCGCGCCGGCTCAGTACCAGTTGACGGACTGCGAGTGACCCCAGGCCGCGCAGGGCGTGCCGTACCCGCGGGAGATGTAGTCGAGTCCCCAGCGGATCTGCGTCGCTGCGCTCGTCTGCCAGTCGGCCCCGGCGGTGGCCATCTTCGAGCCGGGCAGCGACTGCGGGATCCCGGTGGCACCGCTCGAGCTGTTCATCGCCTGGTAGTTCCAGCCCGACTCCTTCTGCCAGAGGTTCACGAGGCAGCTGTACTGGGACTCGCCCCAGCCGTACTGCGAGGCGGCGAGGTCTCGCGCGAAGGCCTTGGCGCCCGCGGGCGTGTTGGCCTGGGCGAGCGCCTCGGCGTCGGCGCGCGCCCGCTCCTCCTGGGCCCGGTCGAACTCGGCCGCCGCCGCAGCGGTCTGCTGCACCTGGGTCTTGGTCTCCCGGGTGAGCGAGACGACCGTGTCGAGCGGCAACGTCTCGTAGTCGCCGAGCGACGCGACCGAGGCGTGCAGCCCGGAGGCGTCGACCTTGCCGTCGGCGGCCGCGAGGGTCGCCTCAGCCGTCGCGATGGTGTCCTGGGCGGCGCTGATCGCCTTCGCCTGCGCGACCACCGAGTAGGCGGCGAGCTGGTCTCGGTGCAAGCCGGTCGCCTCGGTCACGGCGGCGGTCGCGTCGACGCGCTGCTGGCTGTCGAGCGCCGAGGTCAGCGTGAACCCCGTACCGGCGAGGAGGCCGGCCGCGGCGATGGCGCCGCCCACGACGAGCCCCGCGCGCCGGGACCGGCGCTTCCGGAGGCTCCGGCGCGTCGGGAGCGCCGACTGGGCGGGCTCGGCGCCGACGGAAGCCGGGGTGCGTGCGGTGGTGGTGGAGGTAGAGGACGGAACGGGTGCGGTTTCGTGCGTGGAGGTCTCGTTGCGCATTGGGTTTCGTGAGTCGGGGGTAGGGGTCTCGGGGAGGCGCGCGCCGAACACGCGCACACAAAGCCGGTAGTCTGCACGGCGGCCCTGGGCGGGACCTCCGCCTTTCCTGGGCAATCCATGACTGCGCATGCATACGCGGACTGAGCCGCGCCCGTCTCGGGCCATACTCGTGGGATGACCGAAGCGCCGTGCCCCTGCCGCAGCGGAACGGCCTTCGACGCCTGCTGCGGACCGCTCGTGGGCGGACGCACGAGCGCACCGACCGCGGTACGCCTGATGCGATCGCGCTACACGGCGTTCGCTCTGGGCGAAGCCGGGTATCTGCTCGCGACGTGGCATCCGTCGACCCGGCCCGGATCGCTGGCCCTCGATCCGGAGACGCACTGGCGCTCGCTGCACATCGCGGACACCGTGGCCGGCGGCGAAGCCGACGACGAGGGCGTCGTCGAGTTCGTCGCGCGCTATCGCGACGCCGACGGTCCCGGGCTCCTCGCCGAGCGCAGCCGGTTCCGCCGCGACCGCGGCGAGTGGCGCTATCTCGAAGCCATGTGAGACCCGCTACGCGTCACGGCGCGTGGCATCCGTCTCGAAGCCGTCGAGCGCGGCGCGCTCGTGACTGTCGAGCAGCTCCTCGAACAGCGTGATCTGCAGGTCGCCCGGCGCGTCCAGTCGCGAGTTCAGCGAACGCCACGGCGTCTCAACCGGCTCCGCGACGACGCGTGCGCCGACGCCCTCGAGCCGTCGGGTCGCCCCGGTCGCGTCGGTGACCTCGAAGGCCAGCCGGATCCTGGGGCTCTCGCGCCCGCCGGCCTCGATCGCGTCGATCGCACGCTTGTGCCCCGGACTCGCGAGCTCGAGCGTCGCGCGACCCGCGTCGAGGATCGCGACCCGGTCGTCGTCGTCGCCGTCGGCGAACGCGAGGAGCTCGGGCATGCCGAGGGCGTCGCGATAGAACGCGACCGCGGCATCGAAGTCGTCGGTCTCGACGACGACGCGGAGCTGGAGCACGGGGGTGGGAGAGGCATCCGTCATGGTCGGATGATGCCATGCCTGCGGGCCGCGCGCGACCGAGGCGCGCGACCGAGGCATCAGAGCGGATCCGGAGGTTGGCGTCCTAGCGTGAGAGACGTGACCCCCCTCGATGACACCCCCGCCCCGGCACGGCGTAGCGTGTCGGCGCCGATGCTGACCGCTCGGGCTCAGCAGACCCTCGACACGCTCGACGAGGAGGCGCTCAGCGAGATGCGGGCGCTGCGCGACGACACCGAGCGGTTCATGATGCGCTACAAGTTCGGCATGGACGAGATCATCACGAAGCTGACGATCCTGCGCGAGGAGTTCAACCAGGCACACGACTACAACCCCATCGAGCACATCTCGAGCCGGCTGAAGAGCCTCGAGAGCGTCATCGCGAAGATGGAGCGCAAGGGCGTGGCGCCGAGCTTCGACGCGATCAGCGAGACCATCACCGACATCGCCGGGGTCCGCGTGACCTGCAGCTTCGTCTCCGACGCGTACCGCATCTTCGAGCTGCTGACGGCGCAGCCCGACCTCAGGGTGCTGACCGTGAAGGACTACATCGCCCACCCCAAGCCCAACGGCTACCAGAGCCTGCACGCCATCGTCGAGGTGCCGGTGTTCCTGTCGACCGGGGCGCACCCGGTCACGGTCGAGGTGCAGATCCGCACGATCGCGATGGACTTCTGGGCGAGCCTCGAGCACAAGATCTACTACAAGTACGACCGTCAGGTGCCGCAAGAGCTGCTCGACGGGCTCACCGATGCGGCGCGCACGGCCGCCGAGCTCGACGGCCGCATGGAGTCGCTGCACCGCGAGGTGCACGGCATGCCCAAGCCGTACCCGGCGACCCGGCTCGCCTGACCGGGCGTCAGTCGCGGCGCTTCGCGCGGCTCGGCTGCACCCGCATCGGCTCGCCGGGCATCTTCGGGAAGTCGGGCGGGAACGGCACCTCACCGAGCCCGTCCGCGAGGTCGCGCTGCCACCACTCGAGCAGCACGTCGATGCGCCCCGGATCGTCGTGCATGCCGGCCCACGGATCGCCGCGCTCCGCGAGCCGCGCGGGCACCGTGCGGATCGTGAGCTCGCGCGGGTCGGCGGACTCGAGCTCAGACCACTCCAGCGGGCACGACACCGACGCCCACGGGAGCGCGCGGGGGCTGTACGCCCCGGCCATCGTGCGGTCGCGGTTCGCCTGGTTGTAGTCGACAAAGAGCCGCTCGCCGCGCTCCTCCTTCCACCAGGCGGTTGTCACGCGCTCGGGCATGCGCCGCTCGAGCTCGCGCGCCGCGGCGATGACCGCGTGCCGCACGTCGAGGAACTCGTGCCCCGGCTCGATGGGCGCGAACACGTGGATGCCCCGGTTGCCCGAGGTCTTCACGAACGCCGTGAGCCCGGCCTCCGCGAGGATCTCGCGCAGCGCGAGCGCGGGCTCGACGGCCTCGGCGAACCCCGTGCCCGGCTGCGGGTCGAGATCGATGCGCAGCTGGTCGGGGAAGTCGGAGGTCTCGGCCCGCGACGCCCACGGGTGGAAGACCACGGTGTTCATCTGCGCAGCCCAGACGGCGGCCGCCGGCTCGTCGATCACCAGCTGGGGGTGCGAGCGCCCGCTCGGATACGTCACCGGGACGGCGCGTACCCAGTCGGGCGCGCCCTTCGGCGGGTTCTTCGAGTAGAACTGCTCGCCCTCGATACCCTCGGGGAACCGCTGCAGCGACACCGGCCGGTCGCCGTTCGCGGCGACGAAGGCCTCGCCGACGGCCACCAGGTACTCGGCGAGCTCGAGCTTCGTGATCCCCGGCTCGGGCCAGATCTCGCGCGACGGACTCGAGATGCGGACGCTGCGGTCGCCGTGCGGGCCCGGGACGGTGAGGGTGGTGGCCGATGCTGGCATGTCCGCGACGTTACCGCAGCCCGGCGACACGCAGGCGGGTCGTCGATGCCCGCCGGCGCGGTTGCGCGTCGCCCGGGCGGCGCGCTCCCCCGTTGCTCACGCGGCGAGGTTTCCCGCTGTTCAGGCGCTGACGGCCGCCTCGCGCGCCGCGAGCTGCGCCTCGCCGAGCCGCTGCGCCTCGTAGCGCTTGGCCGACCGGGCGCGCGCCTTCGTGGCCTCGGCCTCGCGATCCCTCGGCGGGGCGGTGGTCACGAGGTCGTCGAGCAGGTGCCTCGTGATGTGCGCGATCTCGGCGACCGCGCGATCGAAGGCCTCGGCGTTCGCCTTCGAGGGTTTCGTCGAGCCGCTCACCTTGCGGACGAACTGCAGCGCGGCGGCGTGCACCTCGTCATCGGTCGCCGCCGGCTCGAAGTTGTGGAGGACGTGGATGTTCCGGCACATGCGGCGAGGATAACGTCTCGCCGGGCGAGTCGGCCACGCTCCCAGGACGGATGCCTCGGGCCGGACGGGTGTCTCGCGCCGGACGGGTGGCTCGTGCCCGGCGCGTCAGCTGCCCGAGCGCAACGCCGCCCACGAGCAGCACGCTGCCCGCGAGCTCGAGCGGGTTCGGCCGCTCGCCGAGCACGATCGCCGCCGAGACGAGGCCGACGGGCGGCGCGAGCAGCGCGAACGGTGCGACGAGACCCGCGGGGTACCGGCCGAGCAGCGAGTACCAGATGGTGTAGCCGACCAGCGACGCGAGCACGACCGTGTACGCGAGACTCAGCACGGTCGGCCAGCCGATGGTCGTGAGCGCCTCGCCGACCACCGCCGGACCGTCGAGCAGCAGGCTGAGCGCGAGCATCGGCACGGGCACGACGGCCGCGGACCAGACCACCATGCCGAAGCCGTTGGCCGGCCCGGCCGAGCGCGCGACGACGTTGCCGATGCCCCAGCTGAGCCCCGCCGCCACGCAGATGAGCAGCGGAAGCAGGGCCGCGGTGCCCGCCCCGCCCGCGGCGCCCTCGAGTCGTCCGAGCGCGACGACGCCGAGTCCGGCGAAGCCGACCGCCGCGCCGGCGAGCTGGCGCCCGGTGGGCCGTTCGCGCAGCGCGATCGCCGCGACGACGATCGTGAAGATCATCTGGCACTGCAGCACGACCGCAGCCAGCCCGGCGGGCAGTCCGAGGTGCATCGCCGTGAACAGCAGCCCGAACTGGCCCGCGCTCACGAACAGGCCGACGCCGACGATAGTGCGCCACGGCGCCGTCGGCTTCCGGACGAAGAAGATCAGCGGCACCGCGACGAGCGCGAACCGCAGCGCGACGAGCACGAGCGGCGGCGTGTCGCGGAGACCGAGATCGATCGCGAGGAAGTTCACGCCCCAGATCACCGCGACGAACACCGCGAGGACGACGTGTTTCGGGGCCATGCGATCAGCTTGGACCGTCAGAACGTGCAGCACCAGCACCGATTCATTCCGATGACCACGTACGATTCCTTCATGATCGACCTGCAGGGCCTCCGCGCGCTCGTGGCCGTCGAGCGTGGCGGTTCGGTGGTCGCGGCGGCCGAACGGCTCGGGTACACGGCCTCGGCCGTCTCGCAGCAGGTCAAGAAGCTCGAGCGCGACCTCGGCGCGCCGCTGCTCGAGCGCCGCGGGCGAGGCGTGCTGCTCACCGAGCGGGGGCGCATGCTCGTCGCCGATGGCGAGGCCCTGCTCGACGGATTCGAACGTCTGACGACGATGGCGACCGCGTCGCGCGCGGTCGCGCCGTTGCGGATCGCCTCGTTCTCGACCGCGACCAGAGGGCTCCTGGCCCCACTCATCGGCGACGGCGACGGCCGGCTCGGCGTGCCGCTCACGATCACGAGCGTCGACCCGTTCGAGGCCATGGACCTCGTCGCGGACGGCCGGGTCGATCTGGCCGTCGTGCACAACTGGAACTCGGTCCCGCTCGTCGCGCCGTCCCACGTCGTGACCCGCCACCTCTGCTGGGACGAGGCCGACATCGTGCTCCCGGCGACGCATCCGCTCGCCGCCCATGAGACGATCGCGCGCGCCGCCCTGGTCGACGAGGCGTGGGCGAGCACGCCGCGCGGGGCGATCTGTCATGAGGCGCTGCTGCGGATCTTCGCCGACCTCGGAGCGCTGCCGCGCATCGTCGCCGAGGACCCCGACTTCTCGTCGCTCGTCGAGCTCGCGGCGGTGGGCGCCGCGATCGCACTCGTCCCGCGACTCGGTCGACCCCCGCTGCCGGAGGGCGCCGTCGCGCGTCCGCTCGCGGACCACAGCCAGGTCCGCGAGGTGCGCGTGGCCTTCCGGCACACGATGGCCGAGAGCGCGACCGTGCGCACGGTCGTCGACGCGCTCGAGGCCGTCGGTGCCGCGTACGGCGGATGAGCGTCAACCCCTTGGAGCGGCGCCCGCGGGCGAGTAGCGTCGCGCGCAGGACCGTCGGACGCCGGTCCGCACCGATGGGAGGACTCATGAGCGACCCGCTGCGCCCTGAGGGCGAGTACACCGACTCCGAACTGCCGCTCGACGCGGAGCTGCCGACCGAGGAGTACGAAGACGTCGAGGAGGCGCTCGAAGAGGGCGACGACGTCGAGATCGTCGAGGTCGTGGATCTCGGCGAGGAGGAACCCGGGGGTTCGGTCCCCAACTGACGTGAGCATCGGCCGCACCCGCGGCTCTCCCCCGGGCCGAGACGCGCCGCCGAGTCAGCGCCGCGTGTCGGAACCCGGGAGGGAGCCGCGGGTGTCCGTCGTGCGACGCACCGGCTGCAGGAGGAAGAGCCGGACCGTCCGCCCGGAGTCGCGCTCGTAGCCCCGGTATCCGGGCCATTGACGTTCGATCCGCGCCCACGCGGCGTCGCGCGCGTCGTCGGGGATGCGCGTCGCGTGCACCGCGAGCCGGCGGCCGCGGACCGTGATCGCGGCGTCCGGGTGGGCGATCAGGTTGTAGGTCCAGGCCGGATGCCTCGCCTGGGCGAAGCTCGTCCCGGCGACGATGGCCCGGCCCTCGCCGTCCGGCGTGTACATCAGGGCGGTGTCCCGCGGCTCGCCCGAGCGGGCCCCCACGGTGTGCAGCACGAGCGAGGGCACGAGGAGCGCGCTGAGCTGGACCCGGCCGTGCGAGAGCCGGGCGAGCGCGCGTTCGACCGGCGGAAGGAGCACCGGACCGAGCCGGCGGAAGACGCGCGTCCGGGTGAGCGGTGCGATGACGCGCCGGACGGTGTCGACCGCCACGTTCACCGGCCCGCCTCCGCGTCGACGGCGGCCTTCGCCGCCTGGACCTCCTGCGCGGCATCCTGTGCCCGGCGTTCGGCGCGCTTCAGCCGGCGGAGCGCCATCGACCGCGCGCCGTAGCGCTCAGCGACCCGGTCCTGCGCCTCGTCGACGCTCGTGATCGTGTAGGCGCCCGCGATGAGGATGACCTGCGCCGAGAAGTTGAACCAGATCAGGAGCGCCACGATCGACCCGACCGACGCCAGCAGCGGGTTGCTCGAGGCGCCGCCGATGAAGAGCCCCGAGAGCACCTGCAGCACCGTGAGCCCGATGCCGCCGAGCACGGCGCCGACCCAGAGTGCACGCGCCGACGGCTTCAGCCCCGAGAGCAGCCGGAACAGGCCGGCGACGGCGATCGTGTCGATCGCGAACGTGACGAGGATCGCGACGGCCCGGGTGCCGATGTCCGCGAGCGGGCTTCGCTGTCCGATCCCGAGCCAGTCGAACACCGCGCCGAGCGCGCTCGTCCCGGCGAAGGTCACGGCCGCCGCCGCCCCGAGCAGCAGGCCGAACCCGATGGCGATCGCGAGATTGCGCAGCAGCACCCAGAGGAAGAACGTGTCGGGGTTCGGAAGCCCCGCGAGCTCGCGGTACGCCGTGCTCAGCGAGGCGACGGCGCCGATCGCGGTGCCCACGAGACCGACGATCGCGATGATGCCCGCGATGCTGAACGTGAGCGGCTGCACCAGATCTGCCGGGTCGATCAGCGCGTCCTCGCCGATCAGGCCGGGGATCGCCGTGTCGACCGTCTGGACCAGGGCGTCCATCGCGTCGCGGTTGCCCGCGAGCCAGAGCCCGGCGACCGCGAAGCCGAGGAAGACGCCGGCGAACACCGAGAACAGCGTTCGATACGTGACGCTGTCGGCGAGCATGGCGCCGTGGCGCTCCTGGTACAGCAGGAACGCGCGAGCCGGCTTGGTGCTGAGCACCCACGCGACGATGCGCTTCACGCGATCCATCAGGCCCGGCTTGGCCGGTCGGGTCGTCGACGTCGACGCCGAGGTCGACGGGCGGCTCGTCTCGAGATTCGGCGCATCCTCTGCCATCGCACCAGGTTAACGACCGAGCGCGGAGCGCACGGGTGCTTGACACACCCCGCGCGCTCCGCGCATGCTCCGGCCCATTCGGTCAGGCCGTTCGGTCAGGCCGTTCGGTCAGGCCGTTCGGCCGGTCAGTACCAGCCCTGGCTCTGCGACGTGCTCCAGGCACCGCACGGCGTGCCGTAGCGGCCCGCGATGTAGCCGAGACCCCAGGTGATCTGGGTCGCCGGGTTGGTCTGCCAGTCGGCGCCCGCGCTGGACATCTTGCTGCCGGGCAGGGCCTGCGGGATGCCGTACGCACCGCTGCTGGAGTTCTGGGCGGTGTGGTTCCAGCCGGATTCCTTGTTCCACAGCGAGACGAGGCATCCGAACTGGTCCTCGCCCCAGCCGTACTGGGCCGCCATCAGGTCCCGCGCGATCGCCTGCGCGCCGCTCGGGTTGGCCGGCGCCGACGGCGTCGACGGGGTCGCCGCGGCGCGCTCGGCAGCCGCCTTCGCGGCGGCCTCGGCCTCGGCGGCAGCGCGCGCCGCCGCCTCGGCGGCGGCGGGCTGCTCCGCGGGGACGCGGGCGAACACGGCGATCTGGGCCCTTACGGCCTCCGGGTGCGCCGAGGTCTCCTTGGCGAGCGTGAACACCTGTCCGGCGTCGAGTCGCTTGTACTCGCCGAGCGACGCGACCGACGACGACAGCACGGCGGCGTCGGTCTTGCCGCTGGCCGCGGCGATCGTGTCATTGGCGACCGAGAGGGTGTCCTCGGCGACCTTGGCGGCCCGCGCATCGAGGACCGTGCTGTGGCTCGCAGCCTGCTCGACGTCCGGGTTCGCCGCGGCGACGAGGGCGCTGGTGTGAGCGATGCGCTCGTTCTGCGCGCCCACCGCCGACTGCACGGCGAAGCCGGTGCCCGTCAGGGCGCCGACGGCGATGACGGCGCCCGCGACCAGGAAGGGCGTCCTGCGTCTCGGCTGCGCGTTGCGTTCGGCGCGCCGTGCGGCCCGGCGACCGGATCGCGTCTCGAGGTCGGCCGTGGCCGAGTCGACGGTGATGAGTGATGTGGAGTTGGTGTCAGAGGAAGGAGTCTGGTTCTGCATACGGTTCACATGGCCCGTGCCCGGCGAGGTGCCGGGCAGCGGGCGGGGTCTCGACGTTCGTCTTCAGGGATCGACAGGCTCCGGGGTACAGAGCCTGAAATCAGGGTCACGCTCGGCGGGGGCGCCTTGCGATCATGCTGCCGATGGCGACACGAAGCCGCCAGTCTGCCGCCGTCTGCTCCACGAGTCCTCCGCGGGACCTGGGAATCTCATCAAAATTGATGTGCTCGCATACATTCTGTGGCAACTGTCGGGGAGTGCACGGCGCTCACGACGCGCCGCCGCCGTCGTTCCTCAGCTCCATGCTGATCTGATCGGCATCGAGCGTCTCGAGCATGCGGCCGAGCACCTCCGAGCTGAAGATCCCGTCGTCGCGCGCCTCGAGCAGGGCGTCGCGCTGCGCCGCGATGATCTCGAGCCTGAGCTGCCGGAACTCCTCCTCGGACGGCCGGCGGGCCGGTGCGGATGCCTCGCGCTCGACGCGCGCGACGAGGTCGGAGACGGGGGCGCTCTCGGCAGGCGATGCCGGATCGGCCGCGCCGCGACGTCGGCGCAGGACGTCCTCCGCCACGGTGCGCAGGAGCTGCCGGATCTCCGCACGTTCGCCGGCCATCGCCTGGTGGTCGACGCCGGCCGGCTTCACCACGCGGACGAGCCAGGGCAGGGTACCGCCCTGACCGATCAGAGAGAAGGCCGCGACGAAGAAGGCCGTGATGACGAGCAGCGAGCGCACGGGCGTGTCCTCGGGCAGGGTCTGTGCCGCGGCGAGCGTGACGGCACCGCGCATGCCGGCCCACACGATGACGGTCCCCTCGCGCCAGCCGAGGGGGACGGCGAGGAAGTAGTCGAGATCGGCGACCTTCCGGCGGAGCCGGGTGCGCAGCCGAGCGATGCGGGCGTCGCTCGGCACGTGCCGGCGGGAGCGCTGATGGCGTTCGGCCTCGCGATCGGCCACGTCCTCGGCGAGCTCGGCGAGGTCGTGATCGTCGAGGCGCTGCTGCGCGGCCGTGAGCTTCGGTCTGAGCGCGGCCGCGCGGCGGGTGCGGGCGGCGAAGATCGCGAGCGTCGGGAACACGTACGCCGCGCGGACGAGCAGGATGGCCGGCAGCGCGACGAGTGCGAGGCCGATGCCGTGGTGGATGCCCAGCTGCTCGTTGGTGAGCTCGTGCAGGAGTGCGGACATCTCGAGTCCCATGAGCAGGAACACCCCACCCTCGAGGATGAGCTCGATGGTCCGCCAGGTCTGCACGTCGGATTGCCGGTGCTGCGGGGTGAGGTTCCTGATCGCACCGCGCCCGGTGACCAGCCCGGCGACCACCGCGGCCACGAGGCCGGACGCGCCGAGTGCGTCGGCCGGCACGCTCGCGACGAACGGCACCGCGATCGAGATGACGGTGTTCACCGTCGCGTCGGTCACCTTCGACCGGACCCAGAGGTTGACCTTGCCGACCACGTAGCCGAACACGAGCGCCACGGCGACCGCGAAGAGGAAGTCGCCCGCGACGTCCCAGAACGTCACCGACGCGGCGGATGCGGCGATCGCGGATCTGAGCAGCACGAGCGCGGTGGCGTCGTTCAGCAGGCTCTCGCCCTCGAGGACCGTGACGATGCGTGGGGACACGCCGAGGCGTTTCACGATCGAGGTGGCGACCGCGTCGGTCGGGCTCACGATCGCGCCGAGCGCGATCCCGCCCGCGAGACCGAGCCCGGGGATGAGGGCGGCGAAGACGACGCCGAGGACGACGGCGCTGAGTACGACCAGCACGACGGAGAACCCGCCGATCGCGCTGAACTCGCGGCGGAACTCCATGGACGGCATGGCCACCGACGCCGAGTAGAGCAACGGCGGGAGGACCCCGGCGAGGATCCATTCGGGATCGATCTGGACGTCGGGCACGAACGGCAGGAAGCTCACGAGCACGCCGACGACCACGAGCAGGAGGGGGGCGGCGACCCGGAGCCTGGGCCCGATCGCCGTCGCGGCGGCGATGCCCAGCAGACCCAGCACGCCGACGATGAGCAGCTCCACGCGTCTCCCCTGTCATGTTCGGTGGCATCGCATCTCGGTGCGTGAGCACCCCGGTGCGTCGTGTCGACGTGCCCGTGTGTCGGGCCCGCTCAAGTCTGTCGCACGAGGGGTTCGTGCCGCACACGACGCGCTCACAGCGAATCGACAGCTTCACCCGACGGTTCGCGGAACAGTTCGCCCGCCCCACCTGTTCTTTCCTATGACGCCGCAGCCGGCGGCGTCGAGATGGAGGAACCGTGTCACACGAGTACCGAAAGACTCCCGAGTCGCTCGCGCGTCTCACGCCCCTGCAGCGCAAGGTCACGCAGGATGACGCGACCGAGCCCGCCTTCCGCAACCAGTACTGGGACAACAAAGAGCCCGGCATCTACGTCGACGTCGTCTCCGGACAGCCGCTGTTCAGCTCGACGGAGAAGTACGACAGCCGCTCGGGGTGGCCGAGCTTCACCAAGCCGATCGACGACGCGACCGTGAGCGAGCACGTCGACCGGACGTTCTTCATGAAGCGCGTCGAGGTCCGCTCGACCGGCGCCGACAGCCACCTGGGACATGTCTTCGATGACGGCCCCACCGATGAGGGCGGGCTGCGGTACTGCATCAACTCCGCGGCGTTGCGCTTCGTGCCCGTCGACCGCCTCGAGGCGGAGGGGTACGGCGAGTACCTCGCGCGATTCGGGCGCACTCCCGCCGGCGACACCGCCGGCGCCAGCACCAGTGCCAGCATCGACCACCCCACCGCCTCCACCGACGAGGAGCACGCATCATGACCGCACCAGGCGCCGTCACCAGCATTCCGGGTACCGAGACCGCGGTTCTCGCGGGCGGATGTTTCTGGGGCATGGAGGATCTCATCCGGAAGCGGACCGGGGTCGTCGACACCCGTGTCGGCTACACGGGCGGGCAGAACGAGTATGCGACCTACCGCAACCACCCGGGCCACGCGGAGGCGATCGAGATCGTCTACGACCCCGCGAAGACGAGCTACCGGGAGCTGCTCGAGTTCTTCTTCCAGATCCACGACCCGACCACGCTGAACCGTCAGGGCAATGACGTCGGCACCAGCTACCGGTCGGCGATCTTCCCGACGACGCCCGAGCAGGAGGCGGTCGCGCGCGACACGATCGCCGACGTCGAGGCGTCCGGCATCTGGCCGGGCGACGTGGTCACGACGATCGAGCCCGCCGGCCCGTTCTGGGAGGCCGAGCCCGAGCACCAGGACTACCTCGAGCGCATGCCGTGGGGCTACACGTGCCACTTCGTGCGCCCGGGCTGGACGCTGCCGAAGCGCGACCAGCCCGTGACCCGGTAGCCCACCCGACGTCGCGAGCACGCTCGCGCACCCACCGGCCGTCGTCGGCATCATCGTGCCGGCGACGGCCTTCGCGTACGGCGCGAACCCCTCCGCGCGCCGATCTCTCGCTGTGCCGGATCCTGATGCCGGCACGTGTCTCGCGCGCGGCGCGACGTCGCCGCGCATGCCCCCCGCGCGCCTGCGTGGGTCCTGACGCCGGCACCGGCTCTGCGCGCGGTGCACCGTCAACGCGCACTCGCACATTCGTCAGGCGCGGGCCCTGACGTCGGCACAGGCCTCGCGCGGTGCGCCGTTGCCGCGCATGCCCCTGGGCGCCCGCGTCGATCCTGGCCGTCGTCCCGGCGCTGGCGTAGCGCGGGGTGTACCGTCGCCGCGCACTCCCATGCTCGCCATGGGCGAGTGCGTCCATGCGTGGTTTCTTGCGTGTGCATTCCGTGGGCGTGCTGTGCTCATGCGGCCGGTACCGCGGGTTCGGCGTGTGGTGGGTGTGGGGTGTGTGTGGTTCTGGGTGGTGGGGTGGGGTCGAATCGGGTTCGGCCGCCGAGGCGTGGGGTTTGGGTGGGGTCGATGTGTGGGGGTGGGGTGAACCAGGTGTGTGGGCCGTTGGTGTG
>NZ_JAVKGQ010000005.1:97804-251723 GCF_031432255.1 Agromyces aerolatus | reverse complement strand
GCCCGCCCCGCGGCGCCGGCGCGCCCCGCGGCCGCGGCACGGCCGCGAACGTCCGCGCCCGCGGCGCCCGCGAAGGAGCCGAGCCGGTTCGCCCGGTACCTGCGCCCGGAGACGCTGGGTCTCGCGGTGCTCGGCGGCTTCGGGCTGCTGCTCCTGGCCGGGCTCGCCGTGGTCGGCTCGTCGTGGTTCCTGAACTCGCCGACCGGGCGGGACTTCCTGGCCGCGTTCCCGGGCGAGTACCACCTGCCCGAGGGCGCCGAGCCGGGCTTCCCCGCGTGGGTGCAGTGGCAGCACTTCTTCAACGTGTTCCTGATGGTGCTGATCATCCGAAGCGGCCTGCAGATCCGGACCGAGAAGAAGCCGAGTGCGTTCTGGACGCCGCGCTGGTCGAAGAACGGGCAGGGCAAGGTCAGCCTGACGATCTGGTTCCACCAGTCGCTGGACATCCTCTGGCTGGTCAACGGCGTGGTGTTCGTCGTGATGCTGTTCATCACGGGGCACTGGATGCGCATCGTGCCGACCAGCTGGGAGGTGTTCCCGAACGCGCTCTCGGCCGGGCTGCAGTACGCGTCGCTGAACTGGCCGACCGAGAACGGCTGGGTGAACTACAACGGGCTGCAGCAGCTGATGTACTTCATCACGGTGTTCATCGCGGCGCCGCTCGCGGCGATCACGGGCGTGCGGATGTCGGGGCTGTGGCCGAAGAACGCGAAGACCCTCAGCCGGATCTACCCGGTCGAGTGGGCGCGCGCGATCCACTTCCCGGTGATGCTGTACTTCGTGGCGTTCATCATCGTGCACGTCGCGCTCGTGTTCGCGACCGGCGCGCTGCGGAACCTGAACCACATGTACGGCGGCACCGACGTCGTGAACTGGACCGGGTTCTGGATCTTCTTCGCCTCGATGGTCATCATCGTCGCGGGCTGGATCGCCGCTCGGCCCTTCCTGCTCGCCCAGATCGCCAAGCTCTCCGGCAAGGTCAGCGCGCGCTGACCCGAGGCGACGGCGCCCGCGTGCACACGCGGGCGCCGTCGCCCCGGCCGTGGTCCCGCCCGCCTCGCGCGGCGGGGAGGCCGTGTCTCCGCGGGTAGGCTGGCTGGGTGCACCCCCACGCCCGAATCATCTTCCTGGACGTGGACGGCACCATCATCGACGGGCACGAGCGGATGGCGGCCTCGACGCCCGAGGCGATCCGCCGGGCTCGCGCGGCCGGCCACCTCGTGTATCTCGCGACGGGTCGCTCGCGAGCCGAGATCTTCCCGCACGTCGCCGAGATCGGGTTCGACGGCGCGATCACCGCGGGCGGCGGCTTCGCCGAGATCGGCGACCGGCTCATCGCGTCGCACACCATGAGCGCCGACGAGCTCGAGACGCTGACCGAGGTGCTGGAGGACGAGCGGCTCGACTATTACCTCCAGGCCGCGGAGCGCGTGTATGCGTCGCCCGGCATGCTCGAGCACTACTTCCGCCTCATGCGCGAAGGCCTGATCCCCGACGACGAGAGTGCGGAGGGTGTGCCCGAGACACTGCTCCCCGAGACATCCGCCCACGAGGCGCCCGCCGACGCGACGCCCGCCGACGTCTACGCGCCGCTGGCCGACGCTCCCAGGGATGCGATCGCGAAGGTGCTCTTCCTCGGTGAGGACGATCGTGCGTACGCGCGCGTCGTCCGTCGCCTCGGCGACCGGTTCACCGTGATCACGGGGACCATCGCGCACCTCGGCGGGGCGAGCGGCGAGATCTCGCCGCTCGGCGTCGACAAGGGCCGCGCCGCGCTCGACGTGCTCGCCGACCTCGGGGTGCCCGCCGAACGCGCGGTCGCCATCGGCGACAGCGTCAACGACCTGCAGATCCTCGAACGCGTGGGCCTCGGGATCGCGATGGGCAACGCGTCGGCCGAGGTCAAGGCGGTCGCCGACGAGCAGACCACGCACGTGCTCGACGACGGGATCTGGAACGCGTTCGTCCGGCACGGGCTGATCTGAGCCGGGGCGCCTGCGGTTTCCCACATTTCCCCGTGACCCGGCTGCCCGACTGAGGACCAGGGGTCCAGACTGACCGCGAACGCACATCCCGCTCCGGCCGCAGGATGCCGCCGGACCGCTCGACGGCGAGGACAGCATGACTTCACAACGACGTGTGCCCGATGACCTGCGACCCGCGCACCGGCCACGGCGCGTGCTCGGTGCGTCCGCGCTGCTCGTGAGTGCCGTTCTCACGGCCTCCGTGCTCGCGAGCGCCGCGCCGGCCGCCGCGCTCGACGGCGCGCCCACCGTGGTGAGTCTCACGTTCGACGACTCCAACGCGAACCAGAACACCGCGGCGAACATCATGAACGCCAGCGGGCTCGACGGCACGTTCTACGCGACCACCGGCTTCGTCGGCCAGCCCGGCTACCAGACCCGCGCCGACCTCGAGGCGCTCGCCGCCGCCGGCCATGAGATCGCCGGCCACTCCGTCTCGCACCCCGACATGGCGACGCTGACGCCCACCGAGGCGCGCGCGCAGGCCTGCCAGAGCCGCGCGACGCTGACCTCGTGGGGCTTCCAGGTGACGAGCTTCGCCTATCCGTACGCGTCGCTGAACGCCACGGCGAAGCAGGCCGTCATCGATTGCGGCTACAACACCGCGCGCAACCTGGGCGACATCGAGACCCGGTTCGGATGCTCCGGCTGCGGATTCGCCGAACAGGTGCCGCCGGCCGATCCGTTCGAGTTGCGCGTGCCGGATCAGGTCGACTCGGCGTGGACGCTCGCCGACCTGCAGAACACGGTCATCAACGCCGAGAACTCCACGGGCGGATGGGTCGGGCTCACGTTCCACCACATCTGCGACGACTGCGACGTCGAGGGGCTCAACATCAGCCCCGCGCTGTTCACGCAGTTCGTGCAGTGGCTCGCCGCGAGGCCGGCGACCCACAACACGTCGGTGAAGACCGTGCACCAGGTCTTCGGCGGCGCGGTCAAGCCCGTGACCGGGACGACGTTCCCGCCGGCGCCCGCGCCCGGGGTGAACGGCGTCAAGAACCCGAGCCTCGAGGAGCTCGGCACGAACGGTGTGCCCGACTGCTTCATGCTCGCCGGCTACGGCAGCAACGCGCCGACGTTCAGCCGGGTCTCGCCGGGTCGCACGGGCAACGTCGCCGAGCAGGTCGTCATGTCGAACTACGTCGACGGCGACGCGAAGACCATCATGACCATGGACTTCGGCTCGTGCGCGCCGACCGTGACCGAGGGGCATCAGTACTCGCTGCGGACCTGGTACACCTCGACGGTCGTGACGCAGTTCGCGGTGTACCTCCGCAACGCGCAGGGTGGCTGGCAGTACTGGACGTCGAGCCCGTGGTTCGCCGCGGCCTCGGCCTACACGCAGGCGGTCTGGGATTCGCCGCCGATCCCGGCGGGATTCAACGGCATCAGCTTCGGGCTCAACCTGTTCTCCAACGGCCAGCTCATCACCGACGACTACGAGCTGTACGACGTCACCGGCGGCTCCCCGACGACCACCGTGCCCGGCACGCCGACCATCTCGGGCACCGCCCAGGTCGGGCAGGTGCTCACGGCGAACCCCGGCACCTGGACCCCGGCGCCGTCGACGTTCACGTATCAGTGGCTCAGGAACGGCGCGGCCATCGCGGGTGCGACGAACGCGACGTACACGCCCGTGACCGCCGACGTGGGCACGACGCTGACCGTGCGCGTCTCCGGAACCCCCGCCGGGGCGACCGCGGCGAGCGCGACCTCCGCCGGGGTCACGGTCGCCGCGGCACCGGTGACGGTGACGCCCGGCACGCCGACGATCACGGGCACGCCGCGCGTGGGCAGCGTGCTCACCGCGAATCCGGGCACGTGGTCTCCCGCGGGGCTCGCCTTCAGCTATCAATGGCTGCGGAACGGGGCGGCGATCGCGGGTGCGACGGCGCGGACGTACACGGCCGTGGCCGCCGACGCGGGCACGACCGTGAGCGTGCGGGTCACGGGCACGCCCGCGGGCGGCGCAGGGGTGAGCGCGACCTCGGCGGGCGTCGCCGTCACGGCGGTGACCGTGACGCCGGGCACGCCGACCATCTCGGGCACGGCGCGGGTCGGCAGCGTGCTGACCGCGAACCCCGGCACCTGGACGCCGAGCGGTCTGACGTTCACGTACCAGTGGTTGCGGAACGGGACGGCGATCGCGGGCGCGTCCGCGCGGACGTACACGGCGGTCGCGGCCGACGCGGGGACGACCGTGAGCGTGCGGGTCACGGGGACGCCGGCGGGCGGCACCGGCGTGAGCGCGACGTCGGCGGGCGTCGTGATCCCCGTGACCGTCACGGCCGGCACGCCGACGATCTCGGGTACCGCCCGGGTCGGCGCGGTGCTGACGGCCAATCCGGGCACGTGGTCTCCCGCCGGGGTCGCACTCACGTATCAGTGGCTGCGCAACGGCAGCCCGATCGCGGGTGCGACCGCGCGCACCTACACGCTCGTGACCGGCGACTGGCTGAGCATGATCTCGGTGCGGGTGACGGGGACGGTGCCGGGGGCCACGGCCACCCGGACGTCGTCGTCGATTCTGGTGCTGCGCCTGAGGTGACGCCCGGCACGAGGCGCTCGCGGGGCGAGGCGCTTGCGGCGCGAGGCGCTCGCGTCCCGCTACCGGCCCAGGTGGCGGCGGGCGGTCTCCGTGAGCCAGTGCTCATAGCGTTCCATGGCCCAGCCCGATTGGAGGACGAGCTGCTGATGGCTCTCGGGCGACCAGAGGAACGACAGGGCCGCCGCGGCCTCGTCGATGGGCAGCCCGGCATCGCCGAGGCCTCGGGCGCGCAGCTGCTCGGCCAGGAGCCGGTAGTCCCTGCGGCGGCGGTCGAGCAGATCGGCGAGCTCGCGGGCCACAGCCTCGTCGGTGTTCGCCGCGCTGAGGAACTCGGTCCAGAGCACGCTCGTGCGCGCGTTCGCCGCGGCGACGAACACGGCGGCGCTCGCGAGGTACGCGTCGAGGTCGGCGACGGCGTCGAGCGCGGCTGCCGCATCGCCGTCCGCGATCTGCGCGTCGCCCTCGACGCCCGCGAAGGCCTGCTCGAACGCGCGCAACAGCAGGTCGCGTTTTGGGCCGTTCGCCTTGACGGTCTCGGTCGAGACGCCGGCCCGCGCGCCGATGTCGGCGAGCGAGCTGCCGTGGTAGCCGCGCTCCGCGAAGCTGGCCGCGGCCGCGTCGAGCACGCGGCGGCGGGTCGCGGCCGCCTGCTCCGTACGCAGGGCCGAGCGGTAGGTCCGTGTCGTCGTGTCTGGCATCGAACTCCCTATTGACCAACCTAATGAGGTGGTGAATACTTCAGTGGTGTTCCTAATCCTAACCCGAGCCCCATCTCACTCGAGGACCTGACCATGACCTCCGCACTCATCGCGTCCACACCCGTCCGCGGCCACGTGACGCCGCTGCTCGCCGTCGCCGAGGCGCTCGTCGCCGCGGGCGACCGCGTGCGCTTCCTGACCGGCGAGCGCTACCGCGACGAGGTCGTCGCGACCGGCGCCGAGTTCCTCCCGCTGCCGCCCGAGGCCGACTACGACGACCGCGACATGGATGCGGCGTTCCCCGGCCGGCGCGGACTCACGGGCCCCGCGGGCATCCGGTACGACATGATCGAGATCTTCCTCAAGCCCGTGCCGGCGCAGCTCCGCGCGCTGGGCGCCGCGATCGCGGCCGAGCCGACGGACGCGGTGCTGGCCGAGTCCATGTTCGGTGCGGCCGCGGTGCTCAGCGGGATGCCTCGCGGAGAACGTCCGCTCGTCGTGAACCTCGGCATCGTGCCGCTCGCGATGAAGCACCCCGACGTCGCGCCGTACGGCCTCGGCGTGAAGCCCCTGCCCGGGCCGGTCGGCCGGCTCCGCAACGCGATGCTCACCGCGGTCGCCGAGCGAGGCGTCTTCGCCCCCGTGCAGCGCTACGCCGACGAGATCGCGCGCGCCGAGACCGGGCGCGGGCTCACCCGGTTCTTCCTCGACTGGCCGGCCGCGGCCGACGTGCTCGTGCAGTTCACGGTGCCCGAGTTCGAGTACGTCCGGCGTGGACTGCCCGAGACCGTGCAGTTCGTGGGTCCGGTCTCGCGTGCGCGCGCCTCGTCGGGCGAGCTGCCGGCCTGGTGGCCCGAGCTCACCGCCGGGCGACCTGTCGTGCACGTCACGCAGGGCACGGTGGCCAACAGCGACTGGTCGCTCGTCGAGCCGACGATCCGCGCGCTCGCGCACGAGGACGTGCTCGTCGTGGTGTCGGCCGGCGGGCGTCCCGTCGAGGCGCTGCCCCGCGACCTGCCGGCGAACGTCCGTGCGGCGAGCTTCCTGCCCTACGACCGGCTGCTGCCGCTCACGCACGTCATGGTCACGAACGGCGGCTACGGGGGAGTGCACTACGCCCTCGAGCACGGCGTGCCGCTCGTGGTCGCCGGCCGCACCGAGGACAAGGCCGAGGTCAGCGCCAGAGTCGCCTGGTCGGGTGCGGGCATCGACCTGCGCACCGACACCCCCTCGCCGGCCCGGATCGCCCGGGCGGTGCGCACGGTGCTCGACGACGGCCGGCACCGCGCACGCGCCGGCGAGATCGGCGCCGCGATCCGCCGGTCGCCCGGCCCCGCCGCGGTGCACGAGATCCTGACCCGTGCGCTCGTGTCGACACCCCGCGTGTGATATACTGGTGTGGTGACGTTGGGTGCAGTTCTCGCCGCCGGACTGATCGCGACCTCACTCCCGATCAGTGCCGCTCCCGCTCCCGAGGTCGCCCCGCCCGTCGATCAGCCCGTGACCATCGCGGGCGAGGTGATCGGCGGCTGGGGCGAGTTCGGCCCGCTGCGGAGCAAGGCGTTCAAGGGCTTCAGCTGTCCCGACGGCACCCCGTACTTGATGGATCAAGACTTCCACCCCGGTGAGTGGTGGAACCACCTCCCCAACGGCATCGAGATCAAGAGCACGCACCCCGCCAGAGCCGACCTGAACTTCACGGACGACGGCAACGGTCGCGTCCGCGGCTTCATCGACGGAGTGGTCTGGAACATCTCGGGCTACGAGAACCCCATCTACATCGTGATGCACTGCGTGGCCTGACGCGCGCCACGCGTTCCACGCGCACCAGGCGCTCTGCGTCGTCGCTACGGGCGCAGCAGCACCTTCACGGCCGTACGCTCGTCCATCGCCCGGTAGGCCTCGGCGGCCTCCTCGAGCGGAAGCTCGAGGTCGAAGACCCGGCCCGGCCGGATGTGGCCGTCGAGCACCTCGGGCAGCAGCTCTTCGATGTACCCGCGCACGGGAGCGACGCCGCCGCGCACGCCGACGTTGGTGTCGAACATCTGCCTGACGGGAAGCTCGGGGCCGCCCGACGGGACGCCGACGAACCCCACCTGACCGCCGGGCCGGGCCGACCGCAGCGCCTGGTCCATCGACTCCTTCGTGCCGACGCACTCGAGCACGACGTCGGGCCCGATGCCGTCGAACATCTCCTTCAGCCGCGCGATGCCCTCGTCGCCGCGCTCGGCCACGATGTCGGTCGCGCCGAACTCGCGCGCGAGCGCCTGCCTGGGTTCGTGGCGCGACATGGCCACGATGCGTTCGGCGCCGAGCCGCTTCGACGCGATGATCGCGCACAGCCCGACCGCGCCGTCGCCCACGACCGCGACGGTCGACCCGGGGCGCACACCGCCCGAGACCGCGGCGTGGTGGCCGGTGCCCATCACGTCGGAGAGCGTGAGCAGGCCCGGGACGAGCTCGGGCGCGGGCATCCCGCCGGGCACGGGCACGAGCGTGCCGTCCGCGAGCGGGACGCGCACGCGCTGGCCCTGCGCGCCGTCCGCCCACCCCTCGTCGCGGACCTCGGCACCCCACCATCCGCCGGCCAGGCAGTGCACCGTGAACCCGTTCCGGCAGTTGATGCACGTGTTGTCGCACACGTAGAACGGCGCGATCACGAAATCGCCCACGGCGATCTGTTCGACCGCGGAGCCGACCTCCTCGACGACGCCGACGAACTCGTGGCCCATCGCCCGAGCACGCCGCGTGGGCGTGATGCCGCGGTATCCCCACAGGTCCGACCCGCACACGCACGCCGCGACCACGCGGACGACCGCGTCGCGACCACTCGCATCCCGTCCGCGGCGCAGCTCGGGGTCGGGTGCGTCCTCGACGCGAATGTCACGATCTCCGTGCAGGAAGACGGCGCGCATGGGGGCTCCTTCGGCGGTGACGCGCCGGCCGGTCCGACGGTCGCCGAGTCTCAGACTAATCGCGCGCACGCGTCGAACCACCGCACCGTGTCACCCGTTTAGGTGGTGCCTGCCGGGCTCGCGGTTGTGGCAGGTTTGGGGAGATTGCGTACGCGACCTTTGGTGGGGGAGATCACGTGACCCGTATTTTGCGCGCTGCTGTGGCGGTGCTGGCATCGATGTTCCTGGTGACGAGTGTCGCCGGGCCCGCGGCCGCGGAGGAGCCGGCTCCTCCGGAGCCGGTCACGCTCGCCGACCAGGTCGCCGAGGCCGCCGAGGCCGGAGCGTCGGGGGCCGAAGCGCTCGCCGAGTCGGTCGGCCTGCCCGTCACCGGGGCGAGCAGCCTCTCGGTGACCGATGCGGGCGACGTCGCGGTCACCGTGACGTTCGTCGCCGCGCCGAGCGAGAGCGACCTCGCGAACGTCGCCGACGTCGCGACCGTCGACCGCGTCTACCGGTTCAGCCCGGCGGCCGCGGTGACGGTCGACCCCGTGCGGATTCCAGAGCTGCAGGCCCTGCCGGGCGTCGTCTCGGTCGTGCCGGTCGTCTCCGCGGCGAACGGGGCCACGCGCGCCCCGCTCGAGTCCGCGCCCGCGGACACCGCCGCCGACTCGTGCCGCGCAGTCCCGGTCGAGGCCGACGGCCCGATGCGCACCGCACTGGCGCGTGAGACCTTCGGCGTCGACGGCACGGGCGTCACGATCGGCATCATCTCGGACTCGTACGGCCTCAAGACCGACGTCACGTCGCCCGAGGAGGACGTCGCCATGGGCGTGCTGCCCGGCCCGGGCAACCCGTGCGGCTACGAGACGCCGGTCGAGGTGCTCGTCGAGGCCACGAGCGGTGACGACGAAGGCCGCGGGATGGCGCAGCTGGTGCACGGCATCGCGCCGGGCGCGAAGCTCATGTTCGCTTCGGGCTGGGGCGGTCCCAACGGCATGGCCGAGTCGATCATCCAGCTCGCCGAGGCCGGCGCCGACATCATCGTGGACGACCTGGGCTACGCGAGCGAGACCTACTTCCAGCAGGGGCTGATCTCGGTCGCGATCAACGAGGTCCGCGCGCAGGGCGTCGCGTACTACACCTCCGCCGGCAACGCGAACGTCGCCGGCGCCACGGGCGGCCCGAGCGAGGGCCTGCCG
The DNA here is from genome assembly GCF_031432255.1 of Agromyces aerolatus. Lineage (NCBI taxonomy): Bacteria > Bacillati > Actinomycetota > Actinomycetes > Micrococcales > Microbacteriaceae > Agromyces > Agromyces aerolatus. The sequence continues at coordinate 242,354 of NZ_JAVKGQ010000005.1, read as the reverse complement.
ATCTCGGCCTGGCAGACGCCGTCGTTCCGCGGCATCGCGTGCCCCGAATGGGTGCAGGTGCGGCCCGGGGTCACCGACTACGACTGCCTCGACTTCGACCCGACCTCGGTCGAGGACGCCTACGACCTGCTGGGGCTGAACGGCGTGTACGAGCCGCAGCTGCTGCTGAGCTGGGGCGAGCCGATCAACGGCGTCGCCTCGTCGCTCGAGCTCCAGGTCTACGAGGACGGCGAGCAGCCTGAGCTGTACGGCGTCGGCATCACGCTCGATCCGTCGCTGCCGAACCAGATGCTCCCGCTCGACGACGTCGAGGAGGGCGTCTACCGGCTCGTCGTGGTGCGTGACCTGACCGACCGGACGGCGAGCGACCCGGCGGTCTGGCTCGGCCTGCTCACCGGCGCAGAGGGCATCGACTGGCGCGAGCACGATCGCAGCACGGGCGACGACATCGTCGGGCCCGTGACGTTCGGCCACCCGGCGGACGGCTCCGGCGTCGGTGTCGCCGCCGCCGACTGGCGGACGCCCGACGCCCCCGAGTCGTTCACCTCGCCCGGCCCCGGCACGGTGCTGTTCGAGGCGTTCGACCCGCAGAGCGTCCAGCCGGCGGCCGCCCTCCCCGCGCCCGTGCGCATCCAGGCGCCGGAGATCACGGGCGTCGACGGCACCAGGACCAGCTTCTTCGGCGGACCGGGTGACGGCCTCTATCGGTTCTTCGGCACGTCGGCGGCCGCGCCCAACGTGGCGGCCACGCACGCCCTGGCCACGCAGTTCGCGCCGACGCACAGCGCCGACGAGATCACCGAGCTGATGCTCGGCACCGCGGCCCCCATGACCAACCCGTTCGAGGGCGTCCTGCCCGACGAGGACGTCTTCGGCGCCGGCCTGGCCGACGGCTACTCGTTGCTCGCGGCGCTTCCGACTCCGGCGGTGACGGGCCTCGCGGCCACCGCGCTGTCGGCGACGAGCATCGCCGCCGAGTGGGACGGCGGCCTGCCGGTCACCGGGTACCAGGTCGAGCTGCTGCGACAGGGCGAGGTCGTCGAGTCCGGCACGCTCGAGGCGGATGCGACGGCCACGACCTTCTCGGGCCTCGTGCCGGAGACCGGCTACCGGGTGCGCATCGCCGCCCTGAACACGTCGGGCGAGCTCGGCGCGTGGGCCGAGACCGGGGAGGTGCGCACGCCGCGTCCGCCGCAGCCGGGCACGCTGCCGGCCGCGCCCGACGAGTCGGCGCTCACGCCCGAGACCACGGGCGGTCTGATCGCCACGCCCGACCGGGTGCGCGCGGGCGAGCAGGTCACGATCAGCGGTCTGCCCGGATCGGCCTGGCTCGCCGGCTGGGCGTATTCGACGCCGTCGAGCCTCGGCTGGGCGTGGGCCGGTGCCGACGGGACCGCGAGCTTCCGCGTTCCCGCGAGCCTCCCGGCCGGCGCGCACCGGATCGCGGTCACCGACGAATCAGGTCAGCTGCTCGGCTGGGTCGGCGTCACGGTGCTCGCCGACGCGCCAGTCCCCGCGCGGCCGGCCGGCCTCGCCACAACGGGCGTCGACCACGACGCGACCCCCGCGCTCGCCGCGGTGCTGCTCGTCGTGCTCGGCGGCGCCGCGCTCACGGTCGTCGGGCGCCGGCGCGCTCGCCGCTCGTAACGACACCAGACGGATGCTCCGGGCTCGCGTGGCCCGGAGCATCCGTCGCGTCCGGAGCATGCGCCCGCCGGCGGGGCCGCCGCCGGCTCGAACCACCGCTGCGCCATCGCACCGGGTTCGGCGGTGGGCTCGGGGCCTGCGAGAATCGGATCCATGAGCGAGGATGCGGCGACCGGCGAGGCGCGCGACGTGAGCGAGCCCGTGACGACCCCGGCCGGCCACTGGTCGCGTTTCGCACCCCTGATCGCGCTCGTCATCGGCGTCGTCGTGCTCGTCGTCGACCAGCTCTCCAAGGTGTGGGCCGAGGCCACGCTGACGCTCGGCGAGCGCACGCCGCTGCTGGGCGACGCGCTCGGCATCCAGCTCGCGTACAACCCCGGCGCGGCGTTCTCGCTCGGCGCGAACGCGACCTGGGTGTTCACGATCCTCGCGGGCGTCGGCGTGCTCGTCGTGGCGTGGTTCGTCTGGCGGGTGCGGTCGCGGGTGTGGGCGGTGTGCCTCGGGCTGCTGCTCGGCGGCGCGACCACGCACTTCCTCGACCGCATGTTCCGCGACCCGTCGTTCGGCCAGGGCCACGTGGTCGACTTCATCGCCTACTTCGACTGGTTCATCGGGAACATCGCCGACATCGCGCTCTTCTTCGGCGTCGTGATGTTCCTCGTGCTCACGCTGCGCGGCACACCGCTCCGCCCCGCGCCCGCGGCGCCCGCCTCAGCCTGAGCTGCAGTCGACCGCGCCGGGTTCGCGCCCCAGCGCCCGCTGCGACCGATCGCGCCAGCTGCGACCCGCAGCGCCCACTGTGGTCGATCGCGCCAAGTTCTCGCCGCAGCGCCTACGGCGACCGATCGCGCCAGCTGCGACCGTCCCGTGTGGCGCGATAGGTCGCTGCTGGCGCGATTCGGCGCGGGCAGTCAGCTCGCGGGCGCGGGCGCGGGCGCGGGGGCGGCTTGGGCCGCCGGGTAGTGGGGGCCGAACGCGCCGCGGTACTTCGCGGCCGGGTGCCGCTCGTTCAGTCGCGGCTCGCCGAAGAGCTGCTCGCGCAGCGTCGTGCCGGGCCCGTACTCCGAGCGCGCCAGGCCACGCGCGCGCAGCGTCGGCAGCACGTCGCGGATGAACTCCTCGAACGAGCCGGGGATGACCCAGTTGATGACGTTGATGCCGTCGACGCCCGCAGCCTGCCACTCCTCGAGCGCGTCCGCGATCTGGTCGGCCGTGCCCACGAGCCGCGTCGAGCGCGAGATGAGCAGCGCGACGTCGCGGATCACGGGCTCGCGATCGGTGATGGCCTTGGCGGCCCACTCGGTGAGGCCCTTGGCGGTGTTCGTCTCGACGTCCTTGATGGGCGTCTCGGGGTCGTAGACGCGACCGGCCTTGTCGACGAGCGCGTTGTGCGCGAGGTATCCGTCGACCGAGACGTACCGCTCGTACTCGGCCGCCTTGGCCTCGGCCTCCTCCTGGGTCGCGCCGACGACGAACGACAGGCCCTGGAAGAACTTGATGTCGGACGGCTCGCGGCCGGCCTCGACCGCGAGCCTCCGGGTGTCGTCGATGAGCTCCTTCGCGATCGCGGGTGTCGGCGCGATGATGAACGTCGCCTCGGCGTTGCGCGCCGCGAACTCTCTGCCCGAGGCCGACGAGCCGGCCTGGTAGAGCACGGGGGTCCGCTGCGGCGACGGCGACGGCAGGTGCGGACCCTGCACCTGGTACCGCTCCGACACGTGGTCGATCTTGTGGATCTTCGACGGATCCGAGTAGACGCCGCGCTCCTTGTCCTTCAGCAGCGCGTCGTCGTCCCACGAGCCCTCCCAGAGCTTGTACGTGACGTCGACGTACTCCTCGGCCCACGCATACCGTTCGGTGTGGTCGGTGAGCCGCGGGTACCCGAAGTTCCGGGCGCCGTTGTCCTGCAGCCCGGTCACGATGTTCCACGCGATGCGGCCGCGCGAGATGTGATCGAGCGTCGAGACCTGGCGCGCGAAGTTGAACGGATGGTTCTGCGCGACGTTGCTCGTGAGCGCGAGCCCGATCCGCTCGGTGTGCGCCGCGAGCGCGGCGACGAGCGGGATCGGGTCGTTGCTCGGGATCTGCAGGCCCTCGCGGATGTACACGTCGAAGTCCGCGTCCGCGTCGCCGTACACGCCCGTGACGTCGGCGAAGAACATGGCGTCGAACTTCGCCTCCTCGAGCAGCTTCGCGAGCCGGATCCACACGCCGACGTCGTTGAAGTCGACCTGGCCCGCGTCGGGGCGGCGCCACTGGCCGTGATGGATGTGCGAGTTCGTGTTCATCACGAACGCGTTCAGGTGCAGGGGAGTGCGGTCTGTCGTCATGGCTGGCTCCTGGGTTCGAAGGCGGGGATGGAGGCGATGAGCTCGCGCGTGTACGGCTCGCGCGCGCGGGTGAAGATGTCGTCGGGCGACCCCTCCTCGACGACGCGGCCGTCCTTCATGACGAGCACGCGGTGGCTGAGGTGGGCGATGACGCCGAGATCGTGGGAGATGAACAGGTAGGCGAGGCCCAGTCGCTGCTGCAGCTCGACGAGCAGGTCCAGCACCTGGGCCTGGATCGTGACGTCGAGCGCCGAGACGGCCTCGTCGAGCACGATCACGTCGGGCTCCGTCGCGAGCGCGCGGGCGATCGAGATGCGCTGCCGCTGGCCGCCGGACAGGCGCAGCGGGAACCGTGCGAGCACGGCTTCGGGAAGCCCCACCCGGTCGAGCAGCTCGCGGATGCGGGCGGCGCGTTCCGCGGGTGAGCGGATGCCTCGCGGCAGCGCATCGGCGAGGATGCGTTCGACGTTCCACCGAGGGTCGAAGCTCGACAGCGGATCCTGCGACACGACCGCGATGCGCGAGCGCCGCGCACGGCGGCGGCGTTCGGCCACGTTCGACCACGGCGCGCCCAGCAGCGAGACCTCGCCCGCATCGGCCGACTCGAGCGCGAGCGCGATCCGGCCCGTGGTGCTCTTGCCCGAGCCGGACTCGCCGACCACGCCGAGCGTCTCGCCGCGGTGCAGCACGAACGACACGTCGTCCACCGCGAGCGTCGAGCTGCCGTCGGGTGCGCGGAAGTGCTTCACGAGGCCGCGCGCCTCGAGCACGACCTCGCGCGCCTCCGGCGCGGAGGCATCCGTCGCTCGTCCCGCTTCGCCGCGCCGAACGGTCGCAGATGGCGGGTCATCGCTGGTCTGCACCCGCCATGCGCGACCGTTCGATTCAGTCGCGGGCGTTGCGGGCGCGCTGGGCGCGGGCGCGCTGAGCGGGCGACCGCGCGTCGCCTCGCTCGGCACGGCGGCGATGAGCGCCTTCGTGTACGGGTCGTGCGGTTCCGTGAGCAGCGTGTGGGCCGGGCCGTGTTCGACGACCCGCCCGTGCCGCATGACGAGCACGTGGTCGGCGAGCTGCGCGACGACTGACAGGTCGTGGCTGATCAGGACGATCGACGCGCCGCGCTGCTTCGACTCCTCGAGGAGCGCCAGCACCTGCGCCTGCACCGTGACGTCGAGCGCTGTCGTGGGCTCGTCGGCGATGATCACGTCGGGGTCGAGCGCGAGCGCCGAGGCGATCAGCGCACGCTGGCGCAGGCCGCCCGAGAGCTGTCCCGGGCGCTGGCGCGCCCGCAGCTCGGGCGACGGCACGCCGACCGCGTCGAGCAGGTCGACGACCTTCCTGCGGCGTTCGGCGCGGCCTCGCCAGCCGTGCAGGCGCAGGCTCTCGCCGATCTCCGCGCCGACGGGGCGCAGCGGGTCGAGCGAGACGAGCGCGTCCTGCAGGATGAATCCGACCTCGGTGCCGCGGATGCGGCGCCAGGCGCGGTCGGTCAGCGCCCGCACGTCCCGCCCGTGCACCTCGAGCGCACCGGCCTCGACGCGGGCGCCGCGGCCGGTCAGGCCCACGATCGTGCGCGCGGTCACCGACTTTCCCGACCCCGACTCGCCCACGATCGCGACGCAGCGGCCCGGGTGGAGGTCGAAGGAGACGCTCTCGACGATGCGGCGCTCGCCGGCGTTCGTCGCGAACGACACGGACAGGTCGCGGACGGACACTCGCGGATGCGGCGGCGCCTCGCGCGCCGCGGTGGTCGGGCCCGTGACGGCGGTCTGGCCTGTGACGGTCTGGCCGGTCACGGTCTGGCCTGTGACGAGGGTCTGGTCGGTGACGGTCATGCCTTCTCTCCCTTCTCGAGGAACAGCTGCAGGTGGCGGCCGAGCGTGGTCGCCGTGAGCGCGAGCAGCACGATGACGAGCCCGGGGATCACGGTGAGCCAGCCCGCCTCCGTGATGTACGCCCGCCCGGCGTCGAGCAGCGCACCCCATTCGGGCGACGGCGGTGCCACGCCGAGGCCGAGGAACGACAGGCTCGACGCCCAGACGATCGACTGGCCGATCGAGAGCGCGAAGATCGCGACGAGCGGGCGCAGCGCGTTCGGCAGGATGTGCCGGCGCAGGATGCGCCCGCGCGGGTGGCCGAGCGCCACCGCCGCCTCGACGTACGCCGAGCCCCTGGCCGTGAGGATCTGGCCGCGCACCATGCGTGCGTAGCCCGGCGCCGTGCCGACCCCGACCGCGAGGACCTGGGTCAGCGCCGACGGGCCGAGCACGGCGATCAGCAGCAGCGAGAGCAGCAGCGCGGGGAACGAGAACGCGACCTCGAGCAGCCAGCCGACGACGGCCGACGCGACGCGCCCGCCGAGCGCCGCGAGCGTGCCGAGGACGATCGCGAGCGACAGGCTCACCGCGGCGGCGCCGATCCCGATGCCGAGCGACTCGCGGGTGCCGTAGACGACGCGCGAGTAGAGGTCGCGGCCCGACTCGTCGGTGCCGAACCAGTGCGCGGCCGACGGCGGCTGCAGCGAGGCCGCGAGGTCCATCGTGAATGGGCCCTGCGTCGCGATGAGCTGAGGCCAGATCGCGGCCACCGCGAAGATCGCCGTGCCCGCGATCGCGAGCACGAGATCCCACGGGATCGTGGACGGCGCGAACCGCCCGCGTGTGCGCGGCCCGGGCGTGCGCGCCGACGTGGGCTTCCCCGTGTGGGGAATAGCTGGGGTGGCGGTCATGCCGTCCTCCTGAGTCGTGGGTCGACGAGCACGTACGCGACGTCGACCACGAGGTTCGCGATCACGTAGAACGCCGCGATGAGCATGACCACGCCGATCACGACGGGCATGTCCTGCGAGTTCACGGCCGAGACGAGCACGCTGCCGATGCCGGGCCGGGCGAACACGGCCTCGACGACGACCGCACCCGAGATGGTCGCGCCGAGCGCCCAGCCCGAGAGCGTGATCGCGGGCAGCACGGCGTGCCGCAGCACGTGCCTGAGCCGCACGCCCGCGTCGCCCATGCCGCGCGTGCGCGCACTCAGCACGAACGGCTGGTCGAGGGCGCGCTCGAACTCGGTGCGCGTGGCCTGACCCATGAACCCCGCGAGCGGGATCGCGAGCGTGAGCGCCGGCAGGATCAGCCCGTGCAGGCCCGTCCCGCCGATCACCGGGAACCAGCCCAGTCCGAGCGCGAACACCAGCAGCAGGATGATGCCCAGCCAGTAGTGGGGCAGACCGGCCGTGACCGTGTCGACGAAGCTCCCGACGGCGCGGACGCGCGGGCCGCGTCCCGCGGTCAGCGAGACCCACACGACCATGAGGATCCACGCGAACACGAGCGCCGTGAGCGTCAGCACGATCGTCGAGCCGAGCTGGTCGGCGACGATCGCGAGGACGGGCCGGTGCTGCTGGTAGGACGTGCCGAGGTCGCCCGCCACGAGTCCGCGCAGATACGAGAAGTACTGCACGAGCGTCGGGTCGTCGAGACGGTACTCGGCGATGATCGGCGCGAGCTCCTCGGGTGTCCGCTCGATGGCCTGGCCGTTGCGGATGTTGAGGATTGCGGTGGCGCGGTCGCCCGGGATCGAGGCCTGCGCGAAGAATGCCGCCGTCGCGGCGCCCAGCAGCACGAGCACGGCCGCGAGCGCCTTGCCGGCGACCAGCCGCAGCGAGCCCAGCCCCCGTCCCCGCAGCCCCGCCGGCGGGGCCGCGGTCGGCGCCGGCGGGGCCGCGGTCGCCGCCGGCGGGGCCGCGAGGACCCCGGCGGGTGCGGCCACGGGCGTCTCGGCCTCAGTCGACGAATCGTGCGTCATAGAAGGTCGGCCCTCCCTGCGAGTGCTCCTGCTTCACGCCCTCGAGCTCCGGGGAGATCGCGAGTGTGGACAGGCGGTCGTAGATGCCGATCGCGAGCGCGTGCTCGGCGATGTACTCCTGCGCCTCGGCGTAGAGCGCGTTCTGCGCGTCGACGTCGGCCGTGGAGTTGGCCTCGAGGATGATGGCCTCGAGCTCGGGGTAGTTCGTGAACGAGTCGTTGTTGTAGTTCGGCGACTCGGGTGTCGACTGACGCCAGTTCACGTAGAGGATGCCGCTGGTCACGGCCGTCCAGTACCCCGGGTAGATGTCGCGCTCGCTCGGGCTGCCGTACGCGCCCGAGAACAGCTCGGCCTGCGGCACCGGGATGAGATCGACCTTGAAGCCGGCCTGCTTGGCCTGCTCCTGCACGCCCTGCAGGATCGAGGCGCCGTCCGCGTTGATGATCGAGCCGGCGCCGTACGGCAGGACGATCTCGAGCGCCTCGCCGTCCTTCGTCCGAGTGCCGTCACCGGTGGTGCCGGTCCAGCCGGCCTCGTCGAGGAGCGCCTCGGCCCGGTCGAGGTCGAACGAGTACCGGTCGGCGGCCTTCTGGCTCCACCCGGGAGTGCTCTGGCTGACGCCGCCGTTGCCCTCGTAGGGAATGACCCCGCGGCCGATCGTCTCGACGAGGGCCTCGCGGTCGAGCGAGTACGCAAACGCCTGGCGCACGCGCTCGTCGGTGAATGGGCCCTCGGCCGTGTTGAAGGTCAGCTGCTGCGGGCGGCCGCCGGTGACGTACTTCTCGAGCGTGAAGCCGGCCTGCTCGGTGCTCGCCCACTGCACCGCGGGGACGTCGTAGATGGCGTCGACCTCGCCGCTCTTCAGTGCCGCCACGCGCGTCGTCGGGTCGGCCACGAACTTCCAGACGACCTCCTCGACGTGCGCGGGGCCCGTGTGGCCCGCGTTGGCGGGCGGCGAGGCGTAGTCGTCGTTGCGCGTGAGCACGATCTCCTGACCGCGATCCCAGTGGTCGACGACGAACGCGCCGGTGCCGATGGGAGCCTCGCAGTTCTCCTCGTCGCTGCGCGTCTCGAGCGCCTGCTGCGACTGGATGCCGAAGTAGCCCTGCGTGAGCGTCTCCGGGAGTCGCGGATAGGGCCGGGACAGGTCGACCTGGAGCGTGAGCTCGTCGATCGCGGTCGCCTGCTCGTAATACCCGCCGAGCCAGGCGAGCGCCGTGCCGTTGCCGCCGTCGTTCACCCAGTGGTCGAAGTTGAACGCCACGGCCTCGGCCGTCAGCGGTGACCCGTCGGTGAAGGTCACGCCGTCCTTCAGCGTGAAGGTCCAGTGCAGGCCGTCGTCCGTGACCGACCACTCCTCGGCGAGCCAGGGCACCGCCGTGCCGTCCTCATCGAGCGAGAGGAGGCTGTCCAGCACGTTCGCGCTGAGGTAGGCCTGCTCGATCCAGCCGCCGAACACGCACGCCGGCTCCTGCTGGTGTGCGTACACGATCGTGCCGCCCTCGGCGGCATCACCCGCGGCCGTGGGCGTGCCGGCTGCGCAGCCGGCCAGCGCGACGGCGACGGCGGCAGCGGTGGCGAACGCGGGCAGCGCTCGGGGTCGTGCGGTCATGGGGGCTCCTTCGAAGCATCCGTTCGGGGTGTTGGGCGGCGACGTTACCGACCGCGGTCGCGCCGCGCGAAGGCGCCGACGTCACACGGGTTACGGTTCGTCACCCGGCGTCACAGCCGGCCGGGTCCGCGGCCTGAGCGGCGCTCGTGGGCGCCTGGAAGTCGAATTCTTACGCCCCGGGTCGGGGTCTTACCTCCGCGTGCCGTCGGGATGGCGTGGCCGGCGGCGCCCGGCATACGGTCGACGTCATGTCCGAAGCGCTCTCCCTCGTCGCCGTGTCCGGCAGCCTGCACGCGCCCTCGAAGACCACCGTCCTCGTCCGCGAGGTGCTCGACCGATTCGCAGAGGCGTTCACCGCCGCAGGTCTGCCGGTCGAGACGACGCTGCTCGAGCTCAGCGACGTCGGGCGCGAGTTCTCGGGAGCGCTGACCCGAGCCGAGCTGAGCCCCGCCGCGGAGGACGCCATCCGGCGCATCGAGTCCGCGACCCTGCTCATCGTCGGCAGTCCCGTCTACCGGGCGAGCTTCACGGGCCTCTTCAAGCACGTCTTCGACTTCGTCGGGCAGTACGCGCTGATCGACAAGCCCGTGCTGCTCGCGGCGACCGGCGGGAGCGACCGGCACGCGCTCATCATCGAGCACCAGTTCCGTCCGTTGTTCTCGTTCTTCCAGGCGATCACGCTGCCGATCGGCGTCTACGCGAGCGAGGCCGACTTCATCGACTCGCGCATCGCCTCGGCCGCGCTGCACGAGCGCATCGATCACGCCGTCCTCCGCGGCGTGCCGGTCGTCAGGGGCACGCTGCCGCAGCGCGTGTCGGAGTACGTCACGACGTGGTGAGGTCGCGGGCCCGGTCCGCGGCGCGGCGAAGTTGCGCCCGCGCCCGCCGTTTGCGACGCTGAGAGACGTGCCGCCCGACTCGCGTTCCCTGTTCGCGGGCCTGTCATGGAAGCGGTTCGCTCTCTGGGCCGGCGGCGCGCTCATCCTGCTCGTGCTCGTCGTCGCCGCGGCGCGCGGCCTGCGCGCGCTTCCGGCCGTGCAGTCGTTCGTCGAGACGTACCCCGGCCACCGCGAGCTGCCGGCCGGCGCGCCCGTCGGCATCCCGGCATGGCTCGGCTGGCAGCACTTCCTCAACGTCTTCTTCCTCGTGATGCTCGTGCGCACGGGGCTCATCATCAGGGCGAAGCAGCGGCCGCCGGCGTTCTGGACCAGGGACAACTCCCGGTTCCCGCGCACGAAGGGCACGCCACGGCGCCTCGGCATCTCGGTGTGGCTGCACCTCGTCGTCGATGCGCTGTGGGTGTTGAACGGCGTGATCTACGTCGTCCTGCTGTTCGCGACCGGGCAGTGGCTCAGGATCGTGCCGACGGACTGGCAGGTGGTGCCGAACGCGATCTCGGTGGTGCTGCAGTACGCATCGCTCGACTGGCCCGCCGAGCACGCCTGGCTGTACTACAACGACGCCCAGGTGCTGTCCTACTTCGCGATCGTGTTCCTCGTGTCGCCGATCGCGATCGTGACCGGACTGCGGCTCTCGCCGGTCTGGCCGCGCGAAGGGCGATGGACGTCGCTGCCGTCCGAGCGCACCGCCCGCGTCCTGCACTTCCCGACGATGCTCGTGTTCCTGCTCTTCACGTTCGTGCACGTCGTGCTCGTGCTGACGACCGGCGCGCTCAGGAACCTCAATCACATGTACGCGTCGAGGGACGCCGACGACTGGATCGGCTTCGCGGTGTTCGCCGTCTCGGTCGTCGTGCTCGTCGCCGGCTGGCTGCTCGCCCGCCCGCTCGTGCTCGCCCCGCTCGCCGAGCGTTTCGGCTCGCTCAGGCGGATGCCGCCGCCACCGCCGCGCCGGGACACGCCCAGGAACTGACGCGGGGCGGTCCGGCTGGACAATGCCGCCCTGCTGGTATTCCATTGGAGCACGCGACGCGACAGGGGGGCGTCCAGCCATGGCACCAGAGCAGCGACCGATCGACGGCGACGGGGTCGAACCTGCCCCGCAACCGTACCGGCACAAGCGCAACCGGGACTTCGCGGAGACCCGGACCGCGCACGGCGTGCTCGGTGGGCTCATCGGGCTCGTCCTCGCGAGCACGGCCGCGGGCGCGCTCGTGGCCACGGCGGCGACGCCGGCCATCTCGATGGTCAGTGTGACGGCCACGAGCACGATCGGCATGTTCGAGAACCTGCCGAGCTATCTCGAGATCGGCGAGCTGTCCGAGAAGAGCAACATCTACGCCACGAACTCCGACGGCGCGCCGGTGCTGCTCGCCTCGTTCTACGACCAGAACCGGGTGCAGGTCGCCTGGGACCAGGTGAGCCAGTACGTGAAGGACGCCGCGGTCGCGGGCGAGGACCCGCGGTTCTACGATCACGGCGGCATCGACCTCCAGGGCACGCTCCGGGCCGCGGTGACGACGGCCTCCGGCCGTGACACCCAGGGCGGGTCGTCGATCGCGCAGCAGTACGTGAAGAACGTGCGCGTGCAGGAGTGCGAGCGTGAGGCCGCAGACGAGGCCGAGCGCGACGCATGCTACGAGGCCGCCACCGAGACCAGCATCGACCGCAAGCTCAAGGAGATGCGGCTCGCGATCGGCGTCGAGAAACGGTACAGCAAGGATCAGATCCTGCTCGGCTACCTGAACATCGCCGGCTTCGGCGGCACCGTCTACGGCATCGAGGCCGCGGCGAACTACTACTTCTCGACGACCGCGGCGAACCTCACGCTCGCGCAGGCCGCGTCGCTCGTCGCGATCGTCAACAACCCGGTCAAGTTCCAGCTCGACCGGCCCGACCAGGAGGTGAACGGCGCGGCCGACGGCTACGCCGAGAACCACAAGCGCCGCGACTACATCCTCGCCCGCATGCTCGAGTTCACGAAGATCACGCAGGCCGAGTACGACGAGGCGGTCGCGACGCCCGTGCAGCCCGCGATCAGCGAGCCCAGCACCGGCTGCCAGACCGCGGGCGGCAGCGCCTACTTCTGCGACTACGTCGCGCACATCCTGCAGAACGACGAGACGTTCGGCGAAGACGCGGCGACGAGGTTCCTGAACTTCCGCCGCGGCGGGTACGACGTCTACACGACGCTGGACCTCGACCTGCAGACCACCGCCGAGCGGGCGATCGCCGAGAACGTGCCCTCGACGTACCCCGGGTGGGACGTCGGCGGCGTGATCTCGAGCGTGCAGGTCGGCACGGGCCGGGTGCTCGCGATGGCGCAGAACAAGTCGTACAGCCAGGACCCGAACGTCGTCGCCGGGCGACCCGAGTACACGGGCATCAACTACAACACCGACTACGACTACGGCGGATCGAGCGGATTCCAGCCGGGGTCGTCGTACAAGGTCTTCACGCTCGCCGAGTGGCTCGCCGAGGGGCACGGCCTGAGCGAGCGCACCGACTCGCGGCTGCGCAACAACTGGGGGGCGTTCCGCGACAGCTGCCTCGGCACGCAGGTGGCCGACCCCGGCTGGAACCCGCGCAACGATGCGGGGGAGTCGGGCGCGAACTACACGGCCCTGCAGTCGACGATCCAGTCGATCAACACGGGCTTCCTCGGCATGGCCAAGGAGCTCGACCTGTGCGGCATCGCGCAGACCGCCGAGCGGTTCGGCGTGCACCGCGCCGACGGCAACCCCCTGTTCCAGGGTCCGTCGGCCGTGATCGGCACGAACGAGGTCGCCCCGCTGAGCATGGCGGTCGCGTTCGCGGGCATCGCGAACAACGGCGTCGCGTGCACGCCCATCGCGATCGACCGCATCGTCGGGCGCGACGGGGAAGAGTTGCCGGTGCCGCAGTCGACGTGCGCGCCCGCGGTCTCGCCCGAGGTCGCCGCAGGCATGCACTACGGCATGACGAGGGTCATGTCGAGCGGGACCGGACAGTCGTCGAGCGGAGCGATGGATCCCTGGGTGCCCGTGCTGGGCAAGACCGGCACGACCGACGGGGCGAAGGACACCTGGATGGTGGGCGCGACCTCGAAGGTCGCGACCGCCGCCGCGGTCGTGAGCGTCACTGGCGACGCCAACCAGCGCGGCATCTACTTCGACTCGGGTCAGGCCGCGACGGCCCGCCATCGCATGTGGCCGGCCGTGATGTCGGTCGCGGCCGCGAAGTACGGCGGCGACGGGTTCAGCGAGGCGGGACCGGGCCCCGTCACCGGTCGCCAGACGCCCGCGCCGAGCGCGGCGCCCGACGACGACGACGAATAGCGGCCGGGCGGATGCCTCGGGCGTGACGGCTGCCCTCGAGCCGTGTGTGCGGCGCGAGGCATCCGCCCTCGGGGCTGAGCCTGCGCTAGAAGTCCAGCGTGTCGCCGGGCTCGAGGGCGAGGTACTCGCCGCCGCCCTGCTCGGTCGCCCAGCGCAGGCGTGCGTTCGAGAGATCCTTGCCGGCGCGCGAGAGCACCATCTCGTGCGTGGCGAACGCGCGCTTCGGCGCGACCTCGATGACGTAGTCCATGGCCTCGGCGAGCTTCATCCACGGCGCGCCCGCCGGGGCCGCGAGTACGTCGACCTCGACGCCCTCTGGCACGGTGAACGAGTCGCCGGCGTAGTAGAGCGCGTCGTTGACGAGCACGCCGAGATTGTCGATCACGGGGATCGACTCGTGGATCACGGCGTGCCGGCCGCCGGTGAAGCGCAACCGGAACGGTGCGACCTCGAGCTCGTCTCCCGCGTGCACCTCCTCGACCTCGATGCCGCGCTCGGCCGCCGCGGCGGCGACGCCCGCCGGGCCGAAGAACCGCACGCCCGGGCTCTTGCCGGCGATGCGGCCGAGCTGCTCGGGCGTCCAGTGGTCGTCGTGCTGGTGCGTGATCACGACCGCGACGGCGCCCGTGGCCTCGGTGATCGGCGTCGTGAACTTGCCCGGGTCGATGAACAGCCGGGAGCCGGAATCCTCGATCATCAGCGCGGCGTGCTCGAACTTCGTCAGTCGCATGTCTCGAGCCAACACGAGCGCCCGGGCGCGACGCAAGCCGTTGCGACCGCGGCCAATACGGGGATGCGTGCACCGCGACTGCCAGAATCGGAAGGGTGACCCGAGCGGTGGAACGTCTCCTCGTCGCCGTCAACCCTGCCGCATCGTTCGGCCGGAATCGCGAGGTCGGTGCCGCGGTCGCCGCCCGGCTGTCCGCGGCGGGCTATGACGTCCGTCTGCTGCGGGAGGCGAATCTCGAGCTGCTGCGGCTCGCGACCGAGGAGGCGCTCGCGCTGGGCGCCGACGGGCTCATCGTGGTCGGCGGCGACGGCATGGTGTCGCTCGGCGCGAACGTGCTCGCGGGCTCCGAGGTGCCGTTCGGGCTCGTCGCGGCCGGCACCGGGAACGACTTCGCGAGGGCGCTCGGCGTGCCGTACGACGATCCGGCCCGGGCGATCGACGCGCTCATCGGTGCGCTCGAGCGTCCGCCCTCGGCGGTGGACGTCGCGGTCGCGCGGCACGGCGAGCTCACCACCAGGTACGGCGTCGTGCTCTCGGCGGGGTTCGATGCGATCGTGAACGAGCGCGCGAACCGGATGGTGCGGCCTCGCGGCCCGAACCGGTACCTGCTCGCGCTGGTCCGTGAGCTCGCGACGTTCCGGCCGCGTGAGTACGTGCTCGAGATCGACGGGGCGCGTCGCACGCAGCGCGCCATGCTCGTGTCCGTGGCCAACACGTCGTCGCTCGGCGGGGGCTTGCGCATCGTGCCGGATGCCGAGCTCACCGACGGCCTGCTCGACGTGTTCATCGTGCACCCGCTGAGTCGCGCGGCGCTGTTGCGGGTGCTGCCGAAGGTGTACTCGGGCGAGCATGTGGATCATCCGGCGGTCGAGTTCGTGCGCGCTCGCCGGGTGACGATCGCGGCCGACGACGTCATCGCGTACGCCGACGGCGAGCGGATCGGACCGCTGCCGGTCGAGGTCGAGGTGGCACCGGGGGCCCTTCGAGTGTTCCGGTGACGGCCTGCCGACTGCCCGGTGACGGCCCGTGATCCGGCGGCGCTCGCCTCGATTTGGAAAGGCTTTGAGACGTGTGTCATACTCTCTGAGTTGCAAAAACGGCCCCATCGTTTAGCGGCCTAGGACGCCGCCCTCTCACGGCGGTAGCGCGGGTTCAAATCCCGCTGGGGTCACCAGCTGCATCACCGAGAAGAACCCCCTCCTTCGGGAGGGGGTTCTTCTCATTTCGGCTTACCGGCGATCGACGTCGATTCTTGCGGGTGCAAGGCGCGTCGCACCCGCAAGAACTGACGACGGCCGACCCTGGGCTCCGTTCAGGGACGCAGGTCGGCGGGGTCGTGTGCGTATGGGTGCGGGTGGTCGCCGTTGGGCGAGGGGTCGGGTGTACGGGCGTCGCGCGGGCGGCGCGCACCCGACGCGGCGGCGCCGTCGGACGGGTACGGGACGGGCAGTCCGTCGTGCGTCTCGTGCGGCCGCGCGCGGTGGTACGACATGCGGTCGATCCAGGCGAGGGCGAGCGCGCTCAGGATGAACACGCAGTGGATGATCACCTGCCACATGACGCCCGTCGAGGTGTAGCCGTCGTCGCCCTCGCCGATGCCGTCGTCGTCGAGCGGGCCGACCTCGATGAAGGTCTTCAGCAGGTGGATCGACGAGATGCCGATGATCGCCATCGCGAGCTTGACCTTCAGCACGTTCGCGTTCACGTGGCTGAGCCATTCGGGCTGATCGGGATGCCCGTCGACGCGGATCCGCGACACGAACGTCTCGTACCCGCCGATGATGACCATGATCAGCAGGTTCGCGATCATGACGACGTCGATGAGGCCGAGCACCGCGAGCATGATGGCGGCCTCGTCGAGATGGGTCGGGTCGGCGAGCACGGTCTCGCCCAGGTGCCAGAGCTCGAACATGAACACCACGACGTAGAAGCCCTGGGCGACGATGAGCCCGAGGTACAGCGGCGCCTGCAGCCAGCGGCTCATGAAGATGAGGCCGCCGATGGCGCGACCCCATGGCGCGGACCGGGATTCGGACAGGGGTGACGGGGTCGTCGTAGGGGAGGACACGGATCTCCTTTTTCAGTTCGGCGAATGCAGTCTATGAAACGGGCGGTCGGGTTAGACTCCTCGAAGCGAAGGGGAGTATCCCGCGGAGCGCTCTGCTCCGGGCCACGATCGTCAATACGAGCGCCGCCGCTCCGGGCGTGGTAACCGCACCGATGGTGCGTGAGGGAGAGACGTTCGCATTTTCGTCGTTCCCAGTTCTCGTTCCCAGCTCCCTCGAAAGGCCGCCCGTGCTCGCGCTCCCCGCCTGGTTTGAAATCGGATCCCTGGTCGTGCTCACGCTGATCCTGATCGGCGACCTGCTGCTCGTCCTGAAGCGGCCGCACGTGCCGTCGTTCAAGGAGTCCACGCTCTGGGTGGCGTTCTACGTCGCACTCGCGCTGATCTTCGCGGCGCTCATGTTCATCCTCGGTGACGCCGAGCACGGCGGGCAGTTCCTCGCCGGCTGGCTCACCGAGTACAGCCTCTCGATCGACAACCTCTTCGTGTTCGTGATCATCATGGCGAGGTTCTCGGTGCCGAGGAAGCTGCAGCAGGAGGTACTGATGGTGGGCATCATCATCGCCCTCATCCTGCGCGGCATCTTCATCCTGCTCGGCGCCTCGCTGATCGAGAACTTCAGCTGGATCTTCTATATCTTCGGCGCCTGGCTGGTCTGGACGGCGATCCAGCAGCTGCGCAACCACGAGGACGAGGACTCCGAGACGTTCATCGTGCGGGTGCTCCGCAAGCGCGTCTCGATCACGGACGAGTACGACGGGGTCAAGCTGCGCACCACGGTCGACGGCCGGCGCTTCTTCACGCCCATGATCATCGTGTTCATCGCGATCGGCACGACCGACCTGTTGTTCGCGCTCGACTCGATCCCCGCGATCTTCGGCATCACGCAGAGTCCGTTCATCGTGTTCACGGCGAACGTGTTCGCGCTCATGGGCCTGCGCCAGCTCTACTTCCTGCTGGGCGGCCTGCTCGAGCGGCTCGAGTACCTCAAGTACGGCATCGCGTTCATCCTCGCGTTCATCGGCGTGAAGCTCGTGCTGCACGCGATGCACGTGAACGAGCTGCCGTTCATCAACGGCGGCGAGCACATCGAGTGGGCTCCCGAGATCTCGACATGGATGTCGCTCGGCGTGATCCTCGCGGCCATGGCGGTCGCGACCGTCGCGAGCCTGATCAAGGCCCGTCTCGACGCCAAGCGCCGCGGTCACACCCTCATGGAGGAGGTCCCGCACTTCACGGAGGACGCGCCGCGGCAGCACGACCAGTAGCCGCAAGGTGTGCGGCGGGTTCCCCGCGGCTTGGTAGCGTGGGTGCGGCGTGTCCGGGCTCCGGGGGTTGGGCACGCGTGGGATCGGGAGGTGAGTCGTGTCGACTGACGAGGAGGGCAGCACCTCGCTGCCGCACGGGTCGGCGGTCGTCGCGTACAGTGCGCGAAGCGACGTCGGCCGGGTGCGGAGCGTCAACGAGGACGCCTATCTCGCGGCCGCGCCGGTGTACCTCGTCGCGGACGGCATGGGCGGTCATGCCCGTGGCGACGCGGCGAGCGGTGCGGTGCTGGAGACGTTCCGCCGGCATCTCGAGCCCGAACGCTCCACGACTCCCGAGCAGGTGCTCGACGCCATCCATTCGTCGAACGACGCGGTGCGTGCGCTGAGCGATGAGGGCGAGGAGGGCACCGCGGTCGCCGGGACGACGCTGGCCGGTGTCGCGCTCGTCGACGCGGGCGAAGGCGTGCTGAACTGGATGGTGTTCAACGTCGGCGACTCGCGGGTGTACACGTGGGACGGCCGCCGGCTCGAGCAGGTCAGCGTCGACCATTCGGCGGTGCAGGAGCTCCTCGACGCCGGCGTCATCGAACCCGAGGAGGCCGAGCGGCATCCCGACCGCAACGTGATCACGCGCGCGCTCGGCGCTGACGCGTTCGTCGAGCCCGACATCTGGCTCGTGCCCGCGGATGGGCGGCAGGTCTTCCTGGTGTGCTCCGACGGGCTCACCAAGGAGGTCGACGACGACACCATCGCGCGCGTGCTCGCGAGCGGCGGAGGTCATGCCGCGGGCATCGCGGGCGAGCTCGTCGACCTCGCGCTCGAGCGCGGCGGCCGCGACAATGTGACGGTCGTCGTCGTCGAGTCGGAGAGCGGCGACGTCGCCCGGGCCGACGACGCCACCACTCGGGACCGCGACGGCGGTGCCGGCCGGGGCGTCGAGGCGACCGCCCCACGGCGCGGACCGGCCGCATGACCGCGTACGTCGTCGATCTCCACGGCCGCTGGGTCGCGCTCGTGCGCGAGCAGGCGGTGCTCATGCTCCCGCGCACGGCCGGCGCCGGGTCCGACCTGTGGGACGCGCTCGCAGCGCCCGACCCGGTCGGTGCCGTGCTCGGCCGGCTCACCCGCGAGGGGCTGGCCGACGTGCCGCCGTTCGCGATCGTCGCCGGCAGCGATCGCCCGCGCGTCATCGTCCGCGGGGGGTTCCGGGTCGTGGCGGCGGGCGAAGAGGTCACCGCGTCCGGCGTGTCCACGTGGGTCGAGCGGGTGCTCCCCGCCGACGCCGAGTTCGAGGTGATCGCGCCGTTCGCGTCGGTCGCGGACGGCGTCGAGGCCTGGCCGGTCATCGAGGGCATGGTTCCCGCGTCGGTCGTGCGCTCGGCTCCGGCGTTCGTCGGCGCCTCGGCCTCCGAGGCGGCCGAGTCGGTTGCGGCCGAGTCGGTTCCGGATGCCTCGCCGGAGGCTGCGGCCCAGGCTCCGGATGCCTCGGCAGAAGCTGCGGCCCCGACGGCCGTTGCGGGGCCGGGCCCAGCGTCACCCGCTGAGCCCTCACCAGCCGCCCACCCGCCGGCGCTGCCCGAGCCGCTCGCGCCGATCACGGCGGAGACGACCGTGGTGGCCGAGGAGACCATGGTGCCCCTCGATGAGCAGGGCGAGGAGGTGGACGACGCGACCATCGTGGTCGCGAAGCCCGCGAAGCCCGCGAAGCCCGCGAAGCCCGCCACGCCGACCGGGTCCCCGATCTCCGGGATCCCGGCGCCCGCCGACGCCACGCCCGCGACTCCCGGCCCCGGGGCGGGAGGCGACCACGACGGCCTCACGATCGCCGTCTCCGCACTGCAGGAGCTCCGGCAGCGTCGCGCGAACGGCACGCCGCCCGAGGCATCCGATGCCGTGCGCGGCCCGGACGCCGACCCGTCGGCCGACCCGCCCTCGATGACGCTCCGCCTTCCCGGCGGCGATGAGCCGCTGACGGGTGAGATCGTGCTCGGCCGGTCGCCGAGCGTGAGCCGCGCGAGCGGCACGACGCTGCCGCGCCTCGTGGTGGTCGGCGCGGGCGACCCCGACATCTCGCGCAGTCACGTGCGCATCGGACTCGAGGGCGGCACCGTGGTCGTCACCGACCTGCACTCGAGGAACGGCACGAGCGTCGTGCAGCCGGGCCGGGCCCCCGTGAAGCTCCGGGCCGGGGAGCCGACGCCGGTGCTCGCGGGCACGGTCGTCGACCTCGGCGGGGGCGTCGAGTTCGCCGTGGTGGCCGGCTGATGCGGCGCGCGGCGGCCGATCCGCCCGAGCTGCCCGGGTACCGCTACGTCAGCCTCCTGGGCTCGGGCGGGTTCGCCGACGTGTTCCTCTACGAGCAAAAGCTGCCCCGCCGCCGGGTCGCCGTGAAGGTGCTGCTCGCCGACGACCTCACGCGGGACACCCGGGCGCAGTTCGTCGCCGAGGCGAACCTGATGGCACAGCTGTCGGCGCACCCGTACATCGTGACCATCTTCCACGCGGACGTGGCCGAGGACGGCCGCCCGTACTTCGTCATGGAGTACTGCTCGGGCCCGAACCTCGCGGCCCAGGTCAAGCGGTCGCCGCTCGGGGTCGAGGACGCCCTGCGCATCGGCATCCGCATCGCGGGCGCCGTGGCGACCGCGCACGCGGCGGGCATCCTGCACCGTGACATCAAGCCCGCGAACGTGCTCACCAACGACTACGGCTGGCCCGCCCTCAGCGACTTCGGTATCTCGTCGACCCTCGAGGGCGACCTTCCCGTGCACACGATGACCGCGGGGCAGGAGGACGCGGCGACCGGGACCGGTCAGTCGGCCATCGGTATGAGCGTGCCGTGGTCGGCGCCCGAGCTGTTCGACGACGATCCCAGTGCCGACACCCGCAGCGACGTGTTCTCGCTCGCGGCGACCGTGCACACGCTGCTGGCCGGCCGCTCGCCGTTCGAGATCCCCGGGCGCTCGAACGGCTCGCTCGACCTCATCGGGCGGATCGAGCGCGGGGCGATCACGGCGATCGGGCGGGCCGATGTGCCGCGGAGTCTGCAGGACGTGCTGCGCACGGGCATGGCCGTCCGGCCCGGCGACCGGTACCAGAGCGCCGTGGAGTTCGCGCGCGCGTTGCAGCGCATCGAGCTCGAGCTCGGGTATTCGGCGACCTCGATCGAGGTGCCGAACCTGGCGCCGGGCCCGGTCGCGCCCGAGCGTGGGTCGGAGGCATCCGCCGACGCCGACGAGACGCGCGCGAGGTCGGTGCAGACCATCCAGGCGCAGCCGGGCGACGACGAGACCAGGGCGCGCGCGCCGCAGCACATCGAGGCGCAGCGGGCGCCGGATGACGCGGTCGACGACCGCACCGTGGTCCGCTCGGGTGCGTCGGCGGCGCACTCGCCTGCCGCCGCGGCGCCGGGTGCGACGGACGAGCACACCGTGCTGCGCCCGGCACGGCGGCCCGACGCGTCGGCCTCGCCTGCGCCGCGTGCGCGCGGGTCACGGGCCGGGGTCGTCGTCGCGAGCGTGGCCGGTGCGATCGTCGTCGCCGCGGTCGGCATCGCCATCGCGGTCGCCGTCACGTCGCCGCCCCGGGCCGTCGAGGCCGAGCCGTCGCGTGCCGCGACCGGTGAGGACGCCGTGGTCGCGGCGACCGTGCCGCAGCCCGAGGTCGGTGAGGGGATCGTCTCCTCCGACGGCACGAACGTGACCGCGAGCTTCGCGGTCTCGCACGAACCCGCCGAGGAGGGCGACCGGTACCGGTGGCAGCGTGCCGACGGGTCGGGGGAGCCCGCCGTCACCGACGGCGACGAGATCGTGGTCTCGCTCGACACCCCCGCGCAGGTGCTGTGCATCGACGTGCAGGTGCAGCGCGGCAGCAAGACGTCGGAGACGGTGCGGGGGTGCACGACGTGAGACCGTTGAAGCTCGAGTTCTGCGGGGAGTGGACGACGATCGAACCCGGCCGGCCGTTCGGGATCGGCCGCGAGTCCGACCTCGTCATCGACGACAACCCGTACCTGCACCGCACCTTCCTCACGCTGAACGCGGCGCACGACCTCTGGTGGCTGCACAATGTCGGGCAGCTGCTCTCGGCGACGGTCTCGGACGCGTCGGGCAGCGTGCAGGCGTGGCTCGCACCGGGTGCGCGGCTCCCCGTCGTGTTCCAGACGATGCACGTGCTGTTCAGCGCGGGCTCGACCACCTACGACTTCACGATCCACGCCGAGGCCGACGTCTACACGACGTCGCTCACGGCCGGGGTCTCGGACGCGGGCACGACGATCATGCCGGTCTCGCTCACGCCCAGCCAGCGGCTGCTCATCCTCGCGCTCGCCGAGCGCGTGCTCGCGCAGCCCACGGCGGGCCGCGCGACCGTGCCGTCGTCGGCCGAGGCGGCCGCGCGGCTCGGCTGGAGCATGACCACGTTCAACCGCAAGCTCGACAACGTCTGCGAGAAGCTCGACAAGATCGGCGTGCACGGCCTGCGCGGCGGGCGCGGGCGACTCGCGACGAACCGGCGCGCGCGCCTCGTCGAGTACGCGGTGGCGACCCGCCTGGTGAGCCTCGACGACCTGCCCTTGCTCGACGCGAACGCCGAGGCGTCGGCGGGCTGAGCGGCGTCGGCATACGGTCTGCCGGGTCATGGGGAGTAGTCCCCGTTCTGGGGACAGTCCTCCGCATGTAGGGTAGATCGCGGTCCGCGGGGTGGTGCTGCGGTTCCGACACGTGCGCGAGGGTGGATTCAGGTGATGGCATGGGCTGGCTGAGCTCTCGTCTCGCTGCCCGGAAACCCATCGCGACCACGGCCGCGATCGCGGTGCTCGCGGGCGTGCCGATCGGCATCGCGGTGCTGCACCAGGGCTTCCCCGTGACGGATCCCGATCTTCACGTGCGCGACGTCTGGGTCACCAACGCAGAGGAGCTCGCGGCCGGCCGGCTGAACCGGCAGATCGAAGAGCTGGATGCCTCGGTCGCGACCTCGTCCAGCGAGACCGACGTCGTGCAGCACGGCGACGACGTCTTCCTCTACGACGCCGCGGCGGGCGCCATCGAGCGCGTCGACCCCGCGTTCACGACGCTCGTGCAGCGGATCGACGTGCCGCCCGCGTCGACCATCGCGTACGGCGGCGACGTGCTCGCCGTGCTCTCCCCGCGCGGCGAGCTGTGGGCCGTGCCCGCCGGAGGCGAGCTCTCGTTCGACTGGCGCGGCACCGACCCGGTCGCCGAGCTCGGTGCGGACGGCGACGTCGCGGTCAGCGCCGAGGGCACCGTGTTCGCGACCGACGCGGGCGACGGCCTCCTGCTGACGCTCGAGCGTGGCGCCGACGAGACCACGCAGCGCGAGGTCGGCGAGCTCGGCGCACACGAGATCGCGGCAGTCGGCGAGCGCGCGGTGATCTTCGACCGCGACGAGAACGCGATCATCGTCGACGAGCGGCGGACCGAGCTGCCCGAGACCGGCCTGCGGTTGCAGCAGTCGGGTCCCGAGCACGACGACGTGCTCGTCGCGACCGCCGGCGCCCTGCTCGAGGTGCCGCTCGGCGGCGGCGACGTGCGCGAGATCCCCCACGAGGGCGCCGCGCCCGCGACGGACGCCGAGGGCGTCGCCGCACCCGTCCGGGTCGGGGCGTGCGCGCACGGCGCGTGGGCCGACGCTGGCCGGTATCTCGCGGCGTGCGACGACACCGAGCCGCGCGGCATCGACCTCGAGCAGTCGACCGCGGGCGCCCGCCTCGAGTTCCGCGTCAACCGCGACGTGGTCGTGCTGAACAACCTGGCCAACGGCGACTCGTGGCTCGTCGACTCGGACCTGCGGCTCGTCGACAACTGGGAAGAGGTCACCCCGCCAGAGGAGACCGACGAGCTCGAGGGCGAGGAGAAGAGCTCGCAGCAGACGTTCGAGGACACGCTCGCCGAGCGCACCGAGGTGAACCGGCCGCCGGTCGCGCGTGACGACGACTACGGGGTGCGCCCGGGGCGCACCACGGTCATCGAGGTGCTCGAGAACGACACCGACCCCGACGGCGACGTGCTCACGATCGCCGCGACGAACGGCGTGCCCGAGGGCGCGGGCACGCTCGACCTCATCGACGGCGGCCGCGCGCTGCAGTTCACGCCGGCCGAGGGTGCCGCGGGCACCACGTCGTTCCGGTACACCGCCGATGACGGGCGCGGCGGCGTCGCCGAGGCATCCGTGAACCTGCGGATCGTGCCGGACTCGGAGAACGCGCCGCCCGTCGCGATGCGCAACGGCGCGGTGAGCGTCGAGCAGGGTCAGCACATCTCGTACAACCTGCTCGCCGACTGGAACGACCCCGACGGCGACGACCTGTTCCTCGTGGACGCGTCGCCCACGGGCGGCGACGTCGTGCGCTCGAGCCCAGACGGCTACGTGACCTTCGAGCACAAGTCGGCCGAGCTCGGCCTCAAGGAGGTCGCCTACACGGTCTCCGACGGGCGCGCGTCGGCCTCGGGCACGTTCACCGTCGACGTGAAGCCCACGGGCTCGCTGAACCCCGTCGGCACGCCCGACTACGCGCAGACGTTCGTCGGCGAGGCCGTGGTCGTCGAGCCGTTGATCAACGACCTGTCGCCCTCGGGCGCCCCGCTCCAGCTGCTCGGCGTCCAGGACCCGCCCGACGGCGCGTCGGTCGTGGTCAACCCCGAGCGCGGCACCATCACGGTCACGAGCACCACGCCGGGCGAGCTGGTCTTCCTCTACGACGTCGGCGCGGGCACCAACGTGAGCGTCGGGCTCGTCCGCGTGCAGGTCGTCGAACCGCCGGCCGACGCGCCACCGCCGATCGCGGTCACCGACACGGCGTATCTGCGGCCCGGCGAGCCCACGTCGGTCTCGGTGCTCGCCAACGACGTGTCGCCGTCCGGCCGCGTGCTCGCGGTGCAGTCGATCGACGACACGGGGACCGAGGGGCTCGTCTCGGTCGAGCTGATCACGAACACCGTCGCGCGCGTGAGCGCGTCGGAGGCCATCGACCGTCAGCTGCAGTTCGAGTACGTCGTGTCCGACGGCATCAACACCGCGACGGCGACCGTCACCGTGGTGCCGGTGCCGCCGCTCGTCAAGCACCAGCCGCCCGTCGCGATCGACGACAGCGCGATCGTGCGTGCGGGCGACATCGTGTCGGTGCCCGTGCTCGACAACGACTACCACCCCGATGCGGCGAGCTTCCACCTGCTGCCCGAGCTCGACCAGTCGGGCGCGTCCGACGGGCTCGCGTTCGTCGACGGCGACCGCCTCCGCTTCCAGGCCCCGGACTCGCCGGGCGTGCGCACGATCGTCTACACGATCGGCGACGAGACCGAGCAGATCGCGCGCGCCACGCTGACCGTCACCGTCGTCGGCCGCGACTCCGAGAACCGGCCTCCCGTCCCGACGCCGCAGACGTCGCGCACGTTCGCGGGCTCGGCGGTCAAGATCGACGTCCCGCTCGACGGCATCGACCCCGACGGCGACTCGGTCGTGGTGCGCCAGATGGGCGTCGCGCCGAGTCTCGGGCGCATCATCGAGCGCACCAGCACGTCGTTCACGTACGAGGCGTTCGACGGGGCGAGCGGCACCGACACGTTCACGTACGAGGTCGAGGACGCGCTCGGCGCGACGGCGACCGGGACGATCCGGATCGGCGTCATCCCGCGGCCGCCCGTGCAGCTGCCGCCGAACGCCGTCGACGACGTGATCGAGATGAAGCCGGGCCGCACGGTCGGCGCCGAGGTGCTGCTGAACGACACCGACCCGAGCGGGTACTCGCTGCACGTCGCCGACCTGCCCGAGGTCGACGAGGGCATCGAGGCCGAGATCCGCGACCGCAGGCGCGTGGTCGTCACCGCGCCCGAGCAGGAGGGCGCGTACGTCGTCAGGTACGAGATCTCCAACGGGCACGGCGGCGTCGACACCGCGTTCCTGCAGATCGCGGTCAGCGAGGACGCGGTCATCGATCCGCCGACCGCCGAGGACCAGGTCATCGAGCCCTCGCAGGTCGTCGCCGGTGAGAGCGTCACGGTCGACCCGCTTCGGGACGCCACCAACCCCGGCGGTCTCGTCGAGGACCTCGTCGTGAGCCTCGAGGGCCCGAACGCCGGGCGCGCCGATCTCGCCGCCGACGGCACCATCACGGTCGAGCCCGGCAGCGACCGGTACGCCGTCGCGTTCCGGCTGACCAACGAGCTCGACGACCTGTCGGCGATGGCGTTCGTCATCGTGCCGCCGGTGCCGACGGGCGAGGACGAGCAGCCGACCGAGGAGCAGCGACCCAAGACGCAGGAGGAGCTCGACGCCGAGGAGCGCGCCAAGTTCCCCGCGCCGCACCTGAAGTCGCTGCCCGAGATCATCGTGCCGATGAACGGCAGCGAGGAGTGGAGCGTCGACGAGCTCGTCGAGGTGCCGTCCGGCCAGCCCGCGACGGTGCTCTCGGCGACGGCCTCGAACGCGCGCTCCGACCCGTTCGTCGGGCCCACGCAGCTGCAGTTCCAGCCCGAGACCGACTACCGCGGGCCCGCGACGCTCACCTTCGAGGTCACCGACGGCTCCGGCGCCGACGACCCCGTCGGCCGCACGGCGATCCTGACCCTGCCGATCACGGTCGGCGACCCCGGGTTCAACGACGTGCCGCCCGCGTTCACGCCGCGCGCCGAGACGATCGAGGCCGGCGAGGCCGCGCTCGAGGTCGACCTGCGCTCGTCGACGGACCAGCCGAACCCGGACAACATCGAGAAGGTGTCGTACGGCAACCTGGAGGGCGCCACCGACGAGATCGAGGCGTCGATCGTGGACGGCGACACGCTGCGGGTGTCGGCGCCGCTCGGCGTCCAGCCCGGCACGTCGACCAGGCTCAGCTTCGACCTCACGTTCAACGAGTTCACGGTGCCCGGCTACATCGACGTGAAGGTCGTATCGTCGACGCGGCCCAAGGCGCGCGCCGTCGACGACCCGTCGACGGGCGAGATCGAGATCCGCCGCGGCGGCAACAGCCGCACCATCGACGTGCTCGCGAACGACTTCAACCCCTTCGCGCAGGACGACGTCCCGCTCACCGTCATCGGCGCCGAGATCGCGCAGGACAGCGTCGGGTCGAACGCGTCGGTGAGCCACACGCCCGAGGACATCACGGTGCGGACGGGTTCGGCGTTCACAGGCACGCTGAGCATCATCTACCGCATCGCGGACGGCACGAAGGACCCGGCGCGCGAGGTGCAGGGGCGCGTGACGGTCATCGTCCGGGACGTGCCGGATGCCCCGGGCGCGCCGAGCGCGCAGGCGGGCGACGGCAGGGCCACGATCAGCTGGAACGCGCCGGCCCACAACAACTCGCCGATCGACCAGTACGTGGTCACCTGGAGCGGCGGCCAGCAGACGTTCGGCGCCGACGCGGCGGGCAAGAGCCAGACGATCGGCGGGCTCAGGAACGGCACGGCCTATCAGTTCTCGGTGCAGGCGAGGAACGCGGTCGGCGAGGGCGCCGTGTCGAACCCGTCCGCCGCGGTCACCCCGTGGGGCACGCCCACGGCGCCGCAGAACCTGCGGCTGTCGAAGGGCGGCGACGCGCCGACGACCGTGCGCGCCGACTGGAACGCGCCGAGCGACGAGGGCGGCGGCAACATCTCGTACCGGGTCAGGATCAACGGCGGCGGCTGGGAGACCGTGGGCGGCACGTCGAAGTCGTGGGGCGGCATCGGCTCGGGCAACCACACCGTCGAGGTGTACGCCGTCAACGGCGGCAACAACTCGGGCCCGCCCGCGTCGCAGCGCATCGTCGTGAACGACCCGCCGCCCCCGCAGCCGTCCGGCTCGATCGGCAAGGGCCCGAGCCGGTCGTGCCAGAGCGGCGGCGGCGGCTGCGCCGAGGTGCGCATCACCTGGCAGAACATGGACCCGGGGCAGTACCGCGTGTTCGCGACGATCAACGGCGGGTCGTGCTGCAGCTACCAGCAGACCGTCCAGGTCGGCTCGAGCGGTCAGCTCCAGCTGCTGAACCACCTCGGCATCCGGGCCGGCGGCGAGACGATCGCGGTGCGCTTCGAGGCCATCAACGGCGGCACCTCCCGCACGCTCGGCGCGATCAGCGGAACCCAATGGAACAACCTCGGATACAACACGTGGTAGCCCGCGTGAGACCCGAACGCAAGGAGCATCGATGGCAGTGACCCAAGAACAGGCCGAATGGTTCCAGGACGCCTTCGGGCGCCTGGTCGACAACATCGGCGCCGCGGTGCTCGGCAAGCGCGAGGTGATCTCGCTCGTGCTCACCGCGCTGCTCTCCGACGGACATGTGCTGCTCGAGGACTTCCCCGGGACGGGCAAGACCGTGCTCGCCAAGGCGCTCGCGAACACGCTCGAGGGCACGCACTCGCGCATCCAGTTCACGCCCGACCTGCTGCCGTCTGACGTCACGGGCGTGACGATCTACGACCAGGGCAAGGGCAAGTTCGAGTTCCACCGCGGGCCGATCTTCGCGTCGATCGTGCTCGCCGACGAGATCAACCGCGCGAGCCCGAAGACGCAGTCGGCGCTCCTCGAGGTCATGGAGGAGGGGCGGGTCACGGTCGACGGCGTCGGCTACGACGTCGAGCACCCGTTCATGGTCATCGCGACGCAGAACCCGGTGGAGCAGGCCGGGACCTACGCCCTGCCCGAGGCGCAGCTCGACCGGTTCCTGATCAAGACGTCGCTCGGCTACCCCGACCACGACACGGCCGTGACGCTGTTGCTCGACTCGGCGAACCGCGCGCGTGCGGCGGGCGTGAGCCCGATCATCGCCGCGGCCTCGATCACGACCATGTCGCAGCTCGCGTCGGACGTCTACGTCGACGCCGCCGTGCTCTCGTACCTCAACGAGCTCGTGTCGGCCACGCGCACGCACACCGACTCGGCGCTCGGCGTGAGCATGCGCGGCGCGCTCGCGCTCGCGCGCGCCGTGAAGACCTGGGCGATCGCGCAGGGTCGCACGTACGTGACGCCCGACGACGTGCGCGAGCTCGCGATGCCCGTGCTCGCCCACCGCATCATCGTCGACCCCGAGGCCGAGTTCACGGGCGTGACGGCCGAAGACATCGTCGCGCAGGCGCTGGCCGAGGTCGCGCCCCCGGCGTACCGGGCGGCATGACGACGACCGACCAGGACCGCCCGGCCGGGCGGATCTCACAGACGCGCTTCGCGCTCGGCACGGTCGCGCGCGCGACCGGTCGCGCCGTGGCCGCGCTCGGTGCGCGGGTCGCGGCGGGCGCACGTCGCGTCGGCGAGGCGGCGCACCCGGTCACGGCGGTCGTGTCGACCATCGGATGGCTCGTGCTCGGCGCCGCGCTCGTCGCGGGCCTCGTCGCGCTCGTGTTCGGCTGGGTCGAGTTCGCGTTCCTGAGTGCGACGCTCGCGGGCGCGGTGCTCGTCGCCGTGCCGTTCGTGTTCGGCCGGATGAAGTACCGCGTCGCGATCGAGCTCACGCCGCGACGCGTGGTGGCGGGGGAGCGCGCGTTCGGCCGGCTGCTCGTGGTCAACGACGGCACGAGCCAGTCGGTGTCGTCCAGGATCGAGCTGCCCGTGGGCGACGGGTCCGCCGAGTTCCGCATCCCGCCGCTCGCGCCGGCCGCCGAGCACGAGGAGCTGTTCGCCGTGCCGACGCACCGGCGCGCGGTCATCGTCGCGGGCCCCGCCGTGTCGGTGCGCGGTGACGAGCTCGGGCTGCTTCGGCGGACGGTGCGCTGGAACGATCCCGTCGAGCTCTTCGTGCACCCGCGCACGGCCAGGCTGAAGCCCTCGGCCGCCGGTCTCGTGCGCGACCTCGAGGGCGAGGTCACCAAGACCATCACCGACCACGACATCTCGTTCCACGCGCTGCGCGCCTACGAGCCCGGCGACCCGCTGCGCAATGTGCACTGGCGGAGCTCGGCGCGCACCGGCCGGCTCATGGTGCGCCAGTACGAGGAGACCCGCCGTTCGGAGCTGGTGCTGCTGCAGGCCACGGCGACCGACCACTACGCCGACGACGACGAGTTCGAGCTCGCGGTGTCGGTGTTCGCCTCGGTGGGCGTCCAGGTCGTGCGCGACTGGACGAAGATGACGGCACAGACCGAGGCGTTCCGCCTCCGCGCGTCGACGCCCGTGAGCCTGCTCGACGACACGAGCCGCATCGTCGCGGTCGCCGATCGCACGTCGCTCCGCGAGTTCGCGCGGGAGACGGTGCGGCGCACGCCGGGTGCGAGCGTCGTCATGCTCGTCGTCGGGTCGCGCGTCCCACTCGCCGAGGTGCGCGCCGTCGAGACCGTGCTGCCCTCGGACGCGCAGCTGCTGGTGTTCCGCGCGCAGCGCGGCGCCGAGGCGAAGATCGCCCGCATCGGCGGCACCGCGGTCGCGACGGTCGGCGAGCTCGGCGAGCTGCCGGCCGTGATCCGGAAGGTGCGACCGTGACCCGCATCCCGGCCGCGACGATCGGCGACCTCGCGGTGCTCTCGGTGCTGAGCCTGCTCGCCGTGATCGGCTATCAGACGAGCTTCGGCGACGCCGACTTCCTGCTGGCCGCCATCGGCGGGCTCCTCGTCGGCACGGCCGCGGCCGTCGCGGGCACCCTGCTGCGGCTCGGCGTGCTCACGACCGTCCTGCTCGGGCTCGCCGCGTACTTCCTGCTCGGCACCCCGTTCACGATGCCGGGCCACGGCATCGGGTTCGTGCTGCCGAGCCTCGACTCGCTCTCGGGCCTCGCCATCGGCGCAGTCTACGGCTGGGCCGACATCGTCACGATCGGCACGCCGGTCGAGGCCCCGTACTACGTCGCTGCGGTGCCGTACGTCGCGACCTGGCTGGTCTCGCTCGTCGGGGGCATGCTGATCCTCCGCTGGCTGCCGAGACGCCGCACGGTGCTCCGCGCCGCGGTGCTGCTCATCGGCCCCGTGGTGCTCTACCTGTCGGGCATCCTGCTCGGCACCGACCAGGCCTACCTGGCCGCGGTCCGCGGGGTCGCGTTCGCGGTCATCGCGCTCGTGTGGCTCGCGTGGCGCCGGCGCGTCGGCGTCGAGGGTGCGGGCGCCGCCGGGCCCGACCGGCGTGCCGACGCGCGCCTGCTCGGCCGCCGCATCCGCGGCAGCGCCATCGTCGTGGCCGGCGCGGTCGCGATCGGCAGCCTGGCCGGGCTGGCGTGGGCGCCCGTGGCATCCGACCGCTTCGTGCTGCGCGAGGAGATCGTGCCGCCGTTCGACGCACGCGAGTTCCCGAGCCCGCTCGCGGGCTTCCGCAACTACACGAAGGATCTCGTCGAGGAGCCGCTGTTCACGGTCTCCGGCCTGCAGCCGGGCGACGTGATCCGGCTCGCGACCATGGACTCGTACACGGGCCGGCTCTGGAACGTCGCGGGGCCGGGCGCCGCGGCCGCGGACGGCGGCTACGCGATCGTCGGCGAGGTGCTGCCCGAGCCGGCCCTCGCCGACCTCGGCAGCGCGCGCGACGTCGAGATCTCGGCCTCGGGCTACGACGACGTGTGGGTGCCGACCGTGGGGTACGGGTCGCAGCTGCGCTTCACCGACGCGGACAGCGCCGCTCGCGCGGGCGACCTGCGCTACAACGGCGATGCCGGCACCGCGGTGCTGACCAGCGGCGTCGAGGCGGGCACCGGGTACGAGCTGTCGACGCGCGTGCAGCGCGAACCCGACACCGAGCAGCTCATCGACGTGCCGGTCGCGCGCGTCGCCCTGCCGGCCATCGAGAACCTGCCCGACGTCGTCGCCGCGAAGGCCGAGGAGTATGCGGGCGACGCGCCGAGCGCGATCGAGCAGCTCCGCGCGATCGAGACCGGGCTCAAGACCAACGGCTTCCTGAGCCACGGCCTCGCGTCGGACTCGGTCGCGTCGCGGGCCGGCCACGGTGCGGACCGCCTCATCGAGCTCTTCACGCGGTCGCAGATGGTCGGCGACGAGGAGCAGTACGCGGCCGCCATGGCGCTCATGGCCAGGCACCTGGGGTACCCCGCGCGTGTCGTCATGGGCTTCGCGCCGGAGATCAGCGAGAACGACGACGAGGTCGAGGTGCTCGGCGGCGACGTGACCGCGTGGGTCGAGGTGCCGTTCGAGGGGGTCGGCTGGATCTCGTTCCGGCCCACGCCCGACCAGGTCGACGTGCCGCAGGAGCAGACGCCGAAGCCGAAGAGCGAGCCGCAGCCGCAGGTGCGGCAGCCGCCGCGCAGCGAGGCGGTCGAGGACGAGCTGCTCACGACCGTCGAGATCGACGAGACCGACGACGAGGACCGCGAGCGGCCGTTCGAGGTGCCCGGCTGGGTCTGGGTGGTCGCGGGCAGCGTCGGGATCCCGTTGCTGCTCGTCTTCGGACCGCTCCTGCTCGTGGCGCTCGCGAAGCGCCGCCGTCGCGAGCGACGGCGTCGCGGCCGGCCCGACCGCAGCGCGGCCGGCGCATGGGACGAGCTCGTCGACCGGTACGAGGAGCTCGGATTCGAGCCGCCGGCCCGCGCGACCCGGCTGCAGGTCGCCGCCGAGCTCGACCGGCAGGCGACCGAGCAGGGTCTCGGGCAGCAGGATCAGCCGGTCACGACGCTCGCGCCGCTCGCGGCCGCGGTCGACCGCGACGTGTTCGCGGGCGACGACGTCGAGACGGATGTCGCGGACCGGCGATGGACCGAGGCGGATGCCGCGGCAGCGGCCGTGGCCGCGGCGGCCGGCGGCGTGCGGCGGATCGTGAGCCGCTACCGGCTCGCCAAGCGGCGCAAGGAGCGGGTGCGGCGTGAGCGCTCGGTGACGCGTCGTGGCCGTGCGGGCCGGCGAGACCGCGGCCGCCGCGGCGATGGCGGGCCCGAGCAGACGGCTGAGTAGGGTGAATGACGTGAACGACGGAATCGAGCAGGCGGGCGAGCCGGTGGGGGAGCCCGGCTTCATCGTGCCGCCGCCCGGACTGGTTCCGGATGCCCCGGCGGCGGCGCCCGCGACGACGAAGCGGCCGCGCTCGCGGCCCGTCGAGCGTTCGCTGCCGAGTTTCACGCCGAGCACGGCCGCCGTGCCGGTCGCGCCGGCCGCGGAGCCGGTCGCGCCGGCCGCTGAGCCGGTCGCGCCGGCCGCGCTCCAGGCGCCCGAGGCGTGGCTGCTCACCGGGGAAGGCCCCGTCGAGTACGCGATCACCGGGCGCGCCCTGCTCGGGCGCGCGCCGGACCTCGCCGCCTCGCCCGCCGCGGACGCTCAGGCCGTCGCGGTGCACGACCCCGCGCGCACCGTGTCGAAGACGCACGCGCTCGTCCAACCCGACGACGGCGTGCTGCTCGTGACCGACCTCCACTCGACGAACGGCGTCCGCGTCGAGCGCGGCGGGGACAGCAGCGAGATCCCCGCGGGCGGGACGATCGGCGTCGGCGTCGGGGACGTGCTCGTGCTCGGCGAGTACCGGATGCTGGTCTCGGCGCTGACGGTGTAACCTGGATCGGTGCGCGCGCGTCGACTTCTCCTTCGGTGCCGCAGCGGGGCCTCGTTCTAGGCCATCCCCGCTGCGGAGTCTGTCGACGGCTGACCACCCCCACAGAACCGAGGATGACATCGCATGAACGCCGCCACTGAGCCCGCTCGGACCGTGCCCACTCAGGCCGTACGCCCGCGCACGCTGGCCGAGAAGGTCTGGGACGCCCATCTCGTGAAGAAGGGCGAAGCGGGCAACCCCGACCTCATCTACATCGACCTGCACCTCGTGCACGAGGTGACGAGCCCGCAGGCGTTCGACGGCCTGCGCGTGGCCGGCCGGCCCGTGCGGCGACCCGATCTCACGATCGCGACCGAAGACCACAACACCCCGACGTGGGACATCGACAAGCCGATCGCCGACCTCACGAGCCGCACCCAGATCGAGACGCTGCGCCGCAACTGCGCCGAGTTCGGCATCCGGCTGCACTCGCTGGGCGACGCCGAGCAGGGCATCGTGCACGTCGTCGGGCCCCAGCTCGGCCTCACGATGCCGGGCATCACGGTCGTCTGCGGCGACTCCCACACCTCGACCCACGGCGCCTTCGGCGCGATGGCCTTCGGTATCGGCACGAGCGAGGTCGAGCACGTGATGGCGACTCAGACGCTCCCGCTCAAGCCGTTCAAGACCATGGCCATCAACGTCGAGGGCACACTGCGGCCGGGTGTCACCGCGAAAGACATCATCCTCGCCGTGATCGCCGAGATCGGCACCGGCGGCGGCCAGGGGTACGTGCTCGAGTACCGCGGGAGCGCCATCCGCGCGCTGTCGATGGAAGGCCGGATGACGATCTGCAACATGTCGATCGAGGCCGGAGCGCGTGCGGGCATGGTCGCGCCCGACCAGACGACGTACGACTATCTCGAGGGCCGCCCCCACGCGCCGCAGGGCGACGACTGGGACGCGGCGATCGCGTACTGGGAGACGCTCGCGACCGACGAGGGCGCGACGTTCGACGCCGAGGTGTTCATCGACGCCGACGCGCTCGAGCCGTTCGTCACGTGGGGCACGAACCCCGGCCAGGGCGTGTCGCTCAGCGAGCGGGTGCCCGACCCCGCGAGCTTCGACGACCAGCACGAGCGTGCGGCGGCCGAGCGTGCCCTCGAGTACATGGATCTCGAGGCGGGGACACCGCTGAAAGACGTCCGCGTCGACGCCGTGTTCATGGGCTCATGCACGAACAGCCGCATCGAAGACCTGCGCGCGTTCGCCTCGATCATCAAGGGCCGGAAGAAGGCCGACGGCGTGCGCGTCATGGTCGTCCCGGGCTCGGCCCGGGTCCGCCTCGAAGCCGAGGCCGAGGGCCTCGACAAGGTCTTCACCGACTTCGGCGCCGAATGGCGGTTCGCGGGCTGCTCGATGTGCCTCGGCATGAACCCCGACCAGCTCGCGCCCGGCGAACGGTGCGCCTCCACCTCGAACCGCAACTTCGAGGGCCGGCAGGGCAAGGGCGGGCGCACCCATCTGGTGTCGCCGCTGGTGGCTGCGGCGACCGCGGTCCGCGGCACGCTGTCGAGCCCGTGGGACTTGGAACAGGCGGCCGCACTCGAACCGGCCGGTGCGATCGGGGAGGGGAACTGACCATGGAGAAGATCACCACCGTCACCGGCGTCGCCGTGCCCCTCCGCCGCTCCAACGTCGACACCGACCAGATCATCCCGGCCGTGTTCCTGAAGCGCGTCACCAAGACGGGGTTCGACGACGCGCTCTTCCACGCGTGGCGCCAGGACCCCGAGTTCATCCTCAACCAGCCCGCCTACGAGGGCGCCCAGGTGCTCATCGCGGGCCCCGACTTCGGCACCGGATCGAGCCGTGAGCACGCCGTGTGGGCGCTGCGGGACTACGGGTTCAAGGTCGTCATCAGCTCGCGGTTCGGCGATATCTTCCGCGGCAACTCGGGCAAGCAGGGCCTGCTCGCGGCCCAGGTCGCGTACGAGGACGTCGAGCGGCTCTGGGAGGTCATCGAGGCCGAGCCGGGAATAGCCGTGACGGTCGACCTGGTTGAGCGTACGGTGAGCGCAGGCTCCCTTGAGGTTTCGTTCGACATCGACGATTACACTCGGTGGCGCCTGCTCGAAGGGCTCGACGACATCGCCTTGACCCTTCGGGATGAAGACGCCATCGCCGAGTTCGAAGCACATCGAGAGGCATGGCGGCCCAAGACCCTCCCCATACGGGAGCTTGCAGAAACCGGGAACTGAGTGAACACCCTCGTGAACGACGCGAAGCAGCACGGATCGGCGGTCGGCCTGCCGGTCGACCGCATCACCATCAACGGCGGCAAGCCGCTTCGCGGAAGGATCGAGCTGAAGGGCGCCAAGAACCTCGTCACGAAGGCGATGGTCGCGGCGATCCTCGGCGACACCCCCAGCGTCCTGAAGGATGTGCCCAACATCAGCGACGTGCGCATCGTCCGAGGCCTGCTCGAGGTGCACGGCGTGACCGTGACCGAGGGCGGCGAGGGTGAGCTCGTGCTCGACCCGTCGGGTGTGGCCACGGCGCACATGGCCGACATCGACGCGCACGCGGGCTCGAGCCGCATCCCGATCCTGTTCTGCGGGCCACTGCTGCACCGGCTCGGCGAGGCGTTCATCCCCGACCTCGGCGGCTGCCGCATCGGCGACCGGCCGATCGACTACCACCTCGAGGTGCTGCGCAACTTCGGTGCGATCGTCGAGAAGCTGCCGAGCGGCATCCGCATGTCGGCGCCGAGCGGCCTGCACGGCGCGAAGGTGTCGCTGCCGTACCCGAGCGTCGGCGCGACCGAGCAGGTGCTGCTGACCGCGGTGCTCGCCGACGGCATCACCGAGCTCTCGGGTGCCGCGATCGAGCCCGAGATCATGGATCTCATCAACATTTTGCAGAAGATGGGCGCGATCATCACGGTCGACACCGACCGGGTCATCCGCATCGAGGGCGTCGACCGACTCGACGGGTACACGCATCGCGCACTGTTCGACCGAAACGAGGCCGCCAGCTGGGCGGCCGCAGCGCTCGCGACCGAGGGCGACATCTTCGTCGGCGGGGCTCGCCAGGCCGAGATGCTCACCTTCCTGAACGTGTTCCGCAAGGTCGGCGGCGCCTTCGAGATCGAGGAAGACGGCATCCGCTTCTTCCACCCGGGCGGCGAGCTGAAGCCCGTCATCATCGAGACCGATGTGCACCCCGGCTTCATGACCGACTGGCAGCAGCCGCTGGTCATCGCGCTCACCAAGGCGAAGGGCGTGTCGATCGTCCACGAGACCGTCTACGAGCAGCGCTTCGGCTTCGTCGACGCGCTCGTCGAGATGGGCGCCTCGATCGACGTGCACAAGGAGTGCCTGGGCGGCCGGCCGTGCCGGTTCGGTCAGCGCAACTTCCAGCACTCGGCCGTGATCTCCGGACCCGCGAAGCTCACGGGCGCCGACATCGAGGTGCCCGACCTGCGCGGCGGCTTCAGCCACCTCATCGCGGCGCTGACCGCCGAGGGCCGGTCCACGGTGTCAAACGTCGGCATCATCGCGCGCGGCTACGAGAACTTCATCACGAAGCTCGAGCTGCTCGGCGCGGACTTCGAACTCGAAGGCCGGTGAGCTCACCGCATAATGGGGGAGTGTCACGCTTGCCCCAGCAGCCGCCCCAGCAGCCCGCGCTGCAGCACCCACGGCAGAAGACCAGCCCCGAGAAGCGACGCCCGTCGTTCTTCTGGGTGCTCGCGGCGCTCATCCTGCCGCTGTTCAACCTCGCGGTGAAGTTCCGCTTCCACGGCCCGCGGCTGCCGCAGACCGGGGCGTTCGTGCTCTCGCCGAACCACTTCAGCGAGATCGACCCCGTCGTGATGGGAGCCGCCGCGTGGAAGCTCGGTCGCGCGCCGCGCTTCCTCGCGAAGGAGTCGCTGTTCAAGGTCCCGGTCGTGGGGTGGTTCCTGCGCAGCTCCGGCCAGATCCCCGTCGCCCGGGCCGGGAGCCGCAGCCACGCCGCGCTCCGCGCGGCCGAGGAGCTCGTCGAGAAAGGGCGCATGGTCATCGTGTACCCCGAGGGCTCGCTCACGCGCGACCCCGACCTGTGGCCCATGCGCGGCAAGACGGGTGCCGTGCGCATCGCGCTCGAGCGTGACATCCCGATCATCCCGGCGGCGCACTGGGGCACGCAGGCGCTCATGCCGCGCTACGGCAAGAAGATCCACCCGTTCCCGCGCAAGACGATCGACGTGATCGTCGGCGAGCCCGTCGACCTGTCCGCGTATCGCGGCAAGCCGCTGGAGCCCGCCCTCCTCGCGGCGGCGACCAACGACCTCATGCAGGCCATCGCCGCGCTCGTCGGCGAGCTCCGCGACGAGACCCCGCCCGCCACCAGGTGGGACCCGGCCGCACACGGCCAGAAGGAGACGGGCCGCCTCGACGACACCGGCCGCGAAGACACGGACCGCCGTGAAGACTAAGGGCCAGTCGCGACGCGCGAGCGGCAAGCGCGTCGCCGTGCTCGGCGCGGGCAGCTGGGGCACCACGTTCGCCAAGATCCTCGCCGACGGGGGTGCCGACGTGGTCGTCTGGGCGAGGCGCCCCGAGCTCGCACGCGAGATCCAGGAGGCCAAGCGCAACAGCGACTACCTTCCCGGCGTGAACCTGCCGATCAGCCTGCGCGCGACCAGCCGGCTCGATCTCGCGCTCGCGGGCGCGCAGCAGGTGTTCGTGTCCGTGCCGAGCCAGTCGCTCCGCGAGAACCTCGCGGCGGTCGCGCCGCATCTGCCGGCCGAGGCATCCGTCGTCTCGCTCATGAAGGGCGTCGAGAAGGCGTCGGGGTTGCGCATGAGCGAGGTGATCGCCGACGTGCTGCCGATCGACCCGCAGCAGGTCGGGGTCATCTCGGGGCCGAACCTGGCACTCGAGATCGCGAAGGAGCAGCCGACCGCCGCGGTCGTCTCGTCGGCGAGTCTCGAGACCGCCCAGGCCGTGGCCTCGGTCGCCCGCAACCGGTACTTCCACTCGTTCGTGAACACCGACGTCATCGGGACCGAGTTCGGCGGCGTGCTGAAGAACCTGATCGCCGTCGCGATCGGCATCGTCGACGGCGCCGGCTACGGCGAGAACACCAAGGCGTCGATCATCACGCGCGGGCTGGTCGAGATGACCGACTTCGCGGTCGCCTACGGCGCGCACCCCGAGACGCTCTCGGGTCTCGCGGGACTCGGCGACCTGATCGCGACGAGTCAGTCGCCGCTCTCGCGCAACAACACCGCCGGGCGCCTGCTCGGCCAGGGCTATCGGCTGAACGACGTCGTCGACCAGATGCAGCAGACCACCGAAGGGCTCGCCTCGGTCGGCCCGGTGCTCGAGCTCGCGCGGGCCAAGGGCGTCTCGATGCCGATCGTCGAGCAGGTCCGTCAGGTGCTCGCCGGCACGCTCGCCCCTCGCGACATCGCGCCGCACCTCACGACCGACGACGAGCCCCAGGGCGAAAGGACTCGACATGGACAAGCTCAGGGTGGCTCTGCTCTTCGGCGGGCGTTCGAGCGAGCACGCGATCAGCTGCGCGACGGCCGGCGGGGTGCTGGGCGCGATCGACCGTGACCGGTTCGAGGTGATCCCGGTCGGGATCACCCGCGATGGGGCGTTCGTCCTCGAGAGCGACGATCCTGCCCGCTTCGCGCTCGACCCGGCCCGGCTGCCCGAGGTCGCCGACAACGGCACGCGCGTGCGCTGGCCCGAGTCGGCCACGTCGCGCGAGCTGACGGTGTCGGATGGCTCGGGTACCCGCTCGCTCGGCGAGATCGACGTGGTCTTCCCGATCCTGCACGGGCGGTTCGGTGAGGACGGCACCGTGCAGGGCCTCCTCGAGCTCGCGGGCCTGCCGTACGTCGGCAACGGCGTGCTGGCGTCGGCGACCGGCATGGACAAGCACTTCACGAAGACCGTGCTCGAGGCCGCGGGCATCGCCGTGGCGCCGTGGGTGACGCTCACGCGTGCGGCCTGGGGCCGGGATCGCGAGCTGTGGGAACGCCGCGTGCGCGCGCTCGGGCTGCCGGCGTTCGTGAAGCCCGCGCGAGCGGGCTCGTCGGTCGGGGTGAGCAAGGTGTCCGACTGGAGCGAGCTCGACGCGGCGCTCGACGTCGCGTTCGCCGAGGACCGCACGGTGCTCGTCGAGGCGGCCATGACGGGCCGTGAGATCGAGTGCGGCGTGCTCGAGGACCGCGCCGGCGGCGCGCCCCGCGTGAGCGTCGCGGGCGAGATCGTGGTGACCGGCCGAGAGTTCTACGACTTCGAGGCGAAGTACCTCGACGCGCCGGGCATCGACCTCGTGTGCCCGGCCGAGCTCGGCGACGGCGAGCGGTTCGAGCTCGAGCGCGTGGCGGCCCGCGCCTTCGAGGCGCTCGGCTGCGAGGGGCTCGCGCGTGTCGACGTGTTCCTCACAGACGAGGGGTTCGTCGTGAACGAGGTCAACACCATGCCCGGGTTCACACCGATCTCGATGTTCCCGACCTGCTGGCTGAACTCCGGCCTCAGCTATCCCGAGCTGATCGCGGAGCTCATCGAGACCGGCCACGCGCGCGGCGCGCGGTAGCATCCCGCTGCGCGAGCCGTCGTCCCCGGCGTCTCCTCGCTCAGGAAGCTCGGCCCGTCTGCCGGCGTGTCGCGGTGCGACACGCCGCGGAGCGCGCGCCGCTTCCTGAGCAAGGGATGGGGCGCGGTCGGGCGCGGGGCGCGGTCGGGCGCGGCGCGCGGTCGGGCGCGGATGGGTGGGCGGATGCTTCGGGGTGGGCGGATGCCTCGGGGTGGCGGATGCTTCGGGGTGGCGGATGCCTCGGGTCGGGCACAGGTCTGCAGGGCATCGCCCGCTTCCTTGCTCAGCAATCTTCCTTGTTCAGGAAGCTGGGCTCCTCTGCCGGCATGTCGCGGCCCGACACGCCGCGGCGTGCGCGCCGCTTCCTGAGCACGGGATGGCGTGGGCAGGCGGATGGCGCGGGCGGGCGGATCTGGCGGGGTGCGGCTGCGGGTCAGCCGGCCGGGGCGGCGTCCTCGACCGTGGTGCAGGCGCCGTCGGCCGGGATGGCGCTGACCGCGCGCGAGAGGTCGGTGATGGCCGTGGTCCCCGACACGACGTCGTTGTCGACGACGACCTCGACCGCCGGCGTGCGCCCGTACGTCGTGAACCGGTAGCGCGGCGGGTCCGACTCGTCGATCACCCAGTCGACGCCGTCGACCTCGACGCAGCGGTCCTCGGTCGGCCCGGGCGGCGTGACGCCGCAGCGCAGCAGCACGGCCGCGGGTGTGCCCCAGGCGCCGGTGCCCTGCGCGTTGGTCTCACGCTTCTGCTGTGCGGCGACCTCGTCGGGCAGGCGCACGACGACCTCGGCGCAGCCGACGTCGCTCGCGTCTTCGGCGGCGTCGAAGGGCACGGCCTGGGCGCAGCCGGCGAGGAGCAGCGCGGCGGCCACGAGCCCGCTGCCGAGCAGGCCGGCGCGTCCCGCGCGTGACCGCGAGCGGATGCGACGACCGCGCGGGCTCACGCGTGCGCGCTCGTCGGATCCACTCGCGGTGGGCGAGCTGAACGGGCGCGTGCGGGAACTGGGCCGCGGAACGGGCGGAAGACGGTCGGGCATCGTGTTCAGGCTACCGTGAAGGGCATGGAGCAGGCTGAGCGGGGCGAACGCACGACCGGGGACCGCGCGCAGCACGGCGCGCGCGCCGACGATGCGGGGGACGACTCGCTCGCCGCCCTCGGCGAGGTCGCCTCGCTCGGGCGGATCATCCCTCGGCTGACGGCCGCCGATGCCGCGCTCGTCGGCCCGGGCGACGACGCCGCTGTGCTCGCCGCCGCCGACGGCCGGTACGTCGTCACGACCGACCTCATGGTGCACGGCCCCGACTTCCGCATGTCGTGGTCGACGCCGTTCGAGCTCGGCTGGAAGGCCGCGGCCACGAACCTCACCGACGTGGCCGCCATGGGCGCCCGGCCGACCGCGCTCGTCGTCGCGATCGCGGCACCGCCCGACACACGCGTGCAGGTGCTCGAGGGCATCGCCGACGGGCTCCGCGATGCGCTCGCCGAGCTGGCCCCGGGCGCCGGCGTCGTGGGCGGCGACCTGTCGGTGTCGTCGGTGTTCACGATCGCGGTGACGGCGTTCGGCGACCTCGAGGGCCGGTCGCCGGTGCTCCGTTCGGGTGCCCGGCCGGGCGACGTCATCGCCCACGCGGGTGCGCGCGGCGACGCGGCGCGCGGCCTCGCGCTCCTGTTCGGCGAGGCGACGGATGCCTCGGGCGAGCCCGACCCGGAGGCGACCGCGCGGGTCCGGGCGGAGCATCCGGATCTCGTGCGTGCCCAGCTCGCGCCCGCACCGCCCGTGTCAGCCGGCGTGATCGCGGCGACCGCGGGCGCCACGGCGATGCTCGACGTGTCCGACGGGCTCGCGCGCGACGCGCTGCGCGTCGCGCGCGCGAGCGGCGTCGACCTCGATTTCGCGTCGGAGCGGCTCGGCCCGGACCCGCGGATCGCGCTCGCGGGCGCCGAGGATCACGGGCTGCTCGCGACGTTCCCGCCCGGGGTCGTGATCCCCGCGCCGTTCCAGGCGATCGGGCGTGTCGTGGCCGGCGACGGCGCGGTGCGCGTCGACGGTGAGGTCGCGGGCGCCGGCGGCTGGGACCCCTACGCGGGCTGGGACGGCCGCGCGGGGTGAACGTCGCCCGGCGCTGCCTCGTCGTCGAGGGCTGACGCCCACCAGAGCGTCGTCTCGCCGTAGTCGCGACGGCGGTCGAGCGCGAGCCCGGCCGGCCAGGCCGGCTCGGGCGAGCGGGCGCTGCGCTCGACGACCACGGTCGCGTCCGGGCCGAGCCGCGGCGCGACCAGCTCGAGCACGCGCGCGAGCTCGGGCTCGGCGAGCTCGTACGGCGGATCGACGAACACGAGATCGGCGGTGCCCGGCCACTGCTCGAGGAAGGTCGCGACCGCCTGCGCCACGACCCGGACGCGCGGCGCCGCGCCCTTCGCGGCGCGCGCGATCGCCTGCGCATTGCGCCGGCACACCTCGGCTGCGGGCTTGGCCCGCTCGACGAGGATCACCTCGGCGGCGCCCCGGCTCGCCGCTTCGAGCCCGAGCGCGCCCGATCCCGCGTACAGGTCGAGCACGCGCGACCCGGCGAGCCCGTCGCGGGCCTCGAGCGCCGAGAAGATCGCCTCGCGCACACGATCGCTCGTGGGCCGGGTCCCGCTGCGCGGCACATGCAGGGTGAGCGAGCCGGCGAAGCCGGCGATGATGCGGGTCATGTCGTCGGCAGCCTATCGCGTGGCGTGCAGCTGTCATGATGGGAGGGTGGATGACTCGACCGAGCACGAGCCTGCGCACGGGGCGACCGAACCGTCCCGTCACCAGGTCCGTGAGGAGCAGTACGCGATCGACCGGCTCTGGGACTTCTCGGATCCGGCGCTGAGCGAGGCGCGGTTCCGCGAGGCCGCAGAAGACGAGGCGAACACCCCGCATGTGCGCGCGGCGATGGCGACGCAGCTCGCGCGCGCCGTCGGCATCCAGGGCCGGGCCGACGACGCGATGTCGGTGCTCGACGCCGTGGAGGACGGCGCTCAGCGGGTCGCCACGGGTGAGGCCGGCGATACGACGCTCGCCGACGCCGAGTTCGCCGAGGTGCGGGCGCGTGTCGCGCTGGAACGCGGGCGCATCCTGGTCGCCGCCGATCGCGGCTCCGAGGCGATCGCGAACCTCACGCGCGCGGTCCGCGAGGCGGCGCACGCCGGGAACGCGTTCCTCGCGCTCGACGCGCTGCACATGCTCGCCCTCACCGACACCGGTCACGAACGCGAGTGGGCCGAGCAGGGATTCGAGCTGCTTGCGGCCGGTCGCGACCCGCGCGAGCTGCGCTGGGGCGTCGCCCTGCACAACAATCTCGGCTGGACGCTGCTCGACGCCGGCGACGCGCACGCCGCGCTCGCGCAGTTCGAGCTCGCCGTCGACGCCGCCGACCGGTACGGCACCGCCGAGCAGCAGCACGTGACGCGCTGGTCGGTCGGCCGCGCGCTGCGCGCGGTCGGGCGCGCCGACGAAGCGCTCACGCTCCAGCGGGAGCTCGCCCGAGCGCGGCCCGAAGACCCCTACGTCGCCGCCGAGATCGAGGCGCTGACGGAGGGCGAGCCTACGATCGAGGCATGACGAGCGAGGCGACCGACCCGGGCACGTTCACGCTCGACACCAAGCTGTCGGGCGCGCTCGGCGGGCGCACCGCGCAGGCGTTCCAGCGTGCGTTCGGCTACACGACCGTCGGCGACCTGCTCGCGCACTACCCGCGCAGGTACGCGCAGCGCGGCGAGCTCACGGTGCTCGAGACGCTGCCGCTCGGCGAGAACGTCACGATCGTCGCCGACGTGCTCGAGGCGCGCACACGCGAGATGCGGCAGCGTCGCGGCTCCATCTTCGAAGCGGTCATCTCCGACGGCACCGGCAAGCTGACGCTCACGTTCTTCAATCAGCCCTGGCGCGAGGGCGACCTCAGGCCGGGGCGTCGCGGGGTGTTCGCCGGCAAGGTCAGCGACTATCGCGGCGGCCGGCAGCTCGCCCATCCGGCGTACGAGCTCTTCGACGACGCCGGTCCTGAGATCGACGCCGCGACGAGGCGCTGGATCGAGGCACCGCTGCCGATCTACCCGGCCACCTCGACGCTGACCAGCTGGCAGATCGCGAAGTCGATCGTGCTGCTGCTCGACGGGCTCGGCGCCGTCGACGAGCCGGTCCCGGCCGAGCTGCGGCGGGAACGCGGGCTGCTCTCGTACCGCGAGGCGCTGCAGCGCGTGCACCGGCCCGAGCGCGATGGCGACTGGCGCGCGGCCGAGCGCACGCTCCGGTTCATGGAGGCCTTCGTGCTGCAGGCCGCGCTGCTCTCTCGCCGGGCGGCGCTGCTCACGCATCGCGCCACGCCCCGGCGACCCGCCGCCGACGGCCTGCTGTCGCGGTTCGACGCGGGCCTGCCGTTCTCGCTCACGGGCGACCAGAGTCTGGTCGGCGAGGAGATCGCCACCGATCTCGCGAAACCGTGGCCCATGCACCGGCTCGTGCAGGGCGAGGTCGGTTCGGGCAAGACGCTGGTGGCGTTGCGGGCGATGCTCGCCGTGGCCGACTCCGGCGGCCAGGCGGCGTTGCTCGCGCCGACCGAGGTGCTCGCGGCGCAGCATCTGCGTTCGATCTCGAAGATGCTCGGGCCCGACCTCTCGGCGCAGGTCATGCCGACGCTCGTGACCGGGCAGCTGCCGGCGGCCGAGCGGCGCAAGGCCCTGCTGCGCGCCGCGGCCGGGCAGGCACGAATCGTCGTCGGCACGCACGCGCTGCTCGGCGAGAAGGTGTCCTTCGCCGACCTCGGCCTCGTCGTGGTCGACGAACAGCATCGCTTCGGCGTGGAACAGCGCGAGGCACTGCGGCTGAAGGGCGAGCAGCCGCACGTGCTCGTGCTCACGGCGACACCGATCCCGCGCACCGTGGCCATG
This sequence comes from Agromyces aerolatus, assembly GCF_031432255.1. Taxonomy (NCBI): domain Bacteria; kingdom Bacillati; phylum Actinomycetota; class Actinomycetes; order Micrococcales; family Microbacteriaceae; genus Agromyces; species Agromyces aerolatus. Next base: position 197,772 of record NZ_JAVKGQ010000005.1, on the reverse strand, counting down.
ACCGTGTTCGGCGACCTCGACGTCTCGACCATCCACGAGCTCCCGGCCGGCCGCGCCGGCATCGAGAGCCACGTGGTCCCGCTCGCGGTCCGGCCCGGCTGGCGGCCGCGGATCTGGAGCCGCCTGGTCGAAGAGCTCGCGCTCGGGCGCCAGGGGTTCGTGGTGTGCCCGGCGATCGACGCGAAGGTCGTCGAGGACGACGGCGATCAGTCCGACGTCGACCGCGACGAAGACGGGGGCGCGGCGCCCGCTCGTCCCGGCGCCTCGGTGGTCGAGGTGCTCGCCGAGCTGCGCGCCCACCCGGGTCTCGCCGACCGGCGCGTCGAACCCCTCCACGGCCGCATGTCGGCCGACGAGAAAGACGCGGTCATGCGCGCGTTCGCCGCGGGCGAGATCGACGTGCTCGTGGCCACGACGGTCATCGAGGTCGGCGTCGACGTGCCGAACGCCAGCGCTATGGTCGTCATCGACGCCGATCGCTTCGGCGTCTCCCAGCTGCACCAGCTGCGGGGCCGGGTCGGCCGGGGGAGCGTACCGGGCCTGTGCCTGCTGGTCACGCACGCCGAGCCGGGATCGGTCGCCCTCCAGCGCGTCGAGGCCGTGGCCGCGACGCTCGACGGGTTCGAGCTCGCGCAGGTCGACCTCGAGCTGCGGCGCGAGGGCGACGTGCTCGGGGCCACGCAGTCCGGGGGGCGTTCGTCGCTCAAGTTCCTGCGCGTCGCGCGCGACGGCGACCTCATCGCCGAGGCGCGCGCGTCGGCGTCGGCCATCATCGACGACGGGGCCGGTCTCGCCGGGCATCCCGAGCTCGCGGCCGCGGTGCGCCGACTCGACGACGACGCGAGCACGTTCCTGAGCAAGGGCTGAGACTTGACGGCGCCCGTTCGACGGCGAGGCGCGGGCACTACGCTGGGATCCATGCAGCGGATCGCCGTCGTTCCTGGCTCTTTCGACCCCGTCACGCGTGGGCATCTCGATGTCATCGAGCGAGCCGCCGCGTTGTACGACGAGCTGCACGTCGTGGTCGTGCACAACCCCGGCAAGCAGGCGCTGTTGCCCATCGCCCAGCGTGTCTCGCTCATCGAGCAGGCGATCGCCGACGCGGGGATCCAGGGGCACATCGTCGTCGCGTCGTGGAGCATGGGCCTGCTCGTCGACTACTGCACCGATGTCGGGGCTTCGGTCTTGATCAAGGGCATCCGTTCGCAGGTCGACGTCGCGTACGAGACGCCGATGGCGATCGTGAACCGTCACCTCGCCGGGGTCGAGACCGTCTTCCTCCTGCCCGACCCGGCGAACGCGCACGTGTCGAGCTCGCTCGTCCGCCAGGTCGCCGCGCTCGGCGGCGACGTCGCACCGTACGTCCCGCGCGCCGTGGCCGAGTTCCTCGCGGGGGCGATGACGCCGTGAGCGAGGTCGCCGCAGCCGTCTCCACAGACGCCGACGCCCCGGTTCTGGGCATCGACGACGTGGGAGCCGGTGCGGCGCGCATCGTGCAGAACGTCGAGACCGTGATCAGCGGCAAGCGCGAGGCGATCACGGCGGCGCTCACAGTGATGCTCGCGGAAGGGCATCTGCTGATCGAGGATGTGCCCGGGGTCGGCAAGACCATGCTCGCGAAGGCGCTCGCCAGGTCGGTCGACTGCTCGGTGAGCCGCGTGCAGTTCACGCCCGACCTGCTGCCGAGCGACGTGACCGGCGTGTCCGTCTTCGATCAGGCCTCGCGGCAGTTCGAGTTCAAGCCGGGCCCGGTGTTCGCGAACGTCGTCATCGGCGACGAGATCAACCGCGCGAGCCCGAAGACGCAGTCGGCGCTGCTCGAATGCATGGAGGAGCGCCAGGTCACCGCCGACGGGCAGACGTATGCGCTGGAGCATCCGTTCACCGTGGTCGCGACGCAGAACCCGATCGAGATGGAGGGCACCTATCCGCTGCCCGAGGCGCAGCGCGACCGCTTCATGGCGCGCATCTCGATGGGCTACCCGGCCGCCGCCGACGAGCTGTCGATGCTCTCCATGCGCGAGACGTCCAGCCCGCTCGAGCGCGTGGAGGCCGTCGTGTCGCTCGTGGAGTTCCGCGAGATGATCCGCGCGGTGCATCACGTCTACACGTCACCGGCGGTCAAGGAGTATGCGGTCGACCTGGCACGGGCGTCGCGCGCCGACCGGCAGCTCAGGCTGGGGGCGAGCCCCCGCGCGACGCTGCAGCTGGTTCGGGCCGCGAAGGCGCACGCCGCCATGCACGGCCGGGACTTCGTGCTGCCCGACGACGTCGATGCGCTTGCGGCGCCCGTGCTCGGCCACCGGCTGGTGCCGACCAGTCGTGCGCTCGGCGCGCACGACCGCGACAGCGGCCCCCTCGTCGACGCGATCGTGCGTCGCATCGTCGCCGACACCCCGGTGCCGGTCGGCTCCACCAGGAGGGAGTGAGCGGATGCCTCGGGCCCGCGCGTCGCGAGCTGCGGCACTGCCGCGGCTCACGCGGCGCGGCGGAACCCTCCTGATCGGCGGGCTCGTGCTGTTCGGGGTGACGCTCTGGTTCGACTCCCGCGATGTGATGCTGCTCGCCTTCGTGGGCATCGTGCTGCCGCTCGTCGCGCTCGTCTACGTCGCGTTCAGCGTCCCGCGGCTCGCGGTGCGTCGGAGCTTCGTGCCCGCCGTCGTCGAGGCAGGCAGTGTCGCGCGCGTGTCGCTCGTGGTGCAGAACCGGGCGCGCCGGGCCTTCGACGGCGCCCGCTGGTCCGAAACCGTGCCGCCTGGCGTGGCCGGCCCGCCCGAGTCCGTGCTCCCGGCGCTCGGCGCCTGGGAACAGACCCTGCCGAGCGGGGACGACACCGCTCGGCTCGAGTACCGGATCCGCCCGGGGCAGCGTGGCGTGTACGAGGTCGGCCCGCTGCGGGTGACGACCACCGATCCGTTCGGGCTCGCGCGCGTGAGCCGCGACGCCGGCACCCCGCAGGAGCTCGTGGTCACCCCGCAGGTGATCCCGCTCGATCCGGCGGTGGGCACCGCGGCCGCCGTCGACGGCGTTCTGCACGGTCTGCAGCGTCGAACGCACCCGAACGCCGACGAGTTCATCGCTCGCGAGTACCGGCACGGCGATCCGCTGAGGCGCGTCCACTGGCCAGCGACCGCGCGTCGCGGCGAGCTGATGGTGCGCGACGAGGAGCAGCGCGGGGACCCGGAGGCGAGGCTCGTCCTCGACACCACGCTCGCCGGCCGAGCCGACCACGGTTCAGTCCGCACCGACGAGGACCGGCGTCATTTCGGGTTCGAGCTCGCGGTCGAGATCGTCGCGTCCGTCGGTGTGCACCTGATCGAGCGCGGATTCCGGCTCCGGGCCGACCGGCTCGACGACCCCGTGCACGGCGCGCTCTCCGAGGCCTCGGTCGATGGGTACCGGCTGCCGGGCGGCGACCGGCAGCTGCTCGAGGATCTGGCCCGGCTCGCCAACCCGTGCGTCGCGCGCCGCCGCCGGCACGCCGACGGTGCGCCCCTGACGGTCGTCGCCACCGAGGCGCGCATGCCCGGGTACGCGGTGCTCGTCGACCCAGATGCGACCGATGCGCAGCACCTCGTCGCGCTCCGGCCCGCATTGTCGCCGGCGATCGCGTTCGCGGTGCCCGGCGTCGACGCCAGAGTCGTCGAGGCGCTCGAGGAGGCGGACTGGCAGGTCGTCGTCGTGCGGCGCATCGCCGACCTGGCAGGTGTGTGGGAAGAGCTCGGGCACGCGCGTGGGTCCGCGGCGCACCGCTCGGGGCAGCGGGGTGCCGATGCATCCTGAGGCTGCGCCGCTCACCCGACCCCAGCGCACCGTGCTGGCCGGAGCGACCGCCCTGCTCATGGTCGCGGCCGTCGCCGCGCTCGGTCCGCTGATCGACGGCTCCGGATGGTGGTGGCTGTGCGCGTTCGTGATCGTCGGGGTGATCGGGGCCAGTCTCGGGCTCCGGGTGCTGCGGGTTCCCGGGGTGCTCGTGCCGATCCTGGCCGTGGCCGTGCTGCTCGGTCTGCTCACGCTGCTGTTCGGCGGAGCGACGAGCTTCGCCCTGGTCGTGCCGACCGGGGCGACGTTCGAGCGCCTCGCGGCGCTCGCGACCGGCGCCGAGCAGACCATCCAGCAGCAGTCGGTCCCGGCGATCCCGGTGCCCGCGCTGCAGTTCGCGCTCGCGGTCGGTGCGGGCGCGCTCGCCATAGTCGCCGACTTCTCGGTGCAGGCAGCGCGATTGCCCGCGCTCGCCGCGGTGCCCGCGTTCGTGCCCGTCCTCATCCCAGGGTTCATCATCGAGGACGGCGCTCCGCCGTTCGTCCTCGTCTGCACGGCCGCGGCGTTCCTGCTGCTGCTGCGCCTCGACGTCCGCGTGCGCCGCCGCGGGGAGCTCGCGCGGCTCGATGCCGTCGGCGAGGACGCGGTCGTGACCGACGGGCCGCGACGCGTGCCGCTCGCGTCGACGATCGGCGCGACGGTCGGCGTCGGCACGGTCGGACTACTCGTGGCGGGCGTGCTCACGGCCGCGACGCCGAGCGTGTCGTCGAGCCTGCTCGTCGGGGCCGACACCACCGGGGCCCTGTTCTCGCGCGGCGTGAGCCCGTTCATCGACCTGGGGCGCGACCTCCGCCGGCCGGGTGCGGTGCCGGCGTTCTCGTATGTCGCTCGCGACGGCGACCGCCCGTACTTCACGTTGCTGACACTCGACCTCTTCGAGGGCGAGGTCTGGGGCGTCACCGACCGCAGTCTCGACGCCGACAACACCGTCGACCGGATGCCGCGGCCCGTCGGGCTCGATCCCGCGGTGGCGGCCACGGAGCATCCGATCGACGTGACGATCGACGAGCTGCGCACCACCTGGCTCCCCGTCCCGTACCCGGCCTCGTCGGTCGAGCGCCTCAGCGGGTCGTGGTTCTGGGATCGCGAGTCGCTCACGGTGCGCAGCGCCGATACGACCACGGCGGGGCAGCGCTATCGCGTGAACCGGCTCGTGGCCACGCCGACCGCGACCCAGTTGCGCGACGCCGCACGGCCGGACCGTGAGGCGTTCGCGCCCTACCTCGACCTGCCGGACGAACGCCCGCAGCTCATCGCCGAGACCGCAGCAGCGGTCACGGGCGGCGCGTCGACGCCGTACGATGCCGCGGTCGCGATCCAGGACTACCTGCGTGGTCCGTCGTTCGAGTATTCGGTGGATGCGCCGGTCGAGGAGGGGTACGACGGCGGGGGCTACGACGTGATCGCGAGCTTCCTCGAGCTGCGCGAGGGCTACTGCGTGCACTTCGCCTCGACGATGGCGGTGCTCGCCCGCGAGGTCGGCATCCCGTCGCGGATCTCGATCGGCTACATCGCCGGATCGGCGACCGAGCGCCGGGTCGACAACGTCGCGGTGGTCGAGGTCGACAGCCACGATCTGCACGCGTGGCCCGAACTGTACTTCGAGGGCGTCGGCTGGGTGCCGTTCGAGCCGACGCCCGGGCGCGGAGTCGTGCCCGGCTACACGCGCCCCCAGGCCGGACCGGTGCAAAGCTCGCCGCTGCCCTCGGGGCGTCTGCCCGTCGAGAGCGCGCGGCCCGATGTCGACCCCGATCGCGGGGCCGCCGCGCCCGGCGGGCGTACCCTCGAGCCCGCGGGTCAGGTGTGGCTGCGGTTCGGCGGCCTCGCGCTCGCCGTGATCGCGCTCATGCTCATCCCGGCCGGGCTGCGCGTCGGCCAGCGTCTCACCCGGCACCGGCGCGTGCTCAGAGGCCCCGGCCCGGCTCAGGCCGCGTGGGACGAGGTGCGCGCGAGCGCGCGCGATCTCGGCGCCGGCGGTGCGGAGGCCGAGACGGCCCGCGCGTTCACGGCGCGGATCGCGAACCGTCCCGCCTTCGACGGCGACGCGGGTGCGGCGCTCGCCGAGCTGAGGAACGCGGTCGAGCGCGAACGGTACGGTCCGCCGGGCGAGCCGCCGCCGGGGGCCGTGCGGCTGCCGCCCGACGAGCTGCTCGCGGCGGTCGGCACGGTGCGCTCCGCGCTGCGGGCCGACGCCAACGCGGCGAGCCGCGTGCGCGCGGTGCTTGTCCCAGCGTCGCTGCTCTCCGCGATCCGGCTCGCGGGCCGCGGCACGCCCGCCGGCGCGTAGAATCGACGATCGTGGCTATTCAGGATCAACCGTTCCGGCTGTCGGTGCGCGACCTCGTCAACCGCCCAGGCGAGATGCGCGAGGAGCACGTGACCGTCGCCGCGACCGAGGCGATGGGTGAAGGTCTCGTCGCCGCCCGAGCGGGCCGAGAGCTCGACCTCGACGTGCGTCTCGAGTCCGTGCACGAGGGCGTTCTCGTGACCGCCGAGGTCGATGCGACCGCCGAAGGGGAGTGCGGTCGGTGCCTCATCGACATCGCCCTGCCGGTCCAAGTCGAGTTCCAGGAGCTTTTCGCGTATCATTCTGGGGAAGCTTTCGAGTATGAGGTTCAAGACGACCACGTGGATCTTGAATCGCTCATCCGAGATGCGGTGGTGCTGGCACTGCCCTTCCAGCCGGTGTGCCGGCCTGATTGCCCCGGTCTCGACCCTGTGACCGGTCAACGTCTGGCCGATCATCCGGAACTCGTCACCCATGAAGAGCACGACCCGCGATGGGCCGCGCTCGCCGGGTTCCAGGCTTCCGAAGACGAGGGCTCGGGTGCGACATCCGACGCCGACTTGAACAGAGATTGAGAGAGCATCATGGCGGTTCCCAAGCGGAAGAAGTCCCGGGCCAACACCCACGCGCGTCGTTCGCAGTGGAAGGCCGAGGTCCCCACGCTGGTCAAGACCGTGGAGAACGGCAAGATCACCTACAGCCTCCCGCACCGCGCGAAGGTCGTCGAGGACTCGGCTGGCACGCCGCTGTTCCTCGAGTACAAGGGCCGCAAGGTCGCCGACGTCTAGTCGGCCAGAGCCTGCCGAGCGACCGGTGGTGACGCGAGCGGAGCGCACTGGAGCCGGGCGTCGTAGCCTCGACGAACTGCAGCAGACGTTGCAGGTCGAGCTCGATCCCGACCTCCTGCTCCTCGCGCTGACCCACCGGTCGTTCGCGTACGAGAACGGCGGCATCCCGACCAACGAGCGACTCGAGTTCCTCGGGGACTCGATCCTCGGGCAGGCGGTCACGGTGCGGCTGTACCGCGATCACCCCGACCTCGATGAGGGCGAGCTCGCCAAGCGGCGCGCGAGCCTCGTGTCGAGCGTCGCGCTCGCCGAGGTCGGGCGCACCATCGGGCTCGGGCCGTTCATCAGGCTGGGCCGCGGCGAGACGCTCACGGGCGGCGCCGACAAACCGTCGATCCTCGCCGACACGGTCGAGGCGATCATCGGTGCCGTGTACCTCGATCAGGGCGGTGACGCCGCGACCGCGCTCGTCATGCGGCTGGTCGGGCCGCTGATGCGCGACCCGGGCCGGTTCGGTGCCGCGATGGACCCGAAGACCAGCCTGCAAGAGGTCGCCGCGCGCATCGGCGCGCCGGCACCCGTGTACACGGTCACCGAGAGCGGGCCCGACCACAACAAGCATTTCATCGCCACGGTCTCGGTCGGCGACCTCGTCGTCGCCAGCGGCGACGGCACGAGCAAGAAGCAGGCCGAGATGTCGGCTGCGCTCGAGGCCTGGACCGAGCTGAGCGCGGCCGGCTGACGTGCCGGAGCTTCCCGAGGTCGAGGTCGTCCGCGCGGGCCTCGCGCCCGCGGTCACGGGCGCCCGGGTCGCGGGCGTCGAGGTGCTCGACGCCCGGTCGTTGAAGCGCCACGATGCCGCGTCGGGAGCGTTCGAGACGCTCGTCACCGGTGCGCGCATCGAGGCCGCGGTGCGGCGCGGCAAGTTCCTGTGGCTCCCGTTCCAGCCAGCCGCGGTACGAGCACCGGATGCCGCGGACGGCGGCGCGTTCGCGGGCACCGTCCGCCCGGGGCATCCGCTCGCGCTCGTCGGCCATCTGGGCATGAGCGGCCAGATGCTGCTGCGCACGCCCGACCACCCGGGCGACGACCGGCACGCCCGGATCCGCCTGCACCTCGAGCACCCCGGCCACGGGGAGCTCCGCGTCGACTTCGTCGACCAGCGCATCTTCGGCTCGCTCGCGGTCGACCGTCTCGTGCCGACACCGGACGGTGCGATCGCGGGGTTCTCCGCCGGGGTCACGGGGGCGTGGGCGAGGTCGATCCCGACGCAGGTCGCGCACATCGCACGCGACCCGCTCGATCCGGCGGTCGACGAGGCGGCATTCGTCGCGGCGCTGGCACGCCGGGCGACCGGCATCAAGCGCGTGCTGCTCGATCAGGGCGTCGTCAGCGGCATCGGCAACATCTACGCCGACGAGGCGCTGTGGGCCGCGAGGCTGCACCCCGAGCAGCCGGCCGCGTCGCTCTCGCGGCGGAAGACCGGCGAGCTGCTCGCGGCCGTCCGCGACGTGCTGCTCAAGGCCCTCGCTGAGGGCGGCACGAGCTTCGACGCCCAGTACGTGAACGTCAACGGCGCCTCGGGCTACTTCGCCCATTCCCTGAACGCCTACGGCCGGACCGGCCGACCCTGCCCACGCTGCGGCACCCCGATCGTGCGCGAACCCTTCATGAACCGCTCCTCGCACCGCTGCCCCCGCTGCCAGCGCCTCCGCATCCCGCGCTGAGTCGGACCATCCGGGCGACTCCCGCCGGAGCTTTCGCGGCGCGAGAGGTCGTAGGGCCGGTGGGGCATTCGTGTATGTATACTAGACGACTGATACAGCGAGTCAGTCTCATGCTCTGCACCTGGACGCGCCCGGCTGCCCGATAGCCCGACAACGAGGAGCCGCATGCTCACCACGCTTTCTGCGGTCGCACTTCTCGCGCTCAGCGCGACCGCGCCGCCCGAGGCCGGAGACCCGCCGACCACGCTCGTGACGATCCCCATCACCGTGCCAGCCTGGCAGGACGGCGGCTACGTGTACCTTCCCGACACAACGTGTCCGGCCGACGTCGCCCCCTACCTGGTGAACACCTCCTTCAAGGACCCGGAATATCTGGAGTCCGGACTGGCCAATGGGGTGTCGTTCAGTTCCGACACCGCGTCCGGTGGCGTGTACCTGGAGGTGACCTCCAGCGATGACGAGGGCTACGCCACAGGGCTCGCTCAGGGCGAGGGAATGTATAAGAACTACCTCACCAACTACTCGGACGCCCCGTGGACGCTCGAGGCCACGCTCCACTGCACGCCCTCGGCCGCTGACGGCTACCAGCCCGCGTTCTCCGTAGGCTCCCAGAGCCCCGAAGACGCGGTCGAGGTCGCGCGATCGATGCTCGGCACGCCGTACGTATACGGCGGCAGCACGCCCGCCGGGTTCGACGGGCCGGGGCTGGTCAAATTCTCGTTCGCGCACGCCGGCGTGCTCCTCCCGCACTCGATCGCCGGGCAGGACCGGGAGGGACACCGGGTGTCTGCTGAGGAGGCGCGGCCGGGTGACCTCGTCGTCGCCGACACGCTGCGCGAGATCGGCATCTTCATCGGCGACGGGCAGATGATCGCGGTGTTCGACGAGCCTGGCGCTTCGGTCTCGATCGTCCCGGTTTTCTCCGGCGCGCACCACTTCACGCGACTCATCGACGCCCCAGCGGCCGGTTAGCCCAGCGAGAGCGGCGCCGGCTCTGACCGCGATCTTCCTCAGCGGTCAGAGTGCGTCGATGAGTTCACGCATGAGCTGAGAAGGCGTGGTGTGTCGTTCCTGCGCTGCCTCATCCAGCTTCGCTCGGCGCGCGGCGTCGAGCCGCAGCGTGAACGGGCGCGCCTCCGCGCCCACGCTGACGGGCCGTCCCGGCTGCGAGGGGCCGCGGTGCTTGCCCGTGTAACCCTGCTCGGATTCGGCCTCGGCGGCCCACTGCTCGATGTCTTCGTCGGTGAACGGCGTGCCGTTCACATCGCTGTACTTCTTCATCTGCCTACCTCCTCAGTCCAACCTCGGTGAGTACCTTCTTCGTCGCCGGCATCGCGTGAAACACCAGCCAACCAGTGGGCTCCTCTTCCACCGCGATGTACTCCAACAGCCGACCGCTCGCATCCGTTCCCACGCCGACCCAAAGCACCGGATGGGTATCGCGGGCTCGAGATCGCAGAGTGCCCTCGAACGCTTCGACCACATCCTCCTCGGTGACCTCGGGGTGTCGAGCCATGACTCGCGGATGCACTCGTACTCGCACCGGCACCCCCTCGCCCTATTTCGTACTACGTCGAGTGTAGTACGAAAACTGGTGCCACGCCTGGCGGCGCTCCGCGCCGCCCTCGTGCCGGAGAAACGAGTGGCGAGCGCGAGCCCTTCGACTTCGACGCCTTCGTCGCTACGAAGAAGTCGTGACGCGCTGCCGCTTCCCTCGGGCTACGACGCGGGGCGCTGCCAGGCGGACTCGATGGCGACGGGCGTGAAGCCGAGGGCGAGGTTGATGGCGAGCATGTGGGCGTTCTCGTCGGCGTTCCAGGTGTAGACGCGTTCGCGCTCGGGCGCGGTGTCGGCGAGCGCGACGAGGTTGGCGAGCTTCAGCCGGAGGCCGAGGCCGTGGCCGCGGTGCGGGCCGAGCACGAGCGTGTCGTCCTGGTAGACGGCGGTCTTCCCGGGCGGCAGGGTGAGCTGCGTGTAGCCCGCGACCTCGCCCGCCGCCGACACCGCGGCCGCGGTGAGCGTGAGGCGCCCGGCCTCGAGCGACTGCGCCTCGTCGGCGCGGACGCGCGCCGCGTCCCAGAGCTCCTCCTCGTACGAGATCGCGCCCGCGGGTGCGTCGACCGACATGCGCTGGTGCGCCCGCGCGAGCGAGTCGACGAGCTCGTCGGGCGCGTGATCCCGCCAGACGACGATGCGATAGCCGTCGTCGGCCGCCGCGGCGTCAAGCCGACCGCGGAACTCGTCGTCCCGGCCGGTCACCTCGAGCACGCTCATGCGATCGAGCTGGCCAAGCTCGTAGCCGTGGGCGCGGGCGAACCGTACCGCCGGCAGCGAGGCGGGCAGGCTCGCGTCGCCCTGCGGTGGCCGGACCCGATCGCCCGACCCGTCGTCGAACGCGTGCGCGGCCATCAGCACGAGGCCCGGGCGGCCGACCTCCCGCGCGCGTGCCTCGAGGGCCTCGAGCAGTCCGACTCCGATGCCCTCGCGCCGGCGTTCGGGCACGACACCGAACGCCACGCTGTACGCCGTGGTCGCGTCGGCGTCCTGCTCCCACTGCAGGTCGGCGACGCCCACGAGCCGAGCGCCGTCCCAGGCGCCGATCGCCTCACGCGCGCTGTAGCGGCGATCGCGCGCGAACACGAGCAGCTCTTGAGCGGTGTAGCTCACGTCGGCCGTGCCGAGCAGCTCGACCTCGAGCTGCTCCGCGAGCTCGGCGTACGCCTCGAACGCCCGGGCCTCGGGCGTGCCGAGCTGCTCGGGCAGGGGGATCGGTGCGATCTCGATCGCCACGAGCGGATGCTCCTTCCGCAGCCCGGCGCTCGGGCAGCCGACGAGTCTATCCGGCAGGTCCGGGCGGCGGCAACGCGTCGCTACTCGATCAACAAGGGCTTCACCGGCGCGCGCGACCGGGCACGTGGCATCCGCTCGGGTACGCTTTGCCGAGGCATCCGCAGCATTCCGACCGGGGGAGCATGTACCTCAAGAGCCTGACGCTCAAGGGCTTCAAGTCCTTCGCACAGCCGACCACGTTCGCGTTCGAGCCCGGTGTGACGTGCATCGTCGGCCCGAACGGCTCGGGCAAGTCGAACGTGGTCGACGGGCTGGCCTGGGTCATGGGCGAGCAGGGGGCGAAGTCGCTCCGCGGCGGCAAGATGGAGGACGTCATCTTCGCGGGCACGTCGACGCGTGGCCCGCTCGGCCGCGCCGAGGTGAGCCTCACGATCGACAACTCCGACGGTGCGCTGCCGATCGAGTACAGCGAGGTCACCATCTCGCGCACGCTGTTCCGCAACGGGTCGAGCGAGTACGCCATCAACGGCGAGGGCTGCCGGCTGCTCGACGTGCAGGAGCTGCTGAGCGACTCCGGGCTCGGCCGGGAGATGCACGTGATCGTCGGCCAGGGTCAGCTCGACACCGTGCTGCACGCGACCCCCGTCGACCGCCGCGGCTTCATCGAGGAGGCCGCGGGCATCCTCAAGCATCGCCGTCGCAAAGAGAAGACGCTGCGCAAGCTCGACGCGATGCAGGCCAATCTCACGCGCCTGTCCGATCTCGCGGGCGAGCTGCGCCGTCAGCTCAAGCCGCTCGGGCGGCAGGCCGAGGTCGCGCGCGAGGCCGCGACGATCCAGGCCGAGGTGCGCGATGCGCGCGCGCGCCTGCTCGCGGACGAGGTCGTGACGCTCCGCCGCGCGCTCGACGAGCACGGCAAGAGCGAGCACGAACGGCACGCCGAACGACTCGTGCTCCAGCAGGAGCTCGAGCAGCACCAGGCGAAGGTCGAGCGGCTCGAGCAGGCGCACCTCGGCGATGGTGTCGACGAGGCGCGCGGCACGGCGTTCGCCCTCGAGGCCGCACAGGAGAAGCTGCGCGCGCTCGATGCGCTCGCGCGGCAGCGACTCGCGCTGCTCGGCGCCGACTCCGGCGAGTCCGAGGTGCAGCCGACCGTCACCCGACAGGCGATCGAGCAGGCGACCGACGAGCTCGACACGCTGCGCGAGGGCATCGGCGACGCGCAGGACGCGCTCGAGTCGGCCATCACCGCGACGGCCGCGGCGCGAGCCGAGCTCGACCGCGTCGACCAGGTCATCCAGTCGCAGGCGGCGCAGGTCTCCGAGTACGACCTGCGCGTGTCCAAGCTCACGGGCCAGGCGGATGCCGCGGCGAGCCGCCTCGCGGCCGTACGCGGCGAGGTGCTGCGGCACCGCAACGCCCTCGAGGGCTCGGCCGAGCGCCGCGCCACGGCGGCCGCCGAGCTCGCGCGGCTCGAGGCCGAGGCCGAGCAGGCCGAGCACGTCGACACCGACCTCGACGAGGCGTACGAGCTGGCCCAGACGCGCGTCGTCGAGGCCGAGGGCGAGATCGAGCGCATCCGTGAGGGCCTGCACGAGCGCGAGCGCGAGCGGGACGCGCTCGCGGCGCGCATCGGCGCGCTGTCGCTCGCGCTCGATCAGCGCGACGGCTCGGCCGCCGTCGCCGCATCGGAGGTGCCGGGCGTGCTCGGGCTCCTCGCCGAGCAGCTGCTCGTCGAGCCGGGCTACGAGGCGGCGATCGCCGCGGCGCTCGGCTCGCTCACCGACGCCGTGCTCGTCGCGAACCCCGACGCCGCATTCCGGGCGCTCGAGCACGCCGAGCGCGACGACCTCGGCCGGGTGGCCCTCGCGATCGCGACGCCGTCGGCACGGGTCCCCGATCCGCTCACGGTCGATGGCCTCGTGCCGGCCGCGAGCATCGTGCGCGCACCGCAGGGCGTGCTCGCGCTGCTCGCCGAGGTGCTCGTCGCCGAGGATCTCGACGCGGCCCGCACCGCGGCGCCGGCGGTCGCGGCGCTCGAGCGGCCCGCGACCGTCATCACGCGCGACGGCACAGTGGTCGGCCGGTTCGTGCTCCGCGGTGGCAGCGGGCGGACCCAGAGCCGCATCGAGCTGATCGCCGAGCGCGACCGCGCCTCGGCCCGCGCCGAAGAGGTGCAGCAGCAGCTCGACCGGGACCGGTTCGAGCTGGGCGAACAGCGCGAGGCGCACGCGCACGCGAAAGCGCAGGCCAAGCTCGCGCTCACCGCACTGCGCGAGTACGACGCGCAGCTCGCGCAGCGCACCGAACAGCTGAACCGGGCCCGGGTGCGGGCCGAGTCCGCCGAGTCCGAGGCCGATCGCCTCGGTCAAGCGCTCGCGAACGCCGAGGAACGCGTCGGCGAGATCGAGCAGGCCGCGGAGACGGCCAAGCACGAGCTCGAGGCCGCGCGCGAGGCACCTCGCCCGGTGCTCGACGCCTCGATCCGCGACGACGCGCTGGGTGCCCTCGAGCGTGCGCGTGAGGCCGAGGTCGAGCACCGGCTCCGGGTCGAGACGGCGCGTGAGCGCGTGCGCTCGGAGCAGCAGCGGATCGCGGGCCTCGAGCGCACGTTCGAGGCCGAGCAGCAGGCGGCGGTCGACGCGGCTCGCAGGGCCGTGGTGCGCCGGGCGCAGCTCGAGGCGGCGTCCGGGGTCGCCGAGGCGCTGCCCGAGGTGCTCGCCTCCGTCGACCGCTCGGTGGCCGAGGCCCGCGTGGCGCTCGGCCGGGCCGAGGGGGAGCGGGCGAGCCGCAACGAGGAGCTCATGCGTCATCGCCGCGACGAGGCGGCCGTGCGCGAACGACTGCACGCGGTCACCGAAGACGTCCACGGGCTCGAGCTGCGGATCTACGAGAAGAAGCTCCACCTGTCGGGGCTCGTCGAGCGAGCCGAGTCCGAGCTGGGGCTGAGCGAGGACGTGCTCGTGACCGAGTACGGGCCCGAGCAGCCCGTGCCGGGAGCGTCCGCGGCGATCGAGGCGGACGACGGCCCCGAGGCGTACGACGGTCCCGAGACGGACGACGGCCCCGAGACGGACGACGGCCCCGAGACGGACGACGCCGCGCCCGAGGCATCCGCCCGACCCTTCGACCGTGACGAGCAACGGCGTCGCCTTGCCGCAGCCGAGCGCAAGCTCGCGCAGCTCGGCCGGGTCAACCCGCTCGCGCTCGAGGAGTTCGCGGCGCTCGAGCAGCGTCACGCCTTCCTCACCGAGCAGCTCACCGACCTCGCGAACACGCGCAAAGACCTGCTCACGATCATCGAGGAGATCGACGGCAAGATGGAGAACATCTTCCGCTCGGCGTTCGAGGACACGCGCGAGGCGTTCGCCGAGGTGTTCCCCGTGCTGTTCCCCGGCGGCACCGGCAGCATCTCGCTCACGGACCCCGACGACCTGCTCACCACGGGCATCGAGGTCAGCGTCCGCCCGGCGGGCAAGAAGATCGAACGGCTCTCGCTGCTGTCGGGCGGTGAGCGCTCGCTCGCCGCGGTCGCGCTCCTGATGGCGATCTTCAAGGCGCGCCCCAGCCCGTTCTACATCATGGACGAGGTCGAGGCCGCGCTCGACGACGCCAACCTCGGGCGCCTGCTCACGACGTTCGAGGGGCTCCGCGAGTCGAGCCAGCTCATCGTCATCACGCACCAGAAGCGCACCATGGAGATCGCCGACGCGCTCTACGGCGTCTCCATGCGCCAGGACGGCGTCTCGGCGGTCGTCGGGCAGCGCGTCCGTGAGGAACGCGCCAGCTGAACCGGGCTCGCCGGATCGCGTCGGGTGGCCGCCCCGGTCAGGTGAGCCGCCGGTCGGTCGGGTCGACGATGCGGAACCAGCGGTAGCCGTACGCCCCGACCTCGACCTCGGTGCGGCCGCGATCGTCGATCCCGACGACCTCCTGGCTGAACAGGTCGGACAGACGCGCGTCGTCGAACAGCTCACCGAGCTTGAGTCCCACGTGCACGGGGTTCGGCGCGAAGTTGTGC
The DNA here is from genome assembly GCF_031432255.1 of Agromyces aerolatus. NCBI lineage: Bacteria > Bacillati > Actinomycetota > Actinomycetes > Micrococcales > Microbacteriaceae > Agromyces > Agromyces aerolatus. Next base: position 182,337 of record NZ_JAVKGQ010000005.1, on the reverse strand, counting down.
ACGGCGATGAAACTGCCGAAGTCGGCCGTGAGCCGGTGCGCCAGCACCGACTTCTCCCCGTGCTCGAGCAGCTCGAACCGGCCCCAGCCGATCTCGGGTGAGCTGCGGTACGTCGTGGCGAAGGTCCGGATCTTGCTGAGCAGCGAGTCGGGATCGTGCATCTGCGCCTCGACGTTCACGTGCTCCGGCGCATACCCGTCCGTCGGTGGCTTCGAGACGAGCTTCCGGGCCGGGGCCCGCGAGAACCCGCCGTTCGCCTCCGTCGACCACTGCATGGGTGTGCGCACCGACATGCGCCCGCCGATGTCGAGGTTCTCACCCATGCCGATCTCCTCGCCGTAGAACAGCACGGGCGTGCCGGGCAACGAGAACATGAGGCTGTACATGAGCGCGATCCGGCGCGGGTCGCCCGCGACCATCGGCGGCAGCCGCCTGACGATGCCGCGACCGTACGCCTGCATGCGCTCCTCGGGTCCGAGGGCCTCGAAGACCTCCTGCCGCTCGCCCTCGGAGAGCTGATCGAGCGTCAGCTCGTCGTGGTTGCGCACGAAGTTCGCCCATTGCGCCTCGACCCGGATCTCGGGCCTGGACGCCAGCATGTCGGCGAGCGGCGTGGCGTCCTCGCGCACCAGCGAGAGATACATGCGCTGCATGGCCGGGAAGTCGAACTGCATCGTGAGCTCGGCCGGCGCATCCACGTGCCCGAAGAAGTCGAGCTGGCCCTCGTACGGCAGGTTCACCTCGCCCAGGAGGATGGCCTCGCTGGACCGTCGCTGCAGGAAGCGGCGGATGTCTCGGAGGAACTCGTGCGGGTTGCCGATGTCGACCCCCGCGGGCGGCTCGATCAGGAACGGCACCGCATCGACGCGGAAGCCGCTCACGCCGAGCTCCAGCCAGAACCCCAGCGTCTTGGCGATCTCGTCCCGGACCTCGGGGTTGGCGATGTTCAGGTCGGGCTGGTGCCGGTAGAAGCTGTGCAGGTAGTACTGCTCGGTCCGCTCGTCGTACTCCCAGACGCCCGACTCCTCGCCGGGGAACACCGTCTGCTGCGGGCGCTCCGGAGGCTCGTCGCGCCACACGTACCAGTCCCGCCGTCGCGCGTCGCGACTGCGCTTGGCGTCCTTGAACCACGGGTGCTGGTCGGACGTGTGGTTCATGACGAAGTCCATGATCACCCGAATGCCCCGGTCGCGCGCGAGGCGGATGAACTCGACGAAGTCGCCGAGCGAGCCCAGCTTCGGATCGGTCGTCTGGAAGTCGGTGATGTCGTACCCGTCGTCCTGGCGGGGCGAGGGCTGGAACGGCATCAGCCAGATGCAGCTCACCCCGAGGTCGGCGAGATGGTCGAGCCGGTGGGCGAGCCCCTCGAAGTCACCCATGCCGTCGTCGTTCCAGTCGAGGTACTTCTCCACGTCGAGGCAGTAGACGACCGCGGTCTTCCACCAGAGGTCGCCGCGTGCGGTGATCTTCACCGGGGCACCTCCTCGGTCGCGCCGGCCGCGGCGAGCTCGGGCACCACGCGCTCGCCGAACACGTCGATGAACGCGTCCTGGTGCTGCCCGACATGGTGCAGGAAGACCCGGTCGAAGCCGAGTGCGACGAGCTCGGCGAGCTGGTCGAGGTGCTCGGCCGGGTCGGCGGACACGAGCACCGTCTCGGCGACCTCGGCGGGCCGGGCGTCGGCGACACGCGCGTCGAACTCGGATGGCATGGCGATGTCCCAGCAGTCGGGCGGGCCCACGAGTCCGTTCCGCCACTGGTCGTGGGCGATGGCGAGCGCCTCGTCGGCCGTGGCGGCGTAGCTCAGGTGGACCTGCAGCGTGATCGGGCCGCGTCCTCCGGCCCCCCGGTACGCGTCGATGACGTGCCGCAGCGCTGCGGGTTTCTGCTTGACCGTGATGAGCCCGTCGGCCCAGGTCGCAGCCGAAGCGGCCTTCTCGGCGCTGACGGCGGCGGCGACGAGCGGCGGCGGCGACGCGGGCCGGCTCCAGACCCGAGCGCGGTCGACCCGCACGAGCCCGTCGTGCGACACCTCGTCACCCGCGAGCAGACGACGGATGACGTCGACGCATTCCACCATGCGCGCATCGCGCTCGGGCTTGGGCGGCCAGGGCTCGCCGGTCACGTGCTCGTTCATGGCCTCGCCGCTGCCGATCGCCGGCCAGAACCGTCCCGGGAACATCGACTCGAGCGTCCCGATGGCCTGCGCGAGCACGACGGGGTGATACCGCTGGCCGGGGGCCGTGACAACGCCGAACGGCAGGCTCGTCGCCTGCAGGGCGGCACCGAGCCAGGTCCAGGCGTGGCCGGACTCGCCCTGCCGGTGTCCCCAGGGCGCGAGATGGTCGCTGCACATGGCCGCCTGGAAGCCGGCCTCCTCGGCGCGCTGCACGGCGCGCAGGAGCCCGGCGGGCGGAATCTGTTCGTGCGAGGCGTGGTATCCCACGAGGGTCATGCGTCTCCTTCCGTCCAGGTTCGAGCCTTTCGGTCGTCGTGGTGAGCGGACAACCCCTTGCGCCGCTCGGAGCCTTCGGGCATGGCAGGCTAGGAGCCATGGTGGAACGTGCTTCCTGGTCGCTCGGCTCGGCCCTCCGGAACATCTTCGGGACGAAGACGATCGACGAGGACACCTGGGAGGACCTCGAGACCGCGCTCATCACGGCCGACTTCGGTCCGGCGGTCACCGAGGAGATCGTGGAGCAGATCCGCGCGCAGGTCGAGCGGTACAAGACGACCGACCCGCGCGACGTGCAGCGGATGCTCCGTGAGATCGTCGAGGAGCGGCTCGCGAAGTACGACCCGACGCTCAGACTCACCGAGCGTCCAGCGGTCGTGCTCGTCGTCGGCGTGAACGGGGTCGGCAAGACCACGACGATCGGCAAGTTCGCGAGGTTCCTGCGCACCTACGACCGCTCGGTCGTCGTCGGCGCGGCCGACACGTTCCGCGCCGCGGCGGTGGACCAGCTCGCGACGTGGGCCGAGCGTGCCGGCGTCGGGATCGTGCGTCCCGAGCGTGAGGGGCAGGACCCCGCTTCGGTGGCCTTCCAGACGGTGGAGCGCGCACAGCGCGACGGCACCGAGATCGTGATCATCGACACGGCCGGCCGGCTGCACACGAAGGGCGGGCTCATGGACGAGCTCGGCAAGATCAAGCGCGTGGTCGAGAAGCTCGCCCCGATCAGCGAGGTCCTGCTCGTGCTCGACGGCACGACCGGGCAGAACGGGCTCGCCCAGGCCGAGGCGTTCATCGAGCACGGCGGGGTCACGGGGCTCGTGCTCACCAAGCTCGACGGCAGCGCAAAGGGCGGGTTCGTGCTCGCGGTGCAGGAGAAGACGGGGCTGCCGATCAAGCTCATCGGTCAGGGCGAGGGCATCGGCGACCTCACGGGCTTCACGCCGCACGTCTTCGCGCAGAAGCTCGTCGGATAGGAACAGGGGAGACATGGCCACCGAGCACGACTACTTCGGCATCGTCGGCGACTACTGGTCGGAGACGGTGGAGTACGCGGACCAGCGGGTCGAGGTGGTGCTCGACGCCGAGGGCGAGGCGGTCTCGACCTCGTCGCTCGACCGCGCGGCGACGCTGGTCGGCGAGCTCGAGCTCGTCGACGACGAGCTGCGTTCGGCGTTCGTGAGCCAGCTCGATCAGCGTTCGTCGCCCGTCGTGCAGTTCCTCGAGGCGGTGCTCGACGCCGATCTCGAGCAGGCCGATGAGGTCGAGGCGGCGATCGGTCGAGACTCGGGCGACCGTCAGGTCGATGCGCTGCGCTCGCTGACGCTCGAGCGCGTGGACCTTCGCCCCGAGCTTGACGAACCGGGCGATGCGTTCGCGGAGTTCGCGTATGCGCTCGCGCCCGAAGACACCGACGAGCGCCTCGTCGCGGCGATCGATCTCGACCGCGAGATCGTCGACGTGCGCTTCGAGGGCTGACCCGCAGCGCCCGGGTTCCGCCACGAGGCATCCGCTCTCAGCGAGGCCTGGGTCGCTCTCGCCTAGAATCGAGGGATCATGGCTACTTTCGGCACCCTCTCCGACCGCCTGGCGGAGACCTTCAAGAACCTCCGCACCAAGGGCAAGCTGTCGGCGGCCGACGTCGACGGCACCGTGCGCGAGATCCGGCGCGCCCTGCTCGACGCCGACGTCGCGCTCCCGGTGGTCAAGGAGTTCACGGCGACCGTGCGCGAGCGTGCGCTCGGCGACGAGGTCAATCGCGCGCTGAACCCCGCGCAGCAGGTCGTGCAGATCGTCAACGAAGAGCTCGTCGGCATCCTGGGCGGCCAGCAGCGCCGCCTGCAGTTCGCGAAGAACCCGCCGACCGTCATCATGCTCGCCGGCCTCCAGGGCGCCGGCAAGACGACGCTCGCGGGCAAGCTCGCGAAGCACCTCGTCAAAGAGGGCCACACGCCGCTGCTCGTCGCCGCCGACCTCCAGCGTCCCAATGCGGTGAACCAGCTGCAGGTCGTCGGTGGTCAGGCCGGCGTCACGGTCTTCGCCCCCGAGCCGGGCAACGGCGTCGGTGACCCCGTGAAGGTCGCGAAGGACGCCGTGAAGCACGCCGAGCGGGCGCAGCACGACATCGTCATCATCGACACCGCGGGCCGCCTCGGCGTCGACGCCGAGCTCATGAAGCAGGCGTCGAACATCCGCAAGGCGACCGACCCCGACGAGGTGTTGTTCGTGATCGATGCGATCATCGGTCAGGACGCGGTCGCCACGGCGAAGGCGTTCCAGGACGGCGTCGACTTCACGGGCGTCGTGCTCACCAAGCTCGACGGCGACGCGCGCGGCGGTGCGGCGCTCTCGGTGGCCTCGGTCACTGGCCGCCCGATCATGTTCGCGTCGACGGGTGAGGGGCTCGACGACTTCGAGCCGTTCCACCCCGACCGCATGGCGAGCCGCATCCTCGACCTCGGCGACATCCTCACGCTCATCGAGCAGGCCCAGCAGGCCTTCGACGAGGAAGAGGCGATGAAGGTCGCCGAGAAACTCGCTAACGAGCAGTTCACGCTCGAGGACTTCCTCGCCCAGATGCAGCAGCTGCGCGGCGCCGGATCGATCAAGAAGATGCTCGGCATGCTCCCGGGCGCGGGCGGCCTGCGCCAGCAGCTCGACCAGTTCGACGAGAAAGAGATCGTGCGCACCGAGGCGATCATCCAGTCGATGACGCCGGCCGAGCGCCGCAACCCCAAGCTCCTCAACGGTTCCAGGCGCCTCCGCATCGCGCGCGGGTCCGGCATGACCGTGACCGACGTGAACCAGCTCGTGCAGCGGTTCGAGCAGGCCGCGAAGATGATGAAGACGGTCGCCCGCGGCGGGGTTCCGCAGGTGCCGGGCATGGGCCCGATCCCGGGTGCCGGCTTCGGTGGCGGCGGCGGCTCGCGCAAGGCCAAGGGCAAGAAGAAGGGCGGCAACGCGTCCCGGTCGGGCAATCCGGCCAAGCGCGCGGCCGAGAACGCCGCGATTGCGGCCGGCGGCCCGGTGCCGGGGCAGTCGAACGCGCCGAGCGGCGCGGGCTTCGGTCTCGGCGGTGGCACGGGCGCCAAGGGCGCCCCGACCGAGGAAGAGCTCGCCGCCCTGCAGAAGATGCTCGGCCGCTGACGCTCATCCCTTGCCCTCCCGTGCGCCGAATGATGCCGGTCCGCGTCGGGAGTGAACGATTCGTGCGGTCACTCGGCGGAGATCGGTATCAGTCGGCGAGGAGGCGGGCGGCGATCGCGCGCAGACGGTCGATCTCGATCGACTGACCGGTCGCGATCGTGCGCGCCCAGCGGGCGACGGCCGGGTCGCCGGCCGTCGCGAGGCGCTCCTCGCTCATCTGCACCGCGCCCTCGTGATGGCGGATCATCGCGTCGAGGAAGATCCGGTCGAATGCGGCGCCCGTCGCCGACTCGGCCTGCGTGAACGTCGTCGCGCTGATCTCGCCGGGCATGCCGGCCGCGTCGTGGTCGGCCCCGTGCCCGCCGAGCCCGCGGGCATCGAGCCAGGCACGGAGGGCGGCCGCCTCCGCCGCTTGCCCGGTCGCGATGCGCTCGGCTGAGGCGCGCACCTCAGGATCCGCGGCGCGGCCGGCGGCGAGTCGCGCGAGCGCGACGGCCTGGTCGTGGTGTTCGGCCATGCCCGCCATCCAGTCGGCGTCGGCCTGGGTGGCCTGCTCGCTCGCCTCGGGCGGGGCGGATGCCTCGGGCGGGGCGGATGTCTCGCCGGCGCCGCCGTCCGCCGTGCAGCCCCCGAGGGCCAGCGCGAGGGCGATGACCCCGATCCGCCACCCGGTGGTCGAGTAGCGAGCGCCAGCGAGCGTATCGAGACCTCGTACGCCTGTGTCGCCGCGCAACCACCGGGTCTCGATACGCGTGCTCCTTCGTCGCGCGCTCCTCGACCGGCGAAGCATCACGGGCTGTGCTCGCTCGTGGACCGTCGTTTCGCGAGCACCTTCGCGCGCCGGCGCGCCACCCACCCCGCGGCCGCGCCGATCAGCAGCGCCCCCGCGGCGATGCCGATGAGCCAGCCGTTCGGCATCCCGTCGGCTCCCGCGGCGGGCTCGGGGGTCGGCGTGGGCTCGGGTGCCGCGACCTCGAGCACGCCGAGCGCGAGCCGGTCGCTCGTGCGGTCGCCGCGCGCGACCAGGTCGTAGTCGCCGGCCTCGAGCGGTCCGGGCACGGTCACGATCGTCGGCGCGAGCGCGCCGTCGGCGGTCGCGGTGAGCGTCGCGAGCACGCTCGCCCCGGGCATCCACCAGACGTCGACCGTCTCACCGGGTTCGAGCGAGCCGGCCGGCAGTGCGACCTCGACGGTCGGCGTCTCGCCGGGCTGCACCTCCGCGGGTGACAGCTCGAGCGGGGCGAGCGCGGCGCGGCCCGCCGCATCCGCGGGCAGCAGCGGCGCCTCACGCCACACCCACGAGTACGCCGGCTGCGTCTGCGGGTTGAGGTCGCCCGCGGTGTACCTCGCGGCGTCGGCGAAGAGCGGGTCGGTGAGCCGAAGCACCTCGAGCCCGTCGTACATGTCGCTGGCGAACAGATGGCCGTTGTAGAAGTAGACCGACCAGATGCCCGCGGTGAAGTCCATCGAGTAGCCGTAGCTCGGACGATCGAAGTACGTGAGCTCGGTCGGCGCGGCGGGATCCGTGAGATCGATGACCGAGACGCCGCCCTCGAGCCACGCCTGCGCGACGATGAAGCGCCCGGGCACGGGGATCAGGCCGCCCGAGTGCGCGACGCACTTCTCGAGGTCGGACTGGGGTCGCGGGATCTTGAAGTAGGACCGGTGCTCGAGCACGCCGTCGGTGAGGGACCAGATCGCGTCCGCCCCGCGGTCGCCGCCGAACGCGGGAGAGCACGTGTTGATGAACCCGTCGCCGAGCTCGTCCTGGAAGACCACCGCGGTCGCGTCGTTGTCGAAGATGCCCGAGTGCCAGAACGCGACGTTGGCGTCGCGCACCCGCTGCAGCACGACCGGGCTCAGGGGGTCGGCGATGGAGAGCAGCAGCCCGTCGCCGCGGCACGCGGCCACGGCCAGCGCCTTGGCCGGGTACGCCGTGATGTCGTGGCATCCGGTCGTGCTGCGCGTCTCGGCGCCGCCCGCGACGCGGTCGCCCGGGCCGAACGCGGTCTCGTCGTCGAACAGGTCCAGCTCACCGGCGATCGTGGCCTGCTCGGGGGTCGCGAGCGGGATCGACACGATCTGCAGCGGGTTGCGCCCCGTGCAGTTCAGCGAGGCGCCGCGGCTGTACGCGCTGACGTAGACGAAGACCCGCGTGGCGTCCGCCGGATCGGGCACGACGGTGTGCGTGTGCGAGCCGCACCTGGTGCGGACCGATCCGACGTGGCGTGGCGCCGAAGGATCGCTCACGTCGAAGAGACGCAGTCCCTCCCAGTTCTCCTCGGTCTCCGGGACGCGTACGGCATCGCACGCGTCGCTCGACATCGTCTCGTCGATGGACACGATCACGAGGTCGCCGACCGCACTGACGTCGCCCTGGCCCCCCGTGCACGGCATGGTGCTCCTGAGGTCGGGGTTCGCGGGGTCGGCGATGTCCCACACGCTGAACCCCGCGAAGTTGCCCTGGATCAGGTGGTCGCCCGTGAACGCGAGGTCGGAGTTGATGAAATCGGGGTCGTCGCCCTGACGGAACGGGTTGTCGCGATGCGCGACCCATTCGAGTCCCGGACCCATCGCCGGCGCGCGCGGATCGGGTTCCGACGCGGTCGCGGGGCCCGCTGCCGGTGCCGCGACGGCGAGCGCGAGCAGTGCGCCGAGCACCGCGAGCGAACCTGCCGTGCGGCGCATGCTCAGCTGGAGGCCCCGTCGTGCCTCGGTTCGGCGCCGTCGGCGAACGCTGCGAGCTCGTCACCCGTGAGCACCTCGACGGGTCGCGGCTCGGCCGCGAGCGCGGCGATGGTCGCATCGAGGGGGAGCGGTGCCTCGGATGCCACGAGCACGAGGTTGCCCGGAGCACCGCCGACGAGCACGGGCCGAGCGGCGATCACGGCTCGTTCGCCCTGTTCGACGGCGAGCGTCGCCGCCATGCGCCGGGCGAGCTCCAGGTCGCCACCGCCGAGCGTGTTCACGATGATCAGCGCACCCGGGGCGAGGAGCTCGCGGAGCGCCGCGAAGAACTCGACGGTGCCGACCGTCGGCGGGGCGACGCTGCCCGAGAAGACGTCGACGATCGCCACGTCGTATCCGCCCTGCTGCCTCGCGGCACGATCGACCGCGGTGCGCGCATCGTCGAACTCGACCGTGAGCTCGACGTCGTCGCGCAGCGGGAGCGCGTCGAGCACGAACTCGAACAGCTCGCGGTGCAGCTCGACGATGTGCTGTCGCGCCGAGGGCCACCGTGCGGCGACGAACCGGGGGAGCGTCAGACCGCCCGCCCCGAGGTGGAGCACGGACAGCGGCTCGTCGGCCGGCTTCCACGAGCTCAGCACTGCGGCGATCTCGCGCACGTACTCGAGCTGCAGATCGAGCGGATCGGCGGGATTCACATGCGACTGCGTCGTGCCGTCGATGATGAGCGAGTACCCGCCGTTCGTGCCGCGCCCCGGCAGCAGTCGAGCGTGAACGTGTTCGCCGTCGAGTTCGAGCCGGGGTTCGGTCATGCGACCACCCTAAGGCGGGGCGGCGGGCCGAACCACACCTGACGCGCGACGGGACCGATCGCGCGAGATCGCCGCGGCTGCCGCGGCGGTCGCGTCGTCCGGCCGTAACGCCCGGTATGGTGAGCCGTACACGCACGCAGCTCAGCCACCGGAGAGGAGACGCCGGTGATCGCGGACACCGTGGCGAGAGGTCGTGTCACTCCGGACTGGGACGAACGCGTGCTCGCGAGCCATTCGGCGCCGCACTTCATGCAGAGCCGAACCTGGGCACGGATCCGCTCGGGCGGCCCCTGGCGGGTCGGCGCCGCCGATCTCGGCGTCGCCGCCGAGTTGCCCGCCCTCGTCTTCGAGCGCGAGGCGCCCGGCACCGGCCGGCTCCGGCACATCCCCCGACTCACGGGCGTCACCGTCGCGGACGTCCCAGCGCTCACCGAGCGCGTGCACGCCGAGCGCGGCGAGGCGTTCGCCACGAAGCTCGAGATCTACCAGGAGCGCGACCCCGGGCTGGATGCCGCGTTCGCCGCTGCCGGCTGGCTGCCGACGAGGGCCTCGCAGTACCGGTTCGCGGTCGTCGCGGATCTCGCCGACGGAGCCGACGAGGTGCTCGCGCGGATGAAGAAGCGCGCGCGTGCCGAGATCCGGATCGGTGAGCGCAACGGCGTCGAGGTCGAGCGCGTCGAGGTCGGCGGACCGGGAAGCGAGGAGATGCTCGCGCTCGTGCGCGTGACCGAGGAACGGTCGGGCGCGTTCTTCCGTCGCGACGACTACCTGAGGGCGGTCTGGGCCGGCTTCGCCGCCGACGGGCGCGGCGAGCTCTACCTCGCGCGGCACGAGGGTCGCGTGGTGTCGGGTGCGTTCATCGCCAGGTACGGCCCGCGAGCCTGGTACAAGGACGGGGGCTCCCTGCGCGACGTCCCGAACCTCATGGCGTCCCGGCTGCTGCAGTGGCGTGTCATGCAGGAGCTCATCGCTGGCGGGATCACCGCCTACGACCTGGGCCACGTGCCACCACCCGATTCCGGCGCGGGGAACGGCACCGGGATCCAGACCTTCAAGACGGCATTCGCGCCGGTCGTCGAGTTCCAGCCCGCCTACCTGCTGCCGCACTCGCCCGCGGCCGAGCCCTGGCGCACCGGTGAGTCGCGGTTCCTCGCCGAGTATCACGCGGCGACCGGGGACTACTGGTACTGAGCCGGGTTACAGTGGGTCGCGCCGGCACGTCGTGGTCGATCCCTGCGACGCGAGGCGGACCACCCGTGAGACTGGAGCTCGAGCGATGACGACCGGCACCTCCGACTACCGCGACGCAGGCCTCGCGTTCGGCGACGACTTCCTGTTCGGCTCGGCGACCGCCGCGTACCAGATCGAGGGCGCCGCCGACGAGGACGGCCGGGGGCCGTCGATCTGGGACACGTTCAGCCACACGCCCGGGAAGGTCTGGAACGGCGACACCGGCGACGTCGCCGACGACCACTACCACCGGCTCGACGCCGACCTCGACCTCATGAGCGGGCTCGGTCTCGAGGCGTACCGCTTCTCGATCGCGTGGCCGCGCATCCAGCCGACCGGTCGCGGCCCGGTCAACGAGGCCGGGCTGGCGTTCTACGAGCGTCTCGTGGACGGGCTGATCGCCCGAGGCATCCGGCCGATCGCGACGCTCTACCACTGGGACCTGCCACAGGCCCTCGAAGACGAGGGCGGCTGGACCGCGCGCTCGACGGCCGAGGCGTTCGCCGAGTACGCGCGTATCGTCGCCGAGCGGCTCGGCGAACGCGTGACCGTCTGGACGACCCTCAACGAGCCGTGGTGCAGCGCCTACCTCGGCTACGGCTCGGGCGCCCACGCGCCGGGCCTGATGGACGGCGCGAAGGCGCTCGCCGCCGTGCATCACCTCAACCTCGCACACGGCCTCGCCGTTCGGGCGATCCGCGATGTGCTGCCCGGCGCCGAGTGCTCCATCACCCTGAACCTGCACGTCATCCGGCCCGCGGGGCCGACCGGGGCCGAGGCGGCCCGCCGCATCGACGGGCTCGCGAACCGCCTGTTCCTCGGTCCGCTGCTCGACGGCGAGTACCCCGCCGACGTCATCGAGGACACGAAGCAGGTGACCGACTGGGCGTTCGTGCGGCCCGGCGACACCGAGCTGATCCGTCAACCGCTCGACCTGCTCGGGGTGAACTACTACTCGACCGTGACCGTGCAGATGTGGGACGGACGTTCGCCCCGCGTGCAGGCCGACGGGCACAAGGACATGGGTGGCTCGCCATGGCCGGGGTCCGAGCACGTGGAGTTCCTCGAGCAGCCCGGGCCGTACACCGCGATGGGCTGGAACATCGACCCGTCCGGTCTCGAGGACCTCCTCGTCGCGCTGCACACGTCGTACCCCGGGCTGCCGCTCATGGTCACCGAGAACGGAGCCGCGTTCGACGACGTCGTCGTCAGCGGTCCGGACGGCCCCGCGGTGCACGACGTGGAGCGCGTCGACTACCTGCGCCGGCATTTCACCGCTGCGCACCGTGCGATCGAACGCGGCGTGGATCTGCGGGGCTATCAAGTGTGGTCGCTCATGGACAACTTCGAGTGGGGGTTCGGGTACTCCAAGCGATTCGGCATCGTCCGGGTCGACTACGACACACTCGAGCGTCTGCCGAAGGACTCGGCGCACTGGTACCGCGAGCTCATCCGGACCCGGCGGATCCCGGGCTGATCGGACGGCCGCCGCCGCGCGCGTTCAGCCGGAGACGCGCTCCGGCATGCCCTGCCTGAGCTCCCGGGTGAGGTGCGCGACGACCGCGCGGAGGTCGCCGTCGGCCGCGTGCGCGACGCGGAGCTGCCGCTGATAGCTCGCGCCGTCGTCGAGCGTCTCCCGGAGGAGCTGCAGCTCGGGGCCGCAGCCGAGCCGGTGCGCGACCGGGGCGAGGGCGGTCAGGAGGTCGCGGACGTCGTCGCCGACGAGTCGTTCGGAGCCCGCGACATCCGTGATGATCTCGGCGTCCATGCCGTAACGGGCGGCGCGCCACTTGTTCTCGCGCACGTACCAGGGCTGCAGGACCGGCAGCGTCTCGCCCGCGTCGAGCCGCTCGCTCATCCATTCGACGAGGCACTGGATGAACGCCGCGATGCCGGCGACCTCGGTCGCCGTCGAGACGCCGTCGCACACGCGCACCTCGATCGTGCCCCACTTCGGCGACGGCCGGATGTCCCACCTGACCTCGGTGTGGTCCTCGATCACGCCCGTGCGCACCAGGTCGTCCACGTATCGCTCGTACGCCGCCCAATCGGCGAGCGGGTAGGGCAGGCCGGCGGTCGGGAGCTGCTGGAACATGAGCGCCCGATTGGAGGCGTACCCGGTCTCGACCCCCGCCCAGAACGGGCTCGACGCCGAGAGCGCCTGCAGGTGCGGCACGTACGCGAGGAGCCCGTCGAGGATCGGCAGGGCCTTGTCGCGGTCGTTCAGCCCCACATGCACGTGGATGCCCCAGATCATCATGTTGCGGCCCCACCACCGGGTGCGGTCGATCAGCTTGCGATAGCGCTCCGTGTCGGTGAGCGACTGGTCGTACCACTGGCTGAACGGGTGCGAGCCGCTGCACATGAGCTCGTACGCCCCGATCGTGTCGAGCGCGGCGCGCACCTCGTCGATCTGGCCGGCGAGGTCGGCCACCGCGCCCGCGACGCGCGTGTGCACGCCGCTCACGAGCTCGACCGTGTTCGTGAGGAGCTCGTGCGTGATCCGCGGGTGCGGGGAGCCGTCGGGGCCGCGCAGGTGCTCGAGCACCCGGTCGCCGACCGAGGCGAGCTCACCGGTCTCACGATCGACGATCGCGACCTCCCACTCGATGCCGATCGTGGAGCGGGCCGACTCGGCGAACTCGATGTGCATGGCGTGCGGCCCCCGTCCGATTGCGGTGCGTCCGATTGCGGTGCGCGTGCGGCCAATCTTGGCACGGTGCCCGCGCCGGAACGGGCCGAGTCGAACGATTACGCCAGGACGCGGATATCTGCAAGTTAAGTAAGTCCCGGGCGACTTCCGCGCTATTTCGAGAAACGAAGGGGTCTTCCGCGTGTTCAGAGTAGCCCGCCGTGCCCAGATTTGGGCATGAATTGGGCACGGGGGGTTGACTCGAAGTCTCAGCCCGCGCCTGAGTCTCTAGAACGTGAAGACTCGCGGCGAAGGGAGCGACAGGATGGAAATCCCCCGAAAACTTGACTCCGGCAAATGGCAGGCGCGGTACACAGCACCCGAAGGTTCGCGCCGGAGCGCAGGCACGTTCGACACCAAGAAGCTGGCAGAGGAAGCAGCAGCCAGAGCCATTGCTGACATCTCTCGTGGCGTCTGGTCGAATGAGACGGCCGGAGACGAGCGGTTCTCAGACTATGCCGCTGTGGTCCTCGAAGCTCGGAAGGGCGAGTTGACTTATACGAGCTGGAAGGGCTTCGAATGCCAGATACGACTTCGACTCATCCCCTACTTCGGAAAGTACGGCATGAGGGACATCCGGCCGACGACCGTTAAGCATTGGTGGAGCACGGTCGAGACCACAGCTTCCAACCGCCGCAACGCCTACATGGCGCTTAGCTCGATCATGAAGCACGCCTTGGACGATGAGATCATCCCGGCCTCTCCGTGCCGTGTGAAGGGCGCTGGGAGAGACGTGACCAAACGTCGCCCGGAATTCACCTTGCACGAGTTCTGGAAGATCTACGACGCAGCGGACGAGGACTTTAAGATCTTCTTGTTGGTGACCATGGACGGTGGTCTCAGGGCGGGGGAAGTCACGGGCTTGAATCGAAGTCACTTCGATCCGACAACCGGCAGGCTCACCATCGAACAGCAGCTCGCATACGAGCCGGGGGGCTTTCAGATGAAGCCGGGCACCAAGACATCCCGGGAGGGCAGGAGCCTCACCCTGACCCCTTACACCACCGTCGAGCTGGCTGCCTACTTGGGGAGACGTCACACTCCGGCGGACGCGCCAATGTTCACTAACCGACGGGGTGATCGTCTGAACCGGAAAACGGCAGCCGAGAAGTGGAAGACGCTCCGCGAAGAGGTCGGCGTGGAGTGGGCGCATCTTCATGACCTTCGGCATACCGGCCTGACCGCGTATGCACGTGCCGGGGCCACTGACCGAGACCTGATGGAGCGGGCGGGGCACACGGGCCACCGCTCACATCTCCGGTACCAGCACAGCAGCATCGAACGCGATGCCGAGAATGCGGCCCGCATGGGCCAGATGCTCCGAAGGAAGCCAGCCTGAGCAGCGTCCTCGGGATTTGGCTGACCGTGCACCATGGTCATCGCCGGGCTGCATTGCCCTGAGCCGGACTAACGATTTCCTAGCTAGCATCCTCCTGTTAACTCAGGCAAGCCACGATGAGATTGTGACCAGGGTTGCGTTGTACCTCCGCCAGTCCTCAGATCCTCAGGGAACCGAACTCGCGGTTGATCGGCAACGTGCGAATTGCCTAGCGCGGGCTGTGGCGAAGGGATGGTCAGTAGACCCGTCACGGATCTACATCGATAACAACGTGTCGGCTACCAGCGCTCGCGAGAGACCGTCCTACCAGCGGCTGATCTCAGATGTGATGAAGCGCGAGGTAGATGTGGTGATCGCCTGGAATCTGGATCGACTGACGAGGAAGCCGAGAGAGGTCGAGGACTGGATCGACTTGAACGAGAAATACGGCGTCAACCTGATGACCAGCGAGGGCACCGACCCGGTGGACATGTCCACGGAGGTGGGGCGCTTGATCCTTCGGATCACGGCCGCGGTCGCCCGCCAGGAAGTGGAGCGGAAAGGTCGTCGCCAACGCGAAAGCAATGCACAGGCTCGAGAACTCGGATTCCCGCCGCACGGAACGCGCGCCTTCGGGTACACCGCCAGGAAACGAGACGCGCGCTCGATCACAGACACGCGCACGGGTGCCGACGGGAAGACGTACCTCGACTACGGTCACGCCCCGATCCCCGAAGAGGCTGCCGCCATCAAACGGGGATACGAGCTTGTCATTCAGGGAGAAACGGTCGGTGTCGTGGCGCGCGCTTGGAACGCAGCGGGCGTCATGAACACGATGGGCAACCCGTGGGTACCAACGACCGTGCTCGCGATCCTCACAAATCCCAAGTACGCGGGATACTCCGTCCCGCCGCGTGGACACCATGCCTGGCGCAAGTCGCTGTACGACCCGGAGGACCTCGCAAAGCACCGTCGCGGAACGTGGGAGCCGATTGTGGACGCGGAAACCTGGATGGCAACGCAGGTCCTTATCCGAGACCTATCAGCCCGAGACCTTCTCGGGACCCCGAAACGCTGGCTGCTCTCAGGCATAGCGACATGCGCTGCTGATGTAGAAGGAGTGCCGTGCGGTGCGCCAATCATGGGCGGCGCGACCTACTCGAAGGTGCCGACCTACCGTTGCTCAGTTGCGGGTCACCTCATGCGGCGTGCCGATCTCGCAGAAGAACTCGTCGTTGCCGAGATCATTCACCTTGCTCTCGGGGCGGGTGGCCGATCCTTGGCACCGTTCACTCCGGACCTCGAACTGAAGACCCGCGAGCATTCCCTCATGAAGTCGCTCCACATGACCACCGAGAACTACAACGTGCTGGTTCACACCGGGATTCTCTCCGAGGCGGAGGCCGAGAAGAAAGCTCGTACGCATCGCGGGCGGCTTCGTGCAGAGTTACTTGAACTGCGTCGTGCGTTACAGGGCCTCAAGGTTGACGCCCTAAACGTTCTGCTACGTGCGGGCAGACCCCGCCGAAGTGATGAGAAGCCATGGACCTCCGAGGTTCGCGTAAGGAATGTGTGGGACGACTTGCCGCTCAGTGCCAAACGACACGTCGTCCAGACGACCATGAAGATCACGATGTCTCCGCCAGGTAGAGGGAACGGGCATCCTGGTCCGCGTCCGGAGGACCGTCTCGCGCTCGCCGCACAATCAGTACACATTCAGCTGAGGAAGATGCCGGGCATGGCGTAGAGATCTCTAGCTCGCATCACCAGGAAGCGCGCGAACTCGCTATCTTGGGCACATGGATACTACTGCGGCATCGCTGGCAAAGAATATCTCCATCAGCACCAGCCGTCAGACGGTGGGCGAAAACCTATTCGCCGAGCTGCTGACCGCGATACTGAATGGTCGTTTCGAACCGGGCGAGCGCATCAATGATGTCGCTCTCGCACGCGAACTCGGCATCTCGCGCACTCCTGTCCGGGAAGCCCTTCAGCGGCTAAGGACTCTGGGCATCGTGGAAGCGGAGCCCAACCGATTCACCCGGGTAGCCGTCATCTCGCCCGAGCAGGTCGCAGAAAACTGGATCGTCATCCTCGCCCTGGCCCGCGCTGTGCTCGTCGAGCTCGATGGGAAGACACCGGCGAAGGCGCTAAAGAGCGTCAAGGCTGAAGCCGCTGCTTTCGAGAAGGCGAACAAGAGCAACAATGCGGAAGCAGCGGCGCGGGCAAACGTCGGCTTCTTCGCCGCGTTGACCGATTTGTCGTCCAACCGCGCGCTCCGCGAGGCGAGCGAGGGTGCTCAGTACCTCGTTCGACTCGGTAGCAGGGAACTCGAACCGGGAACCGATGCTGCGGGGCTGGTGAAGCTGCATAGCTCCCTCGTAGATGTGCTGTCGAGCAGCGACCTGAAGGCAGCCGACAAGGCACTAGATCAGGCGCGCGCGATCCTCGCGCGCTAAATTGAAGAGCCATCGAGCGTCGCTCGCGCGGCGGGCAAGATGCGCATTCTCGCCGGGCGCGCATGTACCCCTCAGCGCAACCCTTGTGCAGCGACTTTACGTTCGCGTATCAAGGTCATGGACAACGAAGAACGAATTCGAGCACGTGCAACTGGCCTGACCCGCGGTCTCGACTATGGGCTGCACCACGTTCCCTCACTGGCAGACCTTCGACCACTGGCTCTGGCTAACTTCAACCGAGTTGAGGGCGCGAACCGCGAGTCGGCTGATGACCGGATCGTTGTGAACTTCCTGCGACATCAGTGCTCGGACTACGAGGCCAACCTGCTCACGATTCAACGGAGACAGGGGGCGGTGCCCTGGAACGACGCGCTCGCCCTCGCGTATCTGTGGGTTCGAGTAGCGCACTTGGAAGCAATCAGCGAGAGATTCCCGGAGTTCGCAGATGCGTGTCGAGGGCTGGCGCGGCCGCCTCGATCGCGATACTTCCACCGCGCGTACCGGAGTTGATGAGACTCAACGATCGTTGAGGTCGGCGATGAGGTGCAGCGGACTTCGCGCGCTCCCCTGGACGAAATCGTGCGGGCGTTCGGAGTACACCGAACGCCAATCGCCCCGGATAACCCTTGGTCTGACTTCAGCTCTCCGAGTAGCACCTAAACAGACGAAAGGACCGAACCATGAATGAAGAGGCGACTCGCGCGTTGGTCGAAGATCTTCGCAAAGCTGACTTCTCCGAAACGACCGTCGAACATGTTTCAGCTGCGCACGGCGTGTTCATCACTGGGGACTCCGGATCGTGGTCGATGACCACGGTCGACGCGCGCATGGAGTGCGTGGCGCTCGATGCCGATCGCATCTATATGAAAGTTATCCCGTTCGAAGGCGAGCCGCGCGAGTGGATCCTCGATCGTATAACCGGTGAGGCCGCCCGCATAAATATCTAGGCGTTTGAGGTCTCCTGTTCGCCCTCCGATTCCGGATCGTGTTCCCAATGACCGGCCTCAGCTACCCGTAGCCCATACGAGTTCAGGACTTGCTGAAGGTGGTACAAGTCGTTGCCAGCCCTAAATGTCGCTAGCAATTCGTCGCCCCGTCCCGTGATGTAGATCGCCAGCAATCGCACGATCATCTGGTTGATCTCACTGACGGCGTACGTCTCGCTGTGCTCGGGGAAGTCGCCGCGGTCGTAGTGCTTCACATCGTTGTAGTTATTCGCAATGGCTCGGGCAAGTCCAACACGGTCCCGAATGCGCTCTGGCCACAACACGTCGAGCACGTCAAGGCATCGATACACGTAGGTCGCCGTCGTTGGGCGTCCGCGGCCGTTGTAGGTGACGTCTTCGCCCTGTCGTCGGCCCAGGATGCCTCCCGCGGCCTCGATGCTCATAGACGTGGATATCACGACATCTTCGAGATAGCCGCCCTTGCGACCGATCACGCTGACGCTTGGGAGGATGAAACGCTCCCAAGTCGCATAGCGGTCGGACCACGTCGCTAGACCTTCGCCGCCGACTTGGACCATATGCGCAAGTGGCCGCCCGAGATCCTTCTTCGAAGGAATGTCGATCCGCCGCTCGCGATAGGTGTGGCGGGTAACGATCTCAGTGAGTGGATACGCGTATATCTCCCCGTCGTTCAACCGAGCGGCATAGCGGTCATCGCGTAGCTTGTGCTCCCGGAACGAGAGTGGATGCCCGAACAGGAACACCATGAGATTTGCGACCTTGCGTTGCTCTACGAAGTGATCCCAGAACGGTCGCGCTCCCGATTCGAAGGTGCTTCGCAGCGTGACGTTGTCCTGAATTGTCGTCTTGCGGGTGTAACCGTCCTGCTCGGGGGAGTGAAGCCAGCCCGCACGCAGCGTCATCGTTGCCGCTCCTTGACGCCAGGTGAGGCCTTCGTCAGCGTGGAGTCGAAGAGTTACTTCTTGAATCCGACCCGCCTCGTCGGTCACCCGGCTGTCATCCACAGCGGATGAGCGCACCCACTCGTTCAGTCCGTCGATGCGGCTATGCATCTCGTTCATGAGTAGCGGGTCGGCCAACGTCCCGTCTCGGTCTCCGAGCACGGTGAGCGTAGGACGGACTGTCCCGATCGAGGTGCGGCGGCCGCCCCAGTTCTCCGAATGCCCGCTCCACTGGACGTCGAATAGCGAGAACGTCCCCTGCGGAGTGAGGAGCAGCATGTTCTTTGGAGGGGTTTGAGACTTGAACCACGCACGCACGTGCTCGAACTGTTCAACCGCCCAACCAGAAAGATAAGGCACTTCGACCACGACGCCCTGCTCGCGGGTCAGTCGCAGGGTCGCCCCAACGAATGGGGTGCCTTCGACGCCGTCGATGACCAGGCCGGTGATGCTGTCACCGAACTCAATGCGTTCCATAGCCATGTCGAGATTGTCCCGCAAGGTGACGACGCGGGTTCTCTGAATGCCAGGCAAACCAGAGACGCCTCACGCGAGGGTAGAAGAACTCTTGTTTGGACGAGATAATCTCCGGCCACTTGAAGCGGTGCCGGGGATTCTGAGAAGAATTTCGTGTTACGCCTCTGAAAGGATCCGATAGACGCTGGCTCGGCTGATCCCGGTGGCCTCCACGATCTCGGCAACCGTCATGCCGCGCTCCTTGTGCTTCAGCACCTTCGCAACGCTCTTGGCATCGCGAGACGTGCGGGGACGACCGGCGAGCTGTTCTCCGGTCTTTGAGCGCGCTTTACGGGCTGCGCGTGCCTCTGCCACACGCTCGGCGTTCATGTTCCGCTCCAACTCCGCCACAAGCACCATGAGCTTGCGCACAAACTCACCCGTAGCGCCCGTCAGCGCCGCCTCAGACTCTTTCAAGCTGAGCACCGATACTCCGCGCTCTTCGAGGTCCGCGATGGTCTGGAAGACGTGGAGGGCGGACCGCCCCAGACGGTCGAGCGAGTGCACCGTGATCGAGTCGCCGGGACGAACTCGGGAGAGAAGATCATCGAGACCGGGGCGGCTCTGCCGAGCGCCCGAGATCTTGTCGCTGAAGATGTCTTCGGTCGCGATCCCGGCCGACGTGAGCGCGTCCAGCTGGCGGTCCAGGTTTTGAGCCGTCGTGCTCACTCGGATGTAACCGAAGTGCTTGGAGTTCGTCGTGTTCGCCACGGGTCGAGTGTATCAGAAGAATTAGACTTATTACGTCTATTTTGAGACACGTCGCAGAGACTGTTTTTGAGGCACTTCCCCGTGCTCCGTGGCGTCGATTGTGGGCCGTTGGGAAGCTTGCTCAGATTCTTGATATTGAGACATCGCTCAATACATCGTCACTAGGGCGATTCGTGATTCAGCGGGATCGTACTTGAGCGCGAGTAGACGCTTGGTCATGTCGCCCTCAGGCTTCTCGAACTCGGCGGAGACAGAGAACACAGCCGCTCCATCTGGCGCGACCCTCAGGTCGTATACGTAGCTTCGCAGGAGGTTGTCGCGAACTACGTCTTCCAACTCTTCGGGGGTTACATCCTCTAGGCCGATGCTCCTCATCAAGCGAAGCTTGCTCTCATCCACCAGCAGATATCTATCGAGCTTGTCTGGGGGCACGTGGATCTCAACGGACTCAATGTCGATGATTTCCCCCGTCACCGCGGCCAGCGTCAGCGCGGCATCAATCTCGTGAGAAGACTCAACGTCGGACTCAATCTTGTACTCGAGAAACGGCACGTAGTACCCATCGACGAGGCTCACCACATTAATCCCGAAGTCCTCGAACGGATATCCAATCTCGTTCCGGTTGCTGACGAATGGGTCGTCTAACCCGTGATCAAGGAGTACGGTCCCAGCGCTAAAGACCCCCAACCCTGTCAGGGTGCGCGCGAAGTAATTGCGGACGGGGCCAGCAAATGTCGCATCGATATAGCCGTTGTATGCGGGTAGTGCTTGCAGCGACTCATGCATCGTCTGAATATCTGCACGAGTCAGATTGCTGAAGTACACGGCGTACTGAAGCTCCCAATCGAGTTGGTGAGTGACCCGAGAGGGGCGCAGTGCGAACTGGAGATGGTCGTCGGGTCTCTCGGATCGCAGGAGATCGCCGTGCTTGACGCTTGTGTGCGCAGTCCGACGGAGAGACGGCAACCACGCTTTCGAGTATTCGTATCCGTACGAGCCACGCCCGGAAGCTGACCAGTCGAAAATGAGTGCGATCTGTCGCCCCTCCCGCGTTGGAACCAGGGCTGACTTTAGGGAGCCGTAGTGAACGCCGCGCGACGAGAGCAGTCGCTCGAATTCGACAACTTCTCGCTGCATCGAGTTGCGATACGCCTTCGCGTCCCGCCCGAGATAGTTGAACATCCACCGCAGTGATCCATCCCCACGGGCGTTCAGGACGTGGAACCCCTTGACTGGGCTTGTGAGCGGCCTTCCAAAGAATGCGACTGGGTCATCGACCATGACGATGCTCCGACCCGGTGAGGGACTCGGCGGGCGCGCTTTGGCGCTCATCAGAGTCGTCCTCATTCCAATCAGAGAACAGCCCCCAGAACTCGTCCGCGTCGAATTCACAATCGCAAAAAGTGAACTGGCCACCACACCGCGGACACACCTCCGCGTCGCAGCCTGGACCGTGGAGCTGCCCGACCGTCGCGCCACAATCGTGGCAATAGTTCGGGGGCAGCTCACCCGCCAGCGACTCTGACCTCCACAAGGGCTCTTGGCCCCACCTGATGCGCTCGAATTCCTTGCCGTCGAGCCGCACGGAGGGATACTCCTGAGAAGCCACCAGTTTCCAGATCCATGCCCGGTGCATCTGCTGGCCGCGGAAGTCCACAAACTCCGAACGAAAGTCCTCGATGAGCTTGGATGCGACCGGTAGGTGTTCATCCTGGAGATGCTCGAACAGATCGGAGCTCAAGTGAGACTTATGGAATGAGCTGAGGAACTCGAACAGCAGCAGATAGTTCTGGCGAACTTCCGCGAGCAGTAGGTCCGTTTCAAAGTGGGTGATGCTGTTCCGCCACTTGATGGCGACCCGGATGGCGGCCACGTCGGACGCGGCAACATCCACTTCGATCACCTGAAGCCGGTCGAGTGCCTGTTGCAGTGAAATGGTCTTGACGGGTCGATCCACATTCTCGAAAAGCAGTAGACGATGTTCGTCATGGAGTCGTTTCTTCAAGACCAGCTCAACTGCATGGACGAGGTGCAAGAGCGCGAACTTCCACTGTCCGGGTCTGGCTTCGGCAAGATCGACCTTGTGGAGTGACTCATTTAGCGAGTCATACGCGTTCTCCATGAGCGTCAGACGAAGGCTCGGAAGGCTTTCGGTTGCCATGGCGCTCATGCTCCCACGGATTCGCGCGAGGGCTGTGTCACCAGAGAGCCACTCTCGCTCGGCTTTGGCAAACACGACGAGGGCGGCTCTCGTATGCGGTGTACCGCGCAGGGGGAAGATGAGGGAGCGGGGGGCCCGAGATTCACCCGCCCCCTCGGTCGGCACCCGGAGCGTGACCAAGGGGTGCCGCTCAGCCTCGCCTGCCCGACCAAGGAGGAGGTGAGACCAGGCGAGGCTGAGGGTCTTAGGTCGAGTCCGGGGTTGGGGCCTCCAGATCGGCGAGGACCCAATCCTCGAAATCGGAAATCGACCAGTTCGGGCCGAACTCTGCGATGAAGTCGGCGAAGGGCTCAGAGGGGCTCATGCCGTCTTCCCGAAATATGTGGCAACCACTTGCGCTGCGAGCGCGGAGGGCAGGCGGAGTTCACGCGCCTTGCCGTGCACGTCGAGCAAGCAGTGCAATGTGCCCGTGGCCCTGTGAACATAGACGACGCCGTGCGATTTCTCGCCGCGGAGGTAGGCCACGCGGTCCCCAGGCGTAACGGTCCAGCGCGCCCGACCAACGCGAATCTCGGTTCGACCAACCCACGACGGCTCAACGGTCAGCTTCTCGAAGTCGCGCCGGTTCTTGGGAAGGCTGAGCTGCCGCGCCTTAGCTGCTTGCCGCTTCTCTCGGACCTTGCGGTGCGTCCTGAAACTAGCCATCGTCGCGAGCCTCCTTGAGTACGTCGCCGAACGTCGCGAGGGGCAGTACGACGTAGCTCTCCTGCACCTCTCGACCGTGCCGCCGCCAGATGACCGCCGAGTGAGGTACGCCCGCAACCTCGGCGTCGTGGGCGGCTTGATCCAGCGCTCCCGACAGGTCCCGCGCCACGTCGGTCCGGGTGGAGATCAGCCAGTTGGGCACGTTCCACACATCGCCTTTCGGCTGTTCCGGCCCCGCGAAGGTCTCGGCGAGGGTCTGCCGCTTGATCTTGTGTCCGGGCCGGATCCGATTCGGGATGCCCTTCGATTCGAGAAACAATCCGACGAGCTGACGGAACTCGAAGGCGCGCCTGTGCACCGGGGGAAGTCCACTTGCCGTGCTCATGGTCAGTCGTCCGCGGACGGGACGTAGCGCGTCGTTCGCGAGGTCGCCTGCGCAGGCCCGTACTTTCGATCCACCTCGGTGAGGGCAGCACGCTGCTCCTTGCGGTCAGGCAGCGACTTCGCCTCACGCACAGCCGCATCGCGCGCGGCCTGCCAGTCCGGGGAACCCCATTCGAAAGGCGTGATGTGCTCCGGCCACGGCCCGAGCCCGAGGATTGCGTCCTCCTGCCCGATCTTCTCGAAGATGCCGTACCCGCCGTCGCGCTGGCGGTTGGCTTCCAAAATTTCGGCGGTCAGCGTGAAGCTCACGCCTCGTTCGAGCAGTTCGCTGAGACCGTCCGAGTAGGTCACATCGTCAGGCCGCTTGACGGGCAGGATAACCGCCCGCGTGACGTGCACCCTGTCGCCCGGTCGGACCTTCAATTGCGCGTAGCGATCGTTGCCGTTGTCGTTAGTTCCCATGAGTGTTTAGCTCCTTGACAGTGGTGTTCATGGTCTGGCTGAGCGCGTCGGCGAGTGCGTGCGCGCCGAGGTCATGGAGGTGGGCGACGAGTTGTCGGCCCGCTTCGGGGTTCGAGCGAGCGAGTCGTCCGGCCGCCCGTGCGAGCGAGTCGCCGTCGTTCAGCAGGTCGAGGATGGCGAGGTCATCGATCCCGAGCCGGTCGAGTAGCACGGCAATCGCACGCGTCTCGGCGTCTCCAGCGCGAACTGCTCCGGCCAGGTGCCCTGCGGCGCGGAGGGACTCGCGAGCGTGGGCGTGGTCGTCGGCGATGTCAGCGAGGCGCTGCACGAGGCGGGAGGTGCGGTGCCGGTTCTCGCCGCGGAGCTGTTCGCGAAGCGTGGGAGCGAGATGAGCGTTCGTGTGTCTGTACAGGCTTTCTCTGCTCACCGAAAACTGTGCGCTAATTTGCGAAACTGGGCGGCCCGCGATGAGTGCGCGCTCAATCGCATCGCGCTGCTCGTGCGTCTGGATCTGGCTCGGTCGCGACATCTCGTCACCTCCTCTGCTTTGTACTATCGGCATGAGTGGCCTGGACCTACATCGTGGAGGCACCTCGGTACGGAAGCGTCCGAGTGTGCGAGCACTGAGACCGGCGGAAGCAGCCTCCTGGAATGCTCAGCGCATGTCGTTCGTTTCTCGAACGAAGCTGGCGGCCCGCCGGACGCCGAGGTCAGCTATGGAGAACAACCTCCAGGCCAGCGAGAAGGTTCTCGGGGTCGAAGTCGAGCGCGTAGAGCTGACGCCAGGCCGTTTCAAAGAGCCGACGGGTGGGTCGTCGGCAGGGAACCAGCGGGTGCTGGAGAGGTCCATGTCGGCAAGGTCGAGCATCCACGGCTTGGCCTCGATGATCGGGGCGGGGTAGAAGTCCACAAGGCCGTCGAGGAAGTCATCAAACTCGCCTCGCTCGAGACTAGGCTCCGGTCGGGTCTCGTCGGTGCCGCTGGAGAGGATCTTGTCCAGTGCCGCTGCCTCAGCCTCCATGGCTTGCTGCTTGGCCTTCTTGCGAAGGTTCGAGACGGTGGCCGTCGAGCACCCCAGCGCCTCGGCCTGCTCGCGGATGGACATGCCCTTCACGGCGTCGAGGTGTTCCAGGGTGAACGTGGCACCGCGGCGCGACTTCAGGCCTCCGATGCGGCCCCGGCGCGCCTGGCGCTCGTAGATGGCCGGGTCGTACTCCTGGAGGCAGGAGACGGCGGCCTCTTCCGCGAGGTCCAACAGAGTGGAGTGGGCGAGGCGGCTCCGGCCGTTGCGGAGTGCTCCTGCTTCGAGGAAGTCAGCGATGGTCTGGGCCGACGGGAGCGGGAGCCCTGCCGACTCGTGTGCTCGGATGAACCGGAAGCCGTTGGTGTTCATCCACCCGAGTGCGAGGTGGCGAGCCTGTGGCCGCTTGAGGCCCTTCGGGGTGTGCTTGTAGTGCTTGCGCCCGGCCCGCTTGGGATCGGGGAACGGGGTCAGCTTCGGGATCGTGAGCTGGGTCGAGGCGGTAGCCATCGGGATCTCCTGAGATGCGCGAAGCCTGCTCGATCCGTGGAGAGTCGGCTTCGCGTGTGAGGTCTCCCGGAGGTCGTGATGGTCGATGAGGCGAACCATGCCAAGCCGCTAAACGGCCTTCTCTGCGGGAGTCCTATGCCCAGGTGTGGCCAGGAGCTGCAAGTTCATTCTGGATGCTGGAGAACAGGAACGCAAGACCGACACGCCGTAGCAAATGCCATTTCACCAGGTTATTTGCTGTTTAGCGACTAAGTGCTCATGGGAAGTGGATAGTGCCTAAATGCGGGAGGAGCTGGATCGAGCTGGATGGCTCTAGATCTCCCTCGACTCCGTCTCGGAGGCTACTTTGTATAGGCAGAAGCTAGTTACTTTGGAGAGCTCGAGGGCTGATTCGCTAGTTACTTTGGAGAGCTAGCGGCTAAACGGATATCTAAGCTTTCGCATGGAGTTTCGGGCATGAAAGAAGCCCGGTGCGCAATGGAGGTGAGCTATACCTCCGCACCGGGCTTCCCCAGGAGCCCCCGTGAGGACCGCGACCAGCCTATCGCGAGTGGACTTACTCCGCATGCAATTACGCGTATACTGGTGACCGTTATTTCTTGTCTGGGGGCTTCTTCGCGTCTACCCGGCTAGTTCCGCAAACTGCCTGCGTGCGTCACGGAAGCTCTTTGTGAGGACCTTCCCGTCACGGATGCGCCGGATCTGCTTGCGGGCCTTTCGGTCGAGGTCTGCCATCGCCTGCTGGCTCTCGCGAAGATAGATCAGGTGGTCGTTCACTAGCACCAGTCCCTCTTCTGCAATTTCGATCGTGCGGCGCTGGTCGTCACGAAACTCGATGGCCACCTGGCGCTCCTTCGGGTCCTTCAGGTGCTTCGCCGCGAACTCAAACGTAGGTAGCCAACGCTCTGCGTGACGCTGCGATACCAAGAAGTCTGCTCGGTCTCCCAGCCGGGTAAGGATCCTGTCGCGGAGATACCGATTGTGGAGTTCGACCGACTCAACGACGCCCTCCAGTTCCTTGATGTCTCGGCGAAGCTTCGACCAGGGCATCTTGATGAAGATGGCGTAGTAGACATCCCAGGAGGTGTTCACAACGCTTGCGATCGGGAGGCCGATGACCACGAACGCAATGGCTGTGACGGCTGCGAGAGAGAGGACGAATTGCCATGGGCGGGAGGAGGTCTCGGCCAGATTCCCGAGAGCCGTAGTAATGAGCCAAGGGAGTAGGAAGCAGAAGACGAGCAGGACGCCGACCCACCGTCTGCGAGCGCGCCTGGTCGCTTTCAACTTCTTCTGAGACCAGCGCCGGGCAAGTGCTCGCGTTTCGAGCACGAGCGCGAGAGCCAGGACAGGCACAACCTGCGCCATAGCCGACCAGTAGGCCCTGTGTGCCTCACCCGTCAGATCTTCCACAGCGTGATCGTACGGGCATCCTCCGCTTTCGTTGGTCCGGCGCACGGTTCACCAGTTCCCGAGCTTGCGGTCCATCTCGGCGGCACCGGCCGCGTCCTCGGTCATGGACGAGTGTTGATAGGGGAGTGCGGACCGGTAGTCGCGGTGGCCTCCACGTTGCATGACCTCTCGCATCGTCCGGCCCTGTGCGAAGAGCGTGAGGCCGGTGTGCCTCAGGTCGTGGAAGTGATACTCCTCCATACCGACCTTCTCGCGTAGCCGCTTCCAGCGCTCGAAGACGAGCTGCTTCGAAAGTCGGCCGCCCTTCGAGTGGACGAACATGGGGACATCACCGATCGACGGGCGCTTCTTGAGATAGGCCTTCAGCTCGGTGGCGATGCGCGGCGGGAGGGTCACGTTGCGGGTCTCCTCGGGTCCGGGCTTGGTCCCTGGGCGGATGACGCTCCGGCCCTTCTCCACGACCAGGTGTTGCTCTACTCGGATGACGCCGGTCTTGGAGTCGAAGTGTCGGCGGTTCAACGCGACCAGCTCTCCCTGTCTGAGGCCAGCTCCGACGGTCACGAGGATCATCATCCGGAAGTCCTCGTCTGCCGCGCTCAGGAACGTCCTGAGCTTCTCTGGATCGAGGAACGGGCGAGCGGGTGAGACGATGCGGGAAGCGCCCCGCACGCGGCAGGGCGAGCCCTTGATCTCCTCGTCATCGACGGCATGCCGGAAGATGCTGCTCAGGCACATGTACGCCGCACGGCGGGTGGTGGTCGGCGGCTGCGAGGACCACCACTCTTTGACCATCGACGGCCGGATGGCCTTGAGCGGGTACTTCCCGAAGTGGGGGATGAGCCGGAGCCGCACCTGGGTCTCGAAGTTCTTCCACGACCCGTGCGTCAGCTCGGCCTCTCGGATGTGCACGATGCGCGCCGCGTAGTCCGCGAACAGCACACTCCCAGCGTCCGGATGGTCCCACGCGCCGCGGGCGATGTCGGTGAGCGCCTTGGCCATCGCGAGCTGTGCGGCCTTCTTTGTGTCGAAGGTGCCAGCGCTCCTCCGGCTGCCGTCGGGCGCGGTGTATCGCGCTTGCCACTTACCACTCTGGATCTTGCGGGGCTGTTCCATGTCGGGTCTCCTCCCGGTCGGTGTAGTGGTGCTACGCCTGAACTGGAGGAAATGGGCATGGTTGGGCACGAGAGGTTCCTCCAGGCGGAAGATCCCCGTCGTTTCAGTGATTCGTCAGAAGGTGCCCGAGTCTGCAAGAATGATCTGTCGAGTTCTGCATCGCCCGACCCTCTATCCGGCCTGCAGGACACCATTGAGCTTCCGCCGAGTGTGCACCCCACGCTCACGGCTGTCAGTTCGCCAAACTCACCAGACCCACCAGGAGAATCGTGGCTGTCAAGATCCGTCTCAAGCGGCTCGGCAAGATCCGTGCCCCGTACTACCGCATCGTCGTCGCCGACTCGCGCACCAAGCGCGACGGTCGTGTGATCGAGGAGATCGGCAAGTACCACCCCACCGAGGAGCCCTCGTTCATCGAGGTCGACTCGGAGCGCGCGCAGTACTGGCTCGGCGTCGGCGCACAGCCGTCCGACCAGGTCCGCGCCATCCTCAAGCTCACGGGCGACTGGGGCAAGTTCAAGGGCGACAAGGACGCCGTGAGCACCGTTCGCACCGCTGAGCCCAAGGCCGAGTTCCAGGCCGACACGGCCAAGAAGTCGGTCGTGAAGCCCAAGGCCGAGAAGCCCGCCAAGGCCGAGGAGCCCGCCGAGGCGCCCGCCGAGGCCGAGGCCGAGGCCGAGACCACGGACGAGGCGTAACCCTTGCTCCAGTCCGCGCTCGAACACCTCGTCAAGGGGATCGTCGACCACCCGGACGACGTGCGGGTCGTCACCGCGTCGAGCGCACGCGGCGAGGTCCTCGAGGTTCATGTGAACCCCGAGGACCTCGGCCGCGTCATCGGTCGCGCGGGGCGCACGGCGAAGGCGCTGCGCACACTCGTGACCGCGCTGGCCGACGGCCGCCGGGTCCGGGTCGACGTCGTCGACGACTGACGTGGCCGAAGATCCCCGACCCCAGCAGCTCCGTGTCGGCCGGCTCACGAAGGCCCACGGGCTCAAGGGAGCTCTGAAGCTCGAGCTCTACACCGACGACCCCGAGCGACGGTTCGTGCCGGGTGCGAGCTTCTCGCTCCAGGTGCCCGACGAGTCGCCGTGGCACGGCAAGCACCTCACGTTCCGGGAGCTGCGCTGGTACAACGGCCAGCCCGTCGGCTTCTTCGAGGGCGTCGACGATCGCACGGCGGCCGAGAGCCTGGCCAAGGCCATCCTGTGGGTCGACCAGCCGGTCGACGAGGCGCCCGAGCCCGACGCCTGGTACGACCACCAGCTCATCGGGCTCACGGTGATCCGTGACGGCGAACGCGTGGGCGAGGTCGTGCACGTCGACCACCTCCCCGCGCAGGACCTGCTGGTCGTGAAGACGAACGCGCCCAAGCGGCGCGAGGTCATGGTGCCGTTCGTCCAGGCGATCGTCCCCGAGGTCGACATCGATGCGGGCACGCTCACCGTCACGCCCCCTCCCGGGCTCTTCGAGGAGCTGCCCGAGCCGGCCGAGCCTGGCGCCGACGCGGAGTAGTCGCGTGCGCATCGACATCGTCACGATCTTCCCGGACTTCTTCCGCGTGCTCGACCTGTCGCTGCTCGGCAAGGCCCGGCAGACGGGGCTCATCGAGGTCGTCGCGCACGATCTCCGCGACCACACGCACGACCGGCACCGCACGGTCGACGACACCCCGTACGGCGGCGGTGCCGGCATGGTCATGAAGCCCGAGCCCTGGGGTGAGGCCCTCGACTCGATCGTGGGCGAAGGAGCATCCGACGCCCTGCTCGTCGTGCCGTCGCCCGCCGGCGAGCCGTTCACCCAGCAGCTCGCACGCGAGCTCGCGGCGGAGCCGCACCTCGTGTTCGCGTGCGGCCGGTATGAAGGCATCGACCAGCGCGTCGTCGACCACTACGCGACGCGCATGCGCGTCCGGCTCATCTCGCTCGGCGATTACGTGCTGAACGGCGGCGAGGTCGCCGTGATGGCGATGATCGAGGCCGCCGGCCGTCTGGTGCCCGGTGTCGTCGGCAACCCCGAGAGCCTCGTCGAGGAGTCGCACGAGGACGGCCTGCTCGAATACCCGAGCTACACCAAGCCGGCCGAATGGCGCGGGCACGAGGTGCCGCCCGTGCTGCTCAGCGGGAATCACGGCGCGATCGCCGCCTGGCGGCGCGAGCAGCAGATCGAACGCACGCGCCGCGTGCGTCCCGAGCTGCTGCCCTGATCGCCCGCGCCGCACGCAGCACGCCGCACTCTTCACGTCCCGGAAACATCCGGGAGCCGCACCGGAAACACGCGCTTCGTACGGTCGAACCGGCGGCCCGGGGCGGTTCGCCGGCGTGGCGGGAGGCAGTGACGTGGCGGTCGGGGCGACGAGCACGAAGCGCGTCGATGACGCGCAGGCCGCGCGGCCGGTGCGGCTCGTCGCGCTGACCCACGGCGAGCCTTCGGCGGCGAACCGGGCCGCGATCCTGCGTCTGGTCGACGGCGTCGCGACCGCGCGGGCGGGGGCCGACGTCTCGATCGCGTTCGTCGACGCCCGGCACCGCGATGTGGCGACAGCCCTCGCCGAGAGCGTCCACGATCCTCAGGCGATCATCGTGCCGCTCGTGCTCTCGGCGGGGTTCCATGTGCGGACCGGCCTGGCGAGAGGCATCGACCGGCTCGCGGGCGCGGGCGCGGCGCTCGCCGCGCCGCTCGGGCCCGACGACCGGCTCGTCGAGCTCCTCGCCGAACGGCTCGGCCCGATCGGGGCCGGCGAGGTCTCGATCGTCCTCGCCGCTGCCGGGTCGAACGACCCGCGAGCGGTGCGCGAGTGCTTCGAGACCGCTCGGCGGCTCGGGGCCAGGCTCGGCCGGCCGGTCACGGTCGGGTTCATCGCGGCCGCGATCCCGCGGCTGCCCGACGCGATCGAGATGCTCAGGGCGGTGCATCCGCGCACCCGGGTGATCGTCGCCGCCTACCTGCTCGCGCCCGGCACGTTCTACGACGCGGCCGCGCTCGCGGGCGGTGACGTCGTCACCGACCCGCTCATGGTTCCGGATGCCCCGGCGCCCGCGCAGCTCGTCGACCTCGTGCTCGAACGGGTCGACCAGACCTGCGCCGAGCGCTGAGCGCTCAGCGGCGATCAGTCGCGCGCCGTGAGCACGATCGGGTCGCCGTCGGTGATCGCGATGGTGTGCTCGGAGTGCGCGCCGCGTGAGCCGTCGGCGCTGCGCAGCGTCCAGCCGTCGGGATCGGTGAAGATCCGGTCCGTCGTCTGCAGGAACCAGGGCTCGATCGCGACGACCAGGCCGGGTCGGAGCGGGAGCCCGCGGCCCGGGCGCCCGTTGTTCGGGATGTGCGGGTCGCCGTGCATCGTGCGGCCGACGCCGTGCCCGCCGAAGTCCGTGTTGATCGTGTAGCCCTGCTCGCGGGCCACGTCGGCGATGGCCCGGGAGATGTCGCCGATCCGGTTGCCCGGGCGGGCCATCGCGATGCCGGCGTCGAGCGCACGGCGGGTGGTGTCGATGAGGCGCAGATCTTCGTCGCGCGGCGTGCCCACGACCACCGAGATCGCGGAGTCCGCGACCCAGCCGTTCACCGACGCGGCGAAGTCGAGGCTCACCAGGTCGCCGTCCTTGATCGTGTAGTCGTGGGGGAGCCCGTGGAGGACGGCGTCGTTGACCGACGTGCACAGCACCTTGCCGAACGGGCTCGCACCGAACGACGGGTGGTAGTCGATGTAGCAGCTCTCGGCGCCGGCCTTCCTGATCATCTCGTGCGCGAGCGCATCGAGCTCGAGCAGGTTCACGCCCACGCGTGCCGCCTTCGCGGTCGCCTCCAGCACGCTCGCGACGAAGCGGCCCGCCGGGCGCATCTCCTCGATCTCGGCTGGGGTCCTCAGTTCGATCACGGCAGTCCTTTCCTCCGCGTCTATTCTGCCGGGTCCGCTGCGAGTGAACACGCGGCCTGCTCGCAGGGGAGCGCCGGTAGCCTTGGTGCATGACCGTGCGGCGCCTCTTCCTCAGGTGGCAGTTCCTCGCCGCCGTCGTGCTGCCCGGCTGGCTCGCCGTCGGCTGGGCCCTGTTCGGGTCGGGCGGGTGGAACACGCTCGGGCTGATCATCTCGCTGCCTGCGACGTTCCTCGCCCTCCTGGTGGTCGCGTTCCTCGTCAACGCCCGACCGACCGTGCGCGAGCAGCGCGCGGTCTCATGGGCCGACGCCGGCGTGCTCGGCGCATGGCACCTCGCGATCATCGGCGCCGGGTTCTACGGTGCCACCGCGGTGCCGTTCACGGTGCTCGCGATCGCGCTCGCGGTCGTCGCCTTCTGGTGGTCGATCTGGCAGCTCGTGCGCGACGGCGCCCGGCGCGTGCAGGCGAGCATGGCCGAGTTCGAGCGGCTCGCCGCGCAGCAGCGCGGGGGAGCGCCGGCCGACCCGAAGCAGATGCCGCCGTACGACCTCGGCGAGGTCATCGTGGTGCGCGAGTCCCGCGACCCCGAGTAGCCGCGTTCGCGGCCGGACGGGCCGGCGAGGCATCCGTCATCGCGCCGCTTTGCCGAAACAGGACGCGATCTGGCAGAATGGTCGATTGTGCCGCCGCAGGTCTCTGCCTCCGGGGAGTACGCGCCGCGCGAATCGCTTCGCGCAGGCGGCACCGAACACTTTCCCAACTGATCCGCGTTCGACCGGTGGCGGGCGCAGAGAGCGAACCATCATGCACATCCTCGATCACGTCGACGCCGCGAGCCTGAAGTCCGACATCCCCGACTTCCGCGCCGGCGACACCGTCAAGGTGCACGTCAACATCGTCGAAGGCAACCGCTCGCGCGTGCAGGTCTTCCAGGGCGTCGTCATCGGCCGTTCGGGCGAGGGCGTCCGTGAGACCTTCACGGTCCGCAAGATCAGCTTCCAGGTCGGCGTCGAGCGCAAGTTCCCGGTGCACTCGCCGATCATCGACAAGATCGAGGTCGTCACCCGCGGTGACGTCCGTCGCGCGAAGCTCTACTACCTGCGCGAGCTCCGCGGCAAGAAGGCCAAGATCAAGGAGAAGCGCGAGAACTAAGACGCGCGCGAATCGGTGAAGGAACCGTCCTTCACACCGAATCCACGAGCTCCCCACCCGTACACTGGGTGGGGAGCTCGGGCGGTTAAATGACAGATGAAGAGACGCGCACCTCGAACGACGATGGTGCCGATACGACGACGACGACGGCAGCAGCGAAGCGGAAGCGCGGCATCCTGCTGTTCCTGCGCGACCTGCTCATCATCTTCGTGGTGGCGGTGCTCGTCTCGTTCCTCATCAAGACCTTCCTCATCCGGTCGTTCTTCATCCCGTCGCAGTCGATGGAGAACACGCTCGAGGTCGACGACCGCATCATCGTGAACGAGCTCGTCCCCGATGTGGTCGGGCTCGAGCACGGCGACGTCGTGGTGTTCGAGGACCCGGGCGGCTGGCTGCCGGCGACGCCCGAGATCTCGCAGCCGCCGCTCGTCGCGGCCGTCGACTGGTTCCTCGCGCTCGTCGGTCTCTCGGCGCCCGACTCGAACGACCACCTCGTCAAACGTCTCATCGGCATGCCGGGCGATCACGTCGTGTGCTGCAACGCGCTCGGGCAGATGAGCGTCAACGGCGTGCCGCTCGACGAGCCCTACATCGTGCTCCCGCCCGGCGAGCAGAAGGCGTCGCGTGACGACTTCGACGTCACCGTGCCCGAGGGATCACTCTGGGTGATGGGCGACAACCGCTACAACTCCAAGGACTCCCGCTACAACCGTGAGACGCCGCATAAGGGGTTCGTCCCGGTCGACCACGTCGTCGGCAAGGCGTTCGTCGTGAGCTGGCCGGTCTCGAACTGGACCTGGCTCGGCAACTATCCCGAGGTGTTCGCGGGTGTCGACGAGGCGAGCGACTGAGATGGCCGCAGGTGGCCGTCCGCCCTCGTTGAAGACGGAACGGGCGTTGTTCGATGACGGGGCGCCGATGGTGCTCGCGTGCGACGAGGTCGGGCGAGGCGCGCTCGCCGGGCCGGTGACCATCGGGCTGGTGCTCATCGACCCGTCGGTGCGGCGGATGCCGGCCGGGTTGCGTGACTCGAAGCTGCTGCCCGAGCCGAGGCGGGAGCAGCTCGCCCCGCGCGCGGCCGGCTGGGTCCGGGCCTGGGCGGTCGGTGAGGCCTCGGCGACCGAGATCGACGAGCTGGGCATCATGGCCTGCCTCGGGCTCGCGGGCGCCCGGGCGTACCGCGCGCTGATCGAGGCGAATGACGTGTCTGCGGGCGTCCCCCTGCTGCTCGACGGCAACTACGACTACCTGAGCGCGTCGATCGAGCGTCGCGCGCACGTGATCACGCGCATCAAGGGCGATCGCGACTGCGCCTCGATCTCGGCGGCGTCGGTCATCGCGAAGGTGCACCGCGACCGCGGCATGCGGCGCTCGCACGATGACCTGCCGGTGTACGGGTGGGCCGAGAACAAGGGCTATTCGACCCCCGCGCACTTCGCGGCCATCGGCGAGCACGGCCCCAGCGACCTGCACCGGCACACCTGGCTGCACGACCGTTCGCAGGTCGAGGCCGTGGCGCCGGCGCTGTTCGACCTCGGCGTAGGATGAGTGGCGATGGATGAGGACGAGTTCGACGACTACGACCGCGAAGTCGAGTTGGCCCTGTACCGCGAGTACCGCGACATCGTGTCGCAGTTCCAGTACGTGGTCGAGACCGAGCGGCGGTTCTATCTCGCGAACGAGGTCGAGCTGGTCCGGCGTGACACCGAGCACGACTTCTACTTCGAGCTCGCGATGAAGGACGTCTGGGTGTGGGATGTGTATCGCGCCGACCGGTTCGTGAAATCGGTGCGGGTGCTGACGTTCAAAGACGTGAACATCGAGGAGCTCGCGACGCGGGAGTTCGAGCTGCCGAAGGAGCTCGCGCTCGACGAATGAGCGCGCGCGATCGCGCATGGTTCGTGAGCCGGTGACGGCTCCTCCACAGGTGGCCGGCCTCGGTCGTCGTCAACGGATGTCTCGTGCGCGCCGTCTGCGGCAGGTGAGCTCCGCGACCCTGGTCGCGGAGGTGGTGCCCGATGGCACACAACACGGAGCTCGGCCGGCGCGGGGAGGACCTCGCTGCGGCGTTCCTCGAGGGCCGGGGCATGCAGATCGTGGCGCGCAACTGGCGCTGTCAGCACGGCGAGATCGATCTGGTCGCGAGGGACGGCCGTGACACGGTCATCGTCGAGGTGAAGACCCGCCGCACCGACGCGTTCGGTCACCCGTTCGAGGCGATCACCCCGCAGAAGCTCGGGAGGCTGCGCCGCCTGGCCGCCGCATGGTGCCGACGAGCAGACGGTCCGACGACGCCGATCGGCGGGGTCCGCATCGACGCCGTCGCCGTGCTCATGCCCGACGAGCTGCCCGCGGTGATCGACCACCTCGAGGGGGTGCAGTGATGCCCGTCGGTCGCACACGATCGGTCGCCCTCCTCGGGCTCGCGGGCTCGATCGTCGAGGTCGAGGCCGACATCTCGAGCCAGCTGCCGGCGTTCGTCATCGTCGGCCTGCCCGACGCCGCGCTCTCGCAGGCCCGCGACCGGGTGCGGTCGGCGGCGACCAATGCCGGCTGCCCGCTGCCGCAACGGCGGGTGACGGTGAACCTGTCGCCGGCCTCGTTGCCCAAGCAGGGCTCGGCGTTCGACCTCGCGATCGCGGTGGCGTGCCTCGCGGCGGCGGGGCTCGTCGACGCGACCTCGGCCGCCGACGTCGTGCACCTCGGCGAGCTCGGGCTCGACGGGCGGGTGCGCCCGGTCGCGGGCGTGCTGCCGGCGGTGCTCGCGGCCTCGCGGGCCGGGCACCGCCGCATCATGGTCCCGGCCGCGAACGCCGATGAGGCCGCGCTCGTGACGGGCGTCGAGGTCATCGCGGTCGGTTCGCTGCTCGAGGCCGCGCTCAGGCACGGCGGGCGGTTCGACGAGCAGGGCCTCGAGCGGTACACGGCCGCGCCGATCGAGGCCGCGGGCGGCGACGCCATGCCGGGCGGATGCCCCGTGGAGCCGCCGCGGGACCTCGCCGACGTGAGCGGCCACCGTGCCATCGTCGAGTCGATGCTGGTCGCCGCGGCGGGCGGGCATCACGTCTTCCTCGAGGGTCCGCCGGGGGCGGGCAAGACGATGCTCGCATCGCGGTTGCCGGGCATCCTGCCCGAGCTCGGCACCGAGGAGGCGCTGGAGGTCGCGTCGCTTCGTTCGCTCGCCGGCCTGCCGCCGGCACGACGGCTCGATCTGC
This sequence comes from Agromyces aerolatus, assembly GCF_031432255.1. NCBI lineage: Bacteria > Bacillati > Actinomycetota > Actinomycetes > Micrococcales > Microbacteriaceae > Agromyces > Agromyces aerolatus. The sequence continues at coordinate 146,390 of NZ_JAVKGQ010000005.1, read as the reverse complement.
GCCCGCCGTTCGAGGCACCGCACCACACGGCGACCGCGGCGTCCATGGTGGGCGGCGGCAGCCGGGTGATCCGTCCCGGCGCTGCACCGCGTGCGACGCACGGGGTGCTGTTCCTCGACGAGGCGCCCGAGTTCCCCGCCGCCGTGCTCGACTCGTTGCGCCAGCCGCTCGAGTCGGGCACGGTGAGCATCCACCGCGCGGGTGCCGTCGCGGTGTTCCCGGCACGGTTCCAGCTCGTGCTCGCGTCGAACCCGTGCCCGTGCGGCGCCGAGCCGACCGAGTGCACCTGTCCGCCGAACGCCAGGCGCCGCTACCAGGCGCGGCTCTCGGGGCCGCTGCGCGACCGCGTCGACGTGCGCATGTGGGTACCGCGCATCACCACCCCGCCCGTGGCGGCATCCGGAAGCGGCGACGAGCCGGCGCGCGGAGCACCGGCAGCGCTCACCTCGGAGCTCGCGCGGGCGCGGGTGGCCGAGGCTCGTGCCGCCGCCGCGAGCCGGCTCGCCGGGACGCCGTGGCGCACCAACGCCGACATGACCGGCCCATGGCTCCGAGGGGCCGGCGGCCTGCATCCCGGCGGTCGGGCGACCGAGTCGCTCGACCGTGCACTCGAACGCGGCACGATCACCATGCGCGGCTACGACCGCGTGCTGAAGGTCGCCTGGACCGTGGCCGACCTCGACGGCGCGAGCGCGCCGACCGCCGACCACGTGGCCCGAGCGCTCTTCTTCCGGCAAGGAGTGCCGCAATGAGCGGGGGCTTCGACGCACTTGCCGCGCGACTCGTGGGGCCGCTGGCCGAGGTGCGGAGGGCGGAGCTCCGCGACGGCGGCGACGAGGCCGACTGTATTGAGCGGCCGGCGGCCGCGGTCGTGCTCGGCGCGGTCGCCGAGCCCGGCGACGGGGTGCTCGGGCGGCTCGTGAACCTGTTCGGCCCGGTCGCGGCCGCAACGCTCCTCCTCGACCGGCCATCGACCCCGCAGCTGGTCGCGGCGTTCCGCGCCGCGGGCGAGTCCCTCGACGGGCGCACGGCGCGAGCCGCGGTCGAGCGCTGGGTCCCGCGAATCGACCCGCGGGCGATCGTCGCGAGCGTGGTGCAGGCGGCGCGTGTCGGCGCACGATTCGTCGTGCCATCCGACCCGATCTGGCCGAGCGCCGTCGACGACCTCGGCGACCACGCGCCGTTCGGGCTCTGGGTCCGCGGGCGGGCCGAGGCGATCACGCCGTCGGAGCAGGCGATCGCCTTGGTCGGTGCCCGGGCTGCGACGGGGTACGGCGAGCTCGTCGCGGGGGAGGTGGCGGGCGGGCTCAGCGCGCGCGGGTTCGTGATCGTCTCGGGCGGCGCATACGGCATCGATGGGGCCGCGCACCGCGCGGTCCTCCGGCGCAAGGGCACGACGGTGGCGTTCCTCGCGGGTGGCGTCGACCGGTTCTACCCGACCGGCCACGAGCGCTTGCTGACGGACATCGCCGGCACCGGCGCCGTCGTCTCGGAGATGCCGTGCGGTGCGGCGCCGACACGGTGGAGGTTCCTCCAGCGAAACAGGCTGATCGCGGCGGCCACCGCCGCGACCGTCGTCCTCGAGGCCGGGGCGCGTTCCGGCTCGCTCAACACCGCCGGCCACGCCGCGGCCCTCGGTCGCCCGCTCGGCGCCGTGCCGGGTCCCGTGACGAGCCCGTCCTCCACCGGGTGCCATCGCCTGCTGCGCGAGTTCGACGCGGTGTGCGTGACCGACGTGGCGCAGGTGGCCGAACTCGTCACCGGGGAGTGCGAACCCACTGCCACGGCCATGACCGACCCGACGCCCGAAGAGACCCGCGTGCTCGACGCGCTCAGCGCGCAACGCCCGCGCACCGTCGACGACATCGCTCGTCGAGCCGGCCTGCCGCCCGGTCGCGTCATGGGCGTGCTCGCCGGTCTCGAGCTCGCTGATCGCGCTCGCCGCCGCGAGGACGGCTGGGTGGCACGCCGCGCGGAGCAGAGAGGGCGGAACTCGAGGAACGCCGGGAGGTCCGATGGATCGGGGTGAGGTGCGTCGGCTGATGGGTTCAGAGGCCGAGGGCGCGTCGGATCAAAGCGAGATTGAAGCTGCCCCGATCTCGGTCGAGAGCATCGAGGTTGCTCCACGATCGATGCGTGTCATCGGCGAGCTGTCGAACGATGACGGCGATACGACGCCGATCGTTCTTGCTCATCGAAGCGAAGTCCAACGCGGAGACGTCGGACACACATGCCAGGAGCACGGCTGCGTCGTCGAGGTGACTGCCGCGGTCACGACGGTCAACCTGGTACGCAGCGCCCTTGGCCACGAGCGCACCGAACTCGTCGGGCACACCGATCGGGGCGACGGCGCCGCTCGCGAACGAGAGGTGGTAGATGTCGCGGCGACGGATCGCCTGCTCCCCGGATGGGGCCTGGAAGGCAGGGCGACGGGCGAGGCGTGGCTGCATGCGCGAGGGAAGGTGGTCGGCGACCATCACATCCACCGTCCGCCCACGGCCATCGCGAAACCGGTAGGCGTACAGGCCCTCCTGGGCCAACGCGAATCCGAGGCGGGTGAGGGCCGCTGACACGTCGAGCAAGCTCGACCGATCGGCGTAGTAGTCGACGAGCGCGTCCACATCGGTGGTGGGTCGCCGCATCACGACGCCGGCTCGTCGTGCGTGCGCGGCGACCATGAGCCCGCCGACGAGTGTCAAGCGCTCTCGATTCCGGTCGAGGCCAGGTCGATCACCGTCAGCCAGGCCGGCAGGAGGTCATCGTCGCCCATGACGACGGTCAGTTCACGGCCAGCCACGCACGCCTCAATCGCTCCAGCTCCTCGACCCCGGCGGCGCGTTCCCGCGTGTCGATGCTCGTCGCGAGATCGGCGGCGATCACCGCCGGGGGCATCGCACGGGCGTCATAGACGATTGGAAGCGTGTTCTCATAGACGACGTGCTGGCCAGTGTGGTCGGCGAGCATGAAATGGGCCGCGGCGTACGTCTCCACGGTGCCGCTCCTGAGGTACCCGGACACGAGCCGGTCATCCTCCATCAGATCGGTCGCGAGAACGGAGGCCGCCGCGCGGCCCGTGGCGATGAGCCCCTCTGCGGCGCGAGCGGAGTTTGCGACGCGAAAACGGTGTGCGCGGGCGCGCGCCGAGACCGCGACGGCGAGCTCCGCGGCATCGGACTGACGGATCCGCGAGCGCACGCGTGCCCGCGTCCGCTGCGGCAGCCACTCGGCATCGAGTCCCGATAGCTCCCAGAGAACCGCCCACGCGGTCGCCGCAGCGAGGGCGCGCCCGCTCCCGCGCCGGGACGCGATCTCGTACCTGGTCACTGAATCTGCGTCGGCCAGCCACGCCGTGTTCGCCAGACGGCGACCGCCAACCGCACCTGAACCGAGGAGGTCCAACGCGCGCCGGCGTGTCACGCCGAGCCGCTCGGCGAGTTCGGTGGTGGTGAGTTCAGCCATGCCATAAAACTTCCTAGTTGAGAACTATTATGGCACCGGCGAGTTTGCAGAGCAACGAAAGCCGACAAGGCGCCATGGTGTATTAGCCGGCCAGGATATATGAACGACCACGGCGCGCATCGAGCGGCCCTCCCCTCGGCGGCGCGGGGGAGGGGTGGTGTGGGCGGGCGGTCCTAGGCTGGCGGCGTGGATCAGCGAACCAGTTCATCGGATCGGCTCGGGCGGTATCCGGCCGCGCGGCACGTGGTCGTGCACCTGTCCGACACCCATCTGCTGGCCGGAGGCGCGTTCCTCGGGGGGCGTGCTGACACGGTCGCCGCGCTCGCGCAGGCCGTGCGGCAGCTGGAGCGGATGGGCACGAACGTCGACGCGATCGTCGTCACGGGTGACGTCGCCGACCTCGGTGAGCCCGACGCGTACGTGCGGGCCCGCGCCGCGCTCGAGCCGCTGGCCGCGTCCAGCGGCGCCGAACTCGTCTGGGTCATGGGCAACCACGACGAGCGTGGCGCGTTCCGGGCCGGGCTCTACGACGAGGCCGGTGACCGCGACGAGCCCGTGCACCGGGTGGTCGAGCGCGACGGGCTCCGGATCATCTCGTTCGACGTGACCGTTCCCGGCTGGCATCACGGGGCCGTCGACGCCGCCGCCGCCGGGTGGCTTCGGGCCGCGCTCGCCGAACCGGCACCGCACGGCACCCTGCTCGCGCTGCACCACGCCCCGATCGCGACCCCGCTCGCGGTCATGGACGTCCTCGAGCTCCAGGGTCAAGACCTGCTCGCCGAGGCGCTCGTCGGGTCCGACGTCCGGCTGATCCTCGGCGGGCATCTGCACTATCCGACGAACGGCACGTTCGCCGGGATTCCCGTCGCCGTGGCCGGGGCGACGGCCTACACGATGGACCTCTCGGCACCCCCTCGCGAACTGATCGGCATCGACGGAGGCCGGTCGTTCTCGCTCGTCCATCTGTTCGACGACGGCGCGACCACCTCGGTCGTCCCGGTCTCCGACGCGCCGGTCGTGTCGAACCTCAGCACAGCGTTCCTCGCCGAGCTCGAGCGACTCGACCGCGCGGGCCGACTCGACCGGTTCTCGCGAAAGCCCGAGTGATGGGCGCCGTCTCCGCTCCACCGCTCAGCGTCGCGGTCGAGGACTACCTCGACCACGTGCGGGCCGAGCGGGGCTACTCGCCCAACACGGTCGCGGGGTACCGATCCGATCTCGCCGACCTCGAGCGCTTCCTCCGGGCACGTGCGAGCGAAGCCGAGATCCGGCGCGACGCGCACGCGTCCGGCGGCGACGCTGCCGCAGAGCTCTCCCAACTCGAGCTCTCGGCACTGCGCGACTGGCTCTGGGCGGCGACCGAGCAGGGGCTCGCGCGAGCCACGATCGCGCGTCGCGCGGCCTCGGTCCGCGGGTTCTGCGCCTGGGCGGCCCGGCGGGGTCTGCTCCAGGCCGATCCCGCCGCCCGGCTGCGCGCGCCGCGCTCGCAGCGCACGTTGCCGCGCGTGCTCACCCAGGAGGCGGTCGGGGACCTGCTCGGTCGGCTCGGGGCACGTGCCGAACTGGGCGAGCCGATCGCGGCGCGCGATGCGGCGATCATCGAGCTGCTCTACGCGTCGGGCCTCCGCGTCTCCGAGCTGGTCGGTCTCGATATCGGCTCGATCGATCGCGGGCGCCGTACGGTGCGCGTGATCGGCAAGGGCTCACGCGAACGGGTCGTCCCGTACGGGGCGCCGGCCGCGAGGGCGATCGACCGCTATCTCGACCGTGCGCGGCCCGCCCTGCTCGCCGCCGCCGGCGAGGCGGCCGGAACCCGTGCCCGGAACGCGGCCGGGCCGAGTGCGGAAACGCGTGCGGTCGACGGCGTGCCACTCGCCGAGACGCATGCCGCGTTCGTGGGCGTTCGCGGCGGCCGGCTCGGTGTCCGATCCGTCTACCAGCTGGTCGCCGGGCTGCTCGCCGAGATCCCGGGCACCGGCCCGAGCGGGCCGCATGCACTGCGGCACACCGCCGCGACGCACCTGCTCGATGGCGGCGCCGACCTCAGGGCGGTACAGGAGTTCCTCGGTCACGCGAGTCTCGGCACGACGCAGATCTACACGCACGTGTCCGCCGAGCGGCTCAAGCAGACCTATCGCACGGCGCATCCGCGCGCGTAGCCGCACGCCGTCACCGCTCGCCGAGCGGCAGGAGCACCGCGCGCGGCACGCCGCCGAGGAAGCGCAGCGGGGACACGTACTCGTCATCCACCCGGACTCCGAAATGCGCACACGCCGCCGCGCAATGCCCGCCCGCGGCCACCCGGCCCAGCGGAGCCCCCCGAGCGACCGCATTGCCCTTCGCGACGCTCGGTTCGACGGGCTCGATCGAGCTGAGGACGCCGTCGCCGTGGTCGATCGAGACCAGGTATCGGTCGCCGACCCAGCCGGCGAATCGCACGACTCCGGGGGCGGCCGCCACGACCTGCGCTCCGGGTGCCACGGCCAGATCGATCCCTCGATGCCCCTCGGAGTACGGCGTCAACGGGGCGCGGAACGGGGCGATGACTCGGACCGGTGGGGGGACCGGCCAGATCCACGAGCTTGCGCGCGGCCCGTGACCGCCGTCCGCCGGCGCGGCGCTCAGGGGGACGGCGCTCACCCGCGCGACGCTCGCGGGGACGGCGCTCACGGGTGCGCCGCTCGCGAGCACGGCGCACACGAGCCCGACGCACGCGAGCAGGACGCGCACGAGTGCGAGCCGCCCGGCGGTCGAGGAGCCTCGCGTCCGTGGGCTTCCACCATGGTCCATCCCGGCAGCCTGCCTCGCATCGGACCTCATGCCGCGGCGCGGCGTGGCATCCGTGGACGCTCGCCCGGCCGAGCCCGCCTGGGGAGGACCCGCCTGGGCAGGACCCGCCTGGGGAGGGCGCGCCCGCGTGATAGCATGTCCGTTGCGCCTCGCCCTGCGAGGTGACTCCGCGTGCCCATTCGGCCACCGACTCCATTCAGTCTTCAGGTCTTGCGACCCGAGGCGGAGCCGTGCCGGGCACCAGGGCTCCCGGCCGCCGGCCGGAGCGACAACTGAAACCTACAGAAGGAGCCACGGCCATGGCCGTCGTCACCATTCGCCAGCTGCTCGACAGCGGCGTGCACTTCGGGCACCAGACCCGCCGTTGGAACCCGAAGATGAAGCGGTTCATCTTCACCGAGCGTTCCGGCATCTACATCATCGACCTGCAGCAGTCGCTCGCCTACATCGACAAGGCGTACGACTTCGTCAAGGAGACGGTCGCCCACGGCGGCACCATCCTCTTCGTCGGCACGAAGAAGCAGGCCCAGGAGTCCATCGCCGAGCAGGCGACGCGCGTCGGCCAGCCCTACGTGAACCAGCGCTGGCTCGGTGGCCTCCTCACCAACTTCCAGACGGTCTCCAAGCGTCTCGCGCGCATGAAGGAGCTCGAGGAGCTCGACTACGAGGGCACTACGAGCGGCTTCACGAAGAAAGAGCTGCTGCTCAAGAAGCGCGAGCTCGACAAGCTGCACAAGTCGCTCGGCGGGATCCGCAACCTCTCGAAGACGCCCTCGGCGCTCTGGGTCGTGGACACCAAGAAGGAGCACCTCGCGATCGACGAGGCCAAGAAGCTCGGCATCCCCGTCATCGGCATCCTCGACACGAACTGCGACCCCGACGAGGTGCAGTACCCGATCCCGGGCAACGACGACGCCATCCGTTCGGTGAGCCTGCTCACGCGCATCGTCGCCGACGCCGCCGCCGAGGGCCTCATCCAGCGCCACCAGAAGCCCGAAGAGGGCGAAGAGGCCGCTGAGCCCCTGGCCGAGTGGGAGCAGGAGCTCCTGCAGGCCAAGGAGCCCGAGCAGCAGTCCCCGCAGACCGCCAAGGTCGACGGCCCGACGGCTGAGGCCGAAGAGGTCGCCGAGATCGCCGACGTCGTGTCGGCCGACGCGGTCGCCGAGGCCTCCACCGAGACCGCGGCCGACGAGGCCGGCGCTGCCGCCGCCGAGGCGAACGTCGAGGCCGAGGTCGCGGCCGACGAGGCCGAGAAGGCCGACGAGGCCGAGCCGACGTCCAAGTAATTCCGAATCCGTCAGATCACGAGTCCAGGAGACTGATTCACCAATGGCCAACTTCTCTCTCGAAGACGTCAAGACCCTGCGCGAGCGCCTCGGCACCGGCATGGTCGACACCAAGAACGCCCTCGTCGAAGCCGAAGGCGACATGGACAAGGCGATCGAGATCCTCCGCCTGAAGGGTGCGAAGGGCAACGCGAAGCGTGCCGACCGCTCGACGGCCGAGGGTCTCGTGGCCGCCGTCGACAACGGCGACGGCACCGCCACGCTGCTCGAGCTCGCATGCGAGACCGACTTCGTCGCCAAGGGCGACAAGTTCGTCGCGCTCGCCGACCGTGTGCTCGCGGCCGTCGCCGCCGCGCGCGCCGACTCGGTCGAGGCGGCCCTCGCCGCGCCCGCCGACGGCAAGACCGTCGCGCAGGTCATCGACGAGGAGGCGGCGATTCTCGGCGAGAAGGTCGAGCTCCGGCGCGTCCGCCTCGTGAAGGGCGAGCAGTTCTCGATCTACCTGCACAAGACCTCGAAGGACCTGCCCCCGCAGGTCGGCGTGGTGCTCGGGTTCTCGGGCGCCGACGCCGACACGGCACGTTCGGTCGCGCAGCACATCTCGTTCGCGAACCCCGAGTACCTCACGCGTGAGGACGTCCCGGCGGAGCTCGTCGAGAAGGAGCGTGCGCTCGTCGAGCAGATCTCGCGCGAGGAGGGCAAGCCCGAGGCTGCGCTCCCGAAGATCGTCGAGGGTCGCCTCGGCGCCTACTTCAAGCAGGTCGCCCTGCTCGAGCAGGACTACGCCAAGGACAACAAGCTCCAGATCAAGAAGGTCCTGGCCGATGCCGGGATCACGGTGAGCGACTTCGCTCGCTTCAAGGTCGGCGCGTAGCACGCCACACAAGGGAGTCCGGATCGTTCGCGATCCGGACTCCCTTGTTGTGCGAGGGAATGGTATGCGACGGATGTCTCGACCCGAGATCCGTTCGCGTCGCACGGCGACCCTGCAGGGGCCGGGCAGTAGTTTTGATCCGGGACGGAAGGACGGCGCACATGACCGAACGTAGACGCAGGGTGATGCTCAAACTCTCCGGGGAGGCGTTCGGCGCGGGCGCGCTCGGCGTGAACCCCGACGTGGTCTCGGCCATCGCGCGTGAGATCGCCGAGGCGGCACGCACGGTCGAGGTCGCGATCGTCGTCGGCGGCGGCAACTTCTTCCGGGGCGCCGAGCTCAGCCAGCGCGGCATGGACCGGGGGCGCGCGGACTACATGGGCATGCTCGGCACGGTCATGAACTCGCTCGCGCTGCAGGACTTCCTCGAGCAGGCGGGGGCCGAGACGCGCGTGCAGTCGGCGATCTCGATGATGCAGGTCGCCGAGCCGTACATCCCGCGTCGCGCCGAGCGGCACCTCGAGAAGGGCCGCGTCGTCATCTTCGGCGCCGGCGCCGGCCTGCCGTACTTCTCGACCGACACCGTCGCGGCCCAGCGCGCGCTCGAGATCGGCGCCGACGTGGTGCTCGTGGCGAAGAACGGGGTCGACGGCGTGTACTCGGACGACCCGCGGACGAACCCCGACGCGCACAAGATCGACCGCATCAGCTACCAGGAGGCGCTCCAGCGCGGCCTCAAGGTCGTCGACTCCACGGCGTTCAGCCTGTGCATGGACAACGGCATGCCCATGCAGGTGTTCGGCATGGAGCCGGCGGGCAACGTCACGGCCGCCATCCTGGGCTCCGATCTCGGCACGGTCGTGGCGAACGGCGTCCCGGTCGCCGGTCGATAGACTGTCCCGAGCAGCGAAACGAAGGAGCTCCCAGTGATCGCGGATGTACTGTCTGACGCCACCACACGTATGCAGAAGGCCGTCGAGGTCGCCAAGGAGGACTTCGCGACCGTTCGCACCGGCCGGGCGAACCCCCAGCTCTTCCAGAAGATCATGGTGAGCTACTACGGCACGCCGACGCCGCTGTCACAGCTCGCCTCCCTGAACAACCCCGAGGCTCGCACGCTCGTGGTCACGCCGTACGACAAGAGCGCGCTGAAGGACATCGAGCAGGCGATCCGCGACACCCCGAACCTGGGTGCGAACCCCACGAACGACGGCAACATCGTCCGCGTCACGCTGCCCGAGCTCACCGAGGAGCGCCGCAAGGAGTTCGTGAAGCTCGTCAAGTCGAAGGCTGAAGACGCACGCGTCTCGGTGCGCAACATCCGCCGGAAGGCGAAGGACGACCTCGACGCGCTCAAGGGCGAGGTCGGCGACGACGAGGTGGCACGCGGCGAGAAGGAGCTCGAGCAGGTCACCAAGACGCACGTGGACCAGATCGACGACGCGCTGAAGCGGAAGGAAGCCGAGCTTCTCGAGGTCTGAGGCCGGCTGAGACGAGGGCGAGCAATGGAAGGCGTCCCAGATGAAGAGCGGACGGACGCCGACCGGCCGGACCGATCCTCACGAACTGAGTTCCGTGCGCAGGTGCACGCCCGGCGTGCCGAGTTCGAGCGCCAGTTCGAAGCGGGCAAGGCCCAGTTCGACCAGGCGCAGGAGAAGATCAAGGCGCGCACCGGGCGCAACCTGATCCTCGCGATCCTGATCGGCGTCGCGGCGGGTGCCGTGCTCCTGTTGAGCCTGCTCGTGCTCAAAGAGCTCTTCATGGTCTTCGTGGTCGTGCTGGTCGCTTTCGCGAGCATCGAGCTCGTGCAGGCGCTCAGGAAGGGCGGCATCGTCGTCCCGATCGTGCCGACCGTCGTGGTGGCGGTCGCGGCCGTGCCGATCTCGTACTACCTCGGCGCGGGTGGCCAGCTGCTGGCCGTGCTCGGCGGCATCGTGGTCGTGTGGGTGTGGCGTCTCGTCGCGGAGCTCGCGGTTCCGGCCGCGCGTCACGGCAGCCGATCGCTCCTGCGCGACCTCGGCGCGAGCGCCTTCGTGCAGGGCTACGTCACGCTGCTCGCGACGTTCGCCGTCGTGCTGACCGCCGCCGACGGCGGTGAGTGGTGGACGCTCGCGTTCATCATCACCGCGGTCGCGGCAGACACGGGCGCGTACGCGTTCGGGCTCATGTTCGGGAAGCATCCGATGGCACCGGTGATCAGCCCGAAGAAGACCTGGGAGGGCTTCGCGGGCGCGACCGGGGCGAGCCTCGCCGCCGGCGTCCTGCTCGCCCTCTTCATGCTCGGCGTGCCGTGGTGGTTCGGGCTGATCTTCGGTGCGGCCATCCTGCTGAGTGCGACGCTGGGCGACCTCGCCGAGTCGCTCATCAAACGCGATCTCGGCATCAAGGACATGAGCTCGTGGCTTCCCGGGCACGGCGGCTTCCTCGATCGCCTCGACTCGATCCTGCCGTCGGCGGCGGTCGCGTACGTGGCCTTCAGCGTGTTCGGCGGCGCGTGAGCGATACTGGATCGGTGGATTCCACCTTCCCCCGTGCGCGCAAGCCCCAGCCCGGCTACAACACCGCCCAGGTCGAGGCCTTCCTCCAGGTCGCGAGGCGAGCCTACGACGGCAAGCCCGCGGCGGACGACCCGCCGGTGACGGCCGAACGCATCAGGCTGACGGCGTTCGCCATGCAGAAGGGCGGCTACTCGACCGCGCATGTGGACGCCGCGCTCGAGCGGCTCGAAGACGCGTTCGCCGCGAAGGAGCGGCAGATCGCCGCGCGCCTGCGCGGCGATGAGGCGTGGCTCAGCGAGGCGCGCACGACGGCGCAGGTCGTGTCCAACCGCCTTGCCCGGCCGGCGGCGCAGCGCTTCGACCGCGTGAGCCCGCTCGTGCTCGGCTACCACGTCAAAGAGGTCGACAAGTTCGCCGAGCGGCTCTCGCGGTACTTCAGCGACGGCTGGCCCATCAGCGTCGACGACGTGCGGACGGTGACGTTCCGGGCGCAGCGCGGCGGGTACCGCGAGGCGCAGGTCGATCTCGTGCTCGACGCCGTGGTCGACGTCATGCTCGCGGTGCGCTGACCGCCGCGGTTCGTTCGACCCGGGGGAGCACCCTCCGCTACACTCGGATCATCGTGGGTAGGCATTCGGATTCGTCGGCGCAGCGCGTGCAGCAGATCGACCATCAGCCCGTTCCCGCCCGACCGCAGCCGCAGACGTCGGTTCGCCGCGCAGGCCGCGTGAAGCAGGCCCTCACGTTCGGGTTCGCGTTCAGCGCGGCCTTCAGCTTCCTGCTCGTGAACATCGCCGACCCCTCGATGGTCGCGACCGCGTCGTCCGAGTACGCGCAACCCGGCGATCGCTTCGGCGGCGCTCCCGCCCAGAACGTCGACGTGTCGAGCGACTTCGAGATGTCGGTCGCGCGCGAGGACTACCACGTGCTCGAGAAGCCCCCGGAGCCGCCGCCGCCACCGAAGCCCGAACCGGGATCCACGTCGTCGGGCTCCGGCTGGGCGCCGCCCGCCATCACCCCGGACCCCGGATCGGCCCAGGCGTACGCCGCGGGCGCGGTCGCCGCGCGCGGCTGGGGCGCCGAGGAGTACGACTGCCTCTACGCGCTCTGGGCGAAGGAGTCGGGCTGGCGGGTGAACGCGCACAATGCGTCCAGCGGCGCCTACGGCATCCCGCAGTCGCTGCCGGGCTCGAAGATGGCCTCGGCCGGAGCCGACTGGGAGACCAACGCGGCGACGCAGATCGAGTGGGGGCTCGGCTACATCCAGGGCCGCTACGGAACACCGTGCGGCGCGTGGGCGAAGTCGCAGGCCTCCGGCTGGTATTGAGCGTCGTCCCGCGGGCGTGCCGATCGTAGACTGGCACGATGGCACCGTCGAACCGAGCGCGCGGCCGCGCGGCGAAGGCACGCGCGGGGCATCCCGAGCTCGACGTCGAGCGGCTGACAGCGGGCTGGCGCCGGACCGAGGTCAGGGCGGGTCGCGAATGGAACGTGCAGCCGGTGAGTGAGCGCAGCGCACTGAAGGCCTACGTGTGTCCCGGTTGCGGGCAGGACGTCACGCCCGGCACGGCACACCTCGTCGCGTGGCGGGCCGACGGCGTGCTCGGCGACGCCGCCGACCTCGCCGGCCGGCGCCACTGGCACACGCACTGTTGGAGAATGGGGACCCCGTGACCGCCACCGATCAGATCGAGATCCGCTCCAGCGTCGAGCTTCCTGCCGTGCGCGAGGACATCGAGCTCCGCACGCAGGACGGCCTCACGCTCGTCGGCGAGCTCGCGACCCCGGCCGATCGGGCGCCGGTCGCGACGCTGGTGACGTTGCACCCCCTGCCGACCGCGGGCGGCTTCATGGACTCCCACATCCTCCGGAAGGCGTCGGCTCGGCTTCCTGCGCTCGCCGGACTCGCGGTGCTCCGCTTCAACACGCGCGGTACGACGTCCCCGCGGGGGACGAGCGAGGGCGAGTTCGGCGACGGCGTGAGCGAGCGGGCGGATGTCTCGGCGGCGATGTCCTTCGTGCGGGAACGGGGCCTGCCGAGGCCCTGGCTCGTCGGCTGGTCGTTCGGCACCGAGCTGGCGCTGAAGCACGGGCTCGAGCACGACATCGAGGGCGTGATCCTGCTCTCGCCGCCGCTGCGTCGCACCTCCGACGAGGAGCTCGCCCGGTGGAACGACGTCCACGTCCCGGTGATCGCCCTGATCCCCGAGCACGACAACTTCCTGCAGCCTCGCGAGGCCGTCGAGCGCTTCGGTGCCGTCCCGCACATCCGCGTCGTGCCCGTCGAGGGTGCGAAGCATCTGTGGGTGGGGGAGCAGCAGACTCGGCGCGTGCTCGATGAGATCGTCGCGGCGGTCGCGCCCGAGGCGCTGCCGCTGCCGACGCGGTGGCCGGCCGGCTGAGGGCCGCTCCTCGCGTCAGCGCTCGTTCTGGCGCGGGATCACGACCTGCTTGATGATCAGCAGGATCGACGCCGCCACCGGGATGGCGATGAGCGCGCCCAGGATGCCGAGCAGTGAGCCTCCGGCCAGAGCGGCGACGACCACGAGCGCACCCGGGACCTTGACGGCACGGTTCATGATGCGCGGCGAGAGCACGTATGCCTCGACCTGCATGTAGATCAGGTAGTAGATCGCCGCGACGAGGGCGGTGAGCGGTGAGCCGAGGCCGGGCAGCAGGCAGACCAGCACGATGATCACCGAGCCGGTCAGGGTACCGACGAGCGGGATCAGCGACAGCACGAACGCCAGGAACGCCAGCACCGCCGGGAACGGCGCCCGGATCGCGGAGAGGAAGATGAAGCTCAGGATGCCGTTGATCGCGGCGAGCGACGCTTGCCCGATGACGTACCGGCCGACCGACTCCGTGATCTGCTCGGTGAGGTCGGCGAACCGTGCCCGGCGGGACGCGGGCACGAGCTGGTACACGCCCCGCTTCATGGCGTTCAACGAGGCGGTGAAGTACAGCGTGAGGATCACGACCACGACGACCGCGAAGAGCCCGCCGCCGATCGCGAGCGCGACCTGCCACACCCCGCCCGCGAGCTCGCTCACCTTGTCGGGGTTCGAGACGAACTCGACGATCGCGCCGGAGACGTACTCGTAGACGGTGCGCACGTCGAGCGAGGGGAACTGCTCCTGCAGGAGGTCGAGCCAGTCGGCGGTGCTGCTGAAGCGGGTGAAGATGCCCGGCAGCTCCTCGACCAGCTGGCCAACCTGGTCGACGATGATCGGCACCACGGCCAGCACGAGCGCGGCGGCGACGGCTGCGACGCCGGCGATGACGATGAGGATCGCCGCCCACCGCGGGAGACGCCGACGTTCGAGCCAGACGACCGCGGGTTCCAGGCCGAGCGCGAGGAAGAGCGCCGCACCGACGTACGTGATGATGGTCGACAGGCTCGCGACCGAGTAGAGGATGAGCACGCCGACGCCCACGCCGAGCGTCGCGACCAGCCCGAGCCGGAAGGCGTTCTGGATCTTCACCCGTGGCCGTCCGCGCTACCTGCGGAGCTCGCCGGTGGCCTGCTCGGCCTGGGTCAGCACGCCGCGGAGCCCCTCGAAGTACCCGGCGACCGCGTCGCGTTCGATCCGGATCTGCGAGAGTCGCTCCTCTGCGTCGGCGACGAGCGCACGCGTCCGCTCGTCGGCGTCCGCGATGAGCTTGCGCGCCTGCGCGTGCGCCTCGGCAACGCGCTCGCGGGCCTCTTCGTCGGCGCGGTCGCGCAGCTCGGCGATCTCGGTGCGCAGGTGCGCTTCGAGCCGCTCCGTCTCGGCCCGGGCCTCGGACGTGCGCGCCACCGCCTCGGCGAGCTCGGCGTTGGCCTCGTCGAGGAAGCCCTTGGTCTTCTCGGCCGCCTCACGATGGCGCGCGAGCAGCTCCTGCTCGGCTTCGTCGCGACGGGTGGCGAGCTCGGCGTCGAGGTCGATGCGTGCCTGTTCGATCTCTCGTCGCATGCGATTGACCTCGTGCGTGGTCTTCTTCCGCATGCCCGTGAGCTGGTTGTCGAGGTCGATGCGCGCCTGCTCGGCCTCCGCCTCGAAGTCGGCGCGAGCCTGCTCGTGCTCGAGCGCGAGATCGGCGCGGACCTGGTCGAGGTCGGCGTCGTGCTTCGCGCGGACCCGCTCCAGCTCGTGGGTGAGCTTGAGCTTCGCGTTCTCGTGTTCACGCTCGAGGTCGACCCGGGTCTGCTCGCGCTCGTCGACGAGCCGGGCGCGTCCGGCCGCGAGCTCGCGCTCGAGGTCGGTGCGCGCCTGCTCGAGCTCCTGTTCGAGGTTCGTGCGGCGCTCCTCGATCTCGGCTTCGATCGCGGCTCGGGCCTCGGCGCTCTCACGGGCGAGGTCGAGGCGGGCCTGTTCGGTCTCCTTGGCGAGGTCGACGCGCGCCTGCGCGATCTCGCGCGCGAGCTCGGCCCGGGCCTGGTCGAGCTCGACGGCGACCTCGGCCCTGGTCTGCTCGGTCTCCTCCTGGAGGCCCGCTGCCGTGGTGCGTGCGTCGTTGGCCTCGGCGTTGGCCTCGGCGAGCATCTCGCCGGCCCGGCGCTCGGCGTCTGCGAGCGTGGCCGCGGCCTGTCGGTTCGCGCCGCTGGTGAGCTCCGCGGACTCGGTCGACGCGGCGGCGCGCAGCGCAGCGGCGTCGCGGGCGGCGTCCTGGCGCAGCTGCTCACTCGTCTCCTGGGCGCGCGCCACCATGTCGTCGGCCTCGGCCCGGGCGTTCTCGAGCGTCCTGGCTGCCTGGGCACGGGCCTCGCGGATGGTCGTCTCCGAGAAGTCCTGGGCATCGCTGCGGAGCAGGTGAGCCTCGTCCTCGGCCGTGCGGCGCAGGTGCTCGGCGTCGATGTCGGCCTGCGCGATGAGTCGCGTGGACTGCTCCTCGGCGACGCGGAGGGTGTTCTCGAGCTTCGTGCCGAGCCCCGAGAAGGTCGGGCTGCCGACCTCTTCGAGCTCGGCGGTCAGCTCGTCGATCCGGGCGAGAAGACGCTTGTTCTCCTTGCCGAGCTCGGCGCTCTGCGTGTTGGCCGTGATGACGTCGCGGCGCAGGGTGTTCAGCGCGCGCTCGACCTCGTCCTTGTCGTACCCGCGGAACACCTGGGTGAACTCGGCATCTTCGGCGGCCATGCTTCCTCCAGATCGCATCCGCGGCTCGGGGCGGCCTGGCGGATTCGTCCATTGTACGGCTCGGATCCGCCCGGCATCACGGCGGTCCGGCTGAGAGGACTCGCCCTGAACCGTGCGTTCGTATACGTTTCCAAGGAGTGTTTCGGGACGCTCCCAGATACGCCGGATAGTCTGGAATGTCTTGTGTTCGAGGCCGCGTCAGCGGCAGTGGAGGTGCTTTTGCGGTTCGTCCTCGCCATCGTGGCGTTCGCCGCCGCGGCCGTGATGATCGCGCTCGGCATCGCTCAGCGCACCGTGTTCCTCGAACCGGATCGCGTCGCGCTCCAGGTGACCGCCGAGACCGGCGACGCCGACTACCTCGTGATCGACCCCGAGGCGCTGGCAGCGAACCCGGGCAAGCAGACGCTCACGATCGAGGGCGACGGCTCGGTCTTCCTGGCCTACGGCCGGACTTCCGACATCCTCGCCTGGATCGGCGATGACCAGTACGCCGAGGTCGACTACGACGCCGAGGCGGGCGAGCTGGTGAGCCGCGTGGTCGACCCCGCCGACGAGCAGACGACGGGCGATGCGTCCGGCACCGACGACCGCGCACCCGCGACCGAGGCCCCAGCAGGCGAGGCCCCCGTGGAAGACGCAGTCCCCGAGGGCGAGCAGGCACCCGCCGACGCGGCCGATTCCGCTCCCGTGTCGCCGGCCGGATCCGACCTCTGGCTGGACGAGCTCAGCGAAGACGGCCCGCTCACCACGACGATCGACGTCCCGGCCGGAGTCTCGGTGCTCGTGGCGTCGGGAACCTCCGACGCGGTCCCCGACGAGATCGCGATCGCCTGGCCGCTCGACAACTCGACCCCGTGGGTCGGTCCGCTGCTCACCGGTGGCGCGATCGCGTTCCTCGCCGGCCTCGCGCTGATGATCTCCGGGATCGTCAGCCACCGCCGCTCACGTGGGCCGCGCCGCAACCTGCCGAAGGGTGGCCCGCGCCGTTCGCGGCGCACGCAGATCGCACAGCCGGGGCCCGCGGAGGACGCCCAGCCCGCGCCTCAGCCGAGCACGGCCGCCACACCGAGCGCGACCGGCGAGTCGAGCACCGCTGATGGGCCGAGCAACGCCGGTGAGCCGAGCACCGCTGCTGATGGGCCGAGCGCGGCCGGTCAGTCGCGATCGACCGGCAAGCGAGCCCTCATCGCCGGCCTGGTGCTCGTGCCCGCGCTGGGCCTCACGGCGTGCTCGGCCGAGTACTGGCCGAGTCTCGAGCAGGCGCCCGAGACGAGTGCGCCGGCGACGGCGCCCGTCACGGCGACGCCCGACGACGAGGCCGAGGCCACCGAGGCCGAGGCCGCCGAAGAAGTCGAGCCCGCGGTGACGGTTCCGCAGATGGAGCTCATCATGCGGAAGCTGTCGGACTCGGCGGCCGCCGCCGACGAGGCGCGTGATCCCGGGCTCGCGGCCGAGCGCTTCGCCGGTCCGGCGCTGGCCGCCCGTGAGGCGAACTACGCGATCCGCGGGGTCCTGCCCGACCACCCGGCATCGACCGCCATTCCCGCGGCACCGCTCGAGATCACCCTGCCGCAGCAGTCCAAGGCGGGGATCTGGCCCCGCACGGTGCTGACGATCGTGAAGAACGGCGACGACCCCACCGTCGCGCCGTCGTCGCTCGTGCTCGTGCAGCAGTCGCCGCGGGACAACTTCAAGATCCTCTACGCGATGTCGCTCGTCCCCGATGCCGACCCGCCCGAGGTCGCGCCCGCCTCGATCGGCGCCCCGCTCGTCTCGCCGCAGTCCAAGCTGCTCGTCCTCGCTCCCGACCAGGTCGCGGCCGCCTACGCCGATGTGCTCACGCACGGCGCCGAATCGCAGTACGCGGAGCTCTTCGAGACCGAGGGCGACGTGCTGTTGCAGCAGCTCGGCCCCGAGGGTCAGAACGCGACCAACGAGACGCTGCCCCCGACCGCCGACGCGGCGTACGCCACGCAGGCGGGCGACAGCCCGCCGATCGCGCTCGCGACGAACGACTCTGGCGCGATGATCTCGGTCTCGCTCAGCCAGACCGAGACCGTGACCCCCAACGATGGCGGTACGCTCGGATTCGGCGATGGCCAGCCCGGCGGTGCGCTGAGCGGATTCACCGGCAAGAGCGCCAAGGGCGTGCAACGCGAGATCGGCATCCAGGTGCTGTTCTACGTGCCGGCGGTCGGCTCGGACGAGAAGATCCGCGTCCTCGGCTGGTCGGAAAGCTTGATCGGAGCATCGGAGGTCCCGTGACGAATCCCATCCCGCCGTCGGCAGGTCTGCGCGGTGCGGTCGACCTGTCGTCCCTCGTGCAGAGCCCGGCGCCCGGCGCGGACCAGGCCGCCGCCGCGGGCGACGCGCTCGTCTTCCCGACCGACGACCAGGCGTTCGCCCAGACCCTCGAGCTCTCGCGCACCGTCCCGGTCGTGATCGTGCTGTGGGCGAGCTGGAGCGAGCAGTCCGCCCAGGTCGTCGACAGCCTCGAGCGGCTGGTGCGGGCCCGCGCCGGGCGCCTCGTCCTCGCCACGGCCGACGCCGACCGCAGCCCGCAGCTCGTCCAGGCCCTGCAGGCGCAGTCCGTGCCCACGGTCGTCGCGCTCGTGGCCGGGCAGCCGGTGCCGCTGTTCCAGGGCGTGCAGCCCGACGACGTGATCGGGCAGGTGTTCGACCAGCTGCTCCAGCTCGCGGAACAGCACGGCGTCACGGGCACGGTCGAGGCAGGAGAGCCGGGAGACCCCGACGCGTCGCAGGAGCCCGCCGAGGCGCCGCTTCCGCCCCTGCACCAGGAGGCGTACGACGCGATCTCGCAGGGCGACTACACCGCAGCCGCCGCGGCCTATCGCACGGCGATCGCGCAGGATCCACGCGACGCGCTCGCGGTCGCGGGCCTCGCGCAGGCCAATCTCCTCGGCCGGCTGCAGGGCAAGTCGCTCGACGAGATCCGCAACGCGGCAGCGGCCGATCCCGGGAGCCTCGAGGCGCAGCTCGACGTCGCGGATCTCGACCTGTCGGGCGGGCACGTCGATGACGCGTTCACCCGTCTCCTCGACCTGTTCCCGACGCTCGACGCCGACGGCAAGAGCGCGGTCCGTGAACGGCTCATCGAGCTGTTCGAGGTCGTCGGCACCGACGACCCCCGCGTCGCCGCGGCGCGGCGCCGTCTGGCCAACCTGCTCTACTGACCGCGGGTCGAGTAGCGCAGCGTATCGAGACCAGGCGCCGGGTCTCGATACGCTCGCTGGCGCTCCCTACTCGACCAACGGCGCGCTGGCGCTCTCATATCTCGATACGCTCCGCTACTCGATCCGGCGCTCGACCTACGGGGTGTAGCGGAACCACACCGCACCCAGCGGGGGCAGTGTGAACGTCGCCGACGCCGGCCGGCCGGCCCACGGGACATCCGTCGCCTCGACCGCACCGAGGTTGCCGACACCGGACCCGCCGTACTCGACCGCGTCGGAGTTGAGCACCTCGGTCCACCGGCCCGCGGCCGGAAGGCCGAGCCGGAAGCCCTCGTGCGGCATCCCGGCGAAGTTCACGATGCACAGCAGCGGCGTGCGCTCGCGGTCGTAGCGGAGGAACGCGATCACGTTCTCCGCGGCCGCGCCGCCCTCGACCCACTCGAAGCCGTCGGAGTCGTCGTCGAGCTGCCACAGCGACGGGAGGTCCCGATAGGTCCGGTTCAGTGCGCCCACGAACTCCGCGAGCTGATGGTGGGACGGCTGGCCGAGGATCCACCAGTCGAGCCCGCGTTCCTCGCTCCACTCCGACAGCTGCCCGAACTCCTGGCCCATGAACAGCAGCTGCTTGCCGGGGTGCGCCCACATGTACGCGAGGTAGGCACGCGTGTTGGCGAGCTGCTGCCAGTGGTCGCCGGGCATCTTGCGCACGAGCGAGCCCTTGCCGTGCACGACCTCGTCGTGGCTGATCGGCAGGATGAAGTGCTCGCTGAACGCGTACAGGAACGAGAACGTCAGGTCGTGGTGGTGGTGGGCCCGGTACATGGGGTCCTTCGCCATGTACTGCAGGGTGTCGTGCATCCACCCCATGTTCCACTTGTAGCCGAAGCCGAGCCCGCCCGTGCTCGTGGGGCCCGTCACGCCGGGCCAGCTGGTCGACTCCTCGGCGATCATGACGATGCCGGGGCTGCGCTTGTACGCCGTCGCGGTCGCCTCCTGCAGGAAGCCGATCGCCTCGAGGTGTTCACGGCCGCCGTGGATGTTCGGCGCCCACTCTCCCTCGTTGCGCGAGTAGTCGAGGTAGAGCATCGAGGCGACGGCGTCGACGCGGAGCCCGTCGACGTGGAACTCCTCGAGCCAGAACAGGGCGTTCGCGACGAGGAAGTTCCGCACGCGGGGATTGCCGTAGTCGAAGACGTAGGTGCCCCAGTCCTTCTGCTCGCCGCGGCGCGGATCGGGGTGCTCGTAGAGCGCTTCGCCGTCGAACCTGGCGAGCGCCCAGTCGTCCTTCGGGAAGTGTCCGGGAACCCAGTCCATGATCACGCCGATGTCCGCCTGATGCAGCCGGTCGATGAGGTACCGCAGGTCGTCTGGCGTGCCGAATCGGCTGGTCGCGGCATAGTAGCCGGTCACCTGATAGCCCCACGAGCCCCCGAACGGATGCTCCGCGAGGGGCATGAACTCGACATGCGTGTAGCCGAGCCACTGGACGTACTCGATGAGCTCGTCGGCGACGTCGCGGTACCCGCGGCCCGGCCGCCACGAGCCGAGGTGCAGCTCGTAGATGCTCATCGGGCGCTCGTGCAGGTTCGTCGTGGCGCGGCGGGACATCCATTCGGCGTCCGCCCACTCGTGGTGGCTCTCGGAGACGACCGAGGCGGTCGCGGGCGAGACCTCGGCCTGTCTGGCCATGGGGTCGGCCTTCATGATCCAGTCGCCGCGCCGGGTGAGCAGCTCGAACTTGTAGGTCGCACCGGGTTCGAGCCCGGGCACGAACAGCTCCCACACGCCGCTTCCGCCCATGCTGCGCATGGCGTGGCCCTGACCGTCCCAGCGGTTGAAGTCGCCGACGACGCGCACGGCGCGGGCGCGCGGTGCCCAGACGGTGAACGCGGTGCCGCTGACCTGGCCGCCGAGCCCCCAGTGCTCGCGGTGGTGCGCGCCGAGTGCGTTCCACAGTTCTTCGTGCCGGCCCTCCTGGATGAGGTGCAGGTCGAGCTCGCCGATCGTCGGGGCGAACCGGTAGGGATCGTCGCTCAGCCATTCGCCGCCGTCGGCGTACCGCGCGAGCAGCCGGTACCCGGTGGGCCCGAAGTCTCCGCTGCCGGCCCAGATGCCGTGACCGAGGTGGTGCAGCCGAACGTGCCGGCCGTCGTCGAGCACGGCCTCGACCGAGTCCGCGAGCGGTCGCCGCGCGCGGATGACGGTGTGCGGTCCGGCCTCGCCGGGGAGGTCGAATCCGTGCTGGCCGAGCACCGCGTGCGGGTCGGAGACGCGCCCTTCGGCGACCCGGGCGAGCAGGTCGTCGGCGACCGCCGGACCGGCGTTGGGGTCAGGCATGCGGTCTCCGATGCTTCGGTGGTTGCGCGGTCGCCCGCGGCGGCCGGACGATGTGCAGCACGTGCGCGGGCCGCGTGAAGGCGTCGAGCCTGACGTAGTTCGCGGCGCCCCACTCCCAGCGCTCGCCGTCGACGAGGTCCTCGACGGTGAACGTGCTGCCCGGCTCGAGACCGAGCTGAGTGAGGTCGAGATGCACGGTCGTCTCGCGCACCGAATGCGGGTCGACGTTCGCGACCACGACGATCGTGTCGTCGACGCCGGTCCCCGTGAAGCGCGCGTCGAGGTGCTTCGAGAAGGCGAGCACCTGGTCGTCGTCGGTGCGGTGCACGCGCAGGTTGCGCAGCTGCTGCAGGGCCGGATGCTCCGCCCTGATGCGGTTCAGGATGCCGAGGTAGAGCGCGAGCGACCGGCCCTCGCGTTCGGCGAGGTCGAAGTCGCGGGGCTTGACCTCGTACTTCTCGTTGTCGATGGCCTCCTCGGCGCCGGGGCGGGCCACGGACTCGAACAGCTCGAACCCCGAGTACACGCCCCAGGTCGGCGCCGCGGTCGCCGCGATCGTCGCGCGCACCGTGAACGCCGCCGGGCCGCCGAACTGCAGGTACTCGGTGAGGATGTCGGGCGTGTTCACGAACAGGTTCGGCCGCAGATAGTCGGCGGTCTCCTCGGCGAGCGAGGTGAGGAACTCCTCGAGCTCCTCCTTCGTGTTCCGCCAGGTGAAGTACGTGTACGACTGCTGGAAGCCCGCGGCCGCGAGCGAGCGCAGCATGGCCGGCCGGGTGAACGCCTCGGCGAGGAACACGACGTCGGGGTCCTCGGCGTTGACGGCTCCGATGAGTCGCTCCCAGAACGCGAGCGGCTTCGTGTGCGGGTTGTCGACGCGGAAGATGCGCACGCCCTGCGCGATCCAGTGCCGCACGATCCTGAGCACCTCGGCGTAGATGCCTTCGGGGTCGTCGTCGAAGTTGACCGGGTAGATGTCCTGGTACTTCTTGGGCGGGTTCTCCGCGTAGCGGATGGTGCCGTCGGGCAGCACCGTGAACCATTCGGGATGCTCGGTCACCCATGGGTGGTCGGGCGAGGCCTGCAGCGCGAGGTCGAGCGCGACCTCGATGCCGAGCGCGTTCGCGCGGCGCACGAACGCGCGGAAGTCGGCGAGGGTGCCGAGGTCGGGGTGGATCGCGTCGTGGCCGCCGGGGGAGCCGTCGGCGAGCGGCCCGCCGATCGCCCAGGGCGACCCGGGGTCGCCGGGGGCGGGGTCGAGCGTGTTGTTCCGGCCCTTCCGGTTCGTGACCCCGATCGGATGGATCGGCGGGAGGTACAGCACGTCGAACCCCATGGCGGCGACGCCGTCGAGCCGCTTCGCGGCGGTCTTGAAGGTGCCGCTCTTCCAGGTGCCGTCCTTCAGGCGCTTCGCGCCCTCCGAGCGCGGGAAGAACTCGTACCAGCTGCCGACGCCCGCGCGCCGGCGCTCCACGAGGAGCTCGTGCTCCTCGGAGCTGCTCACGAGGCTCGCGAGCGGACGCGCGTCGAACTCCTGCAGGGCCGGGTCGTCGACGAGTGCACGACGGGCCGCGGGCGGCGTGCCGGGTGCGCGCAGGTCGGCGGCGAGCGTGCCGAGGCGCTTCCGGACGGCGGCCGGACGGGTGCGCTCGGCCGCGGCGCGTTCGAGCAGGCGCGCGCCGATCTCGTACATGAGCTCGACGTCGACCCCGGCATCGATCTTGAGCGCGGCGTCGTGGCGCCAGGTGGCGACCTCGTCGCCGAACCCCTCGACCCGCCAGCGCCAGGTGCCCTGCTCGTCGACCTGGACCAGGACCTCCCAGCGGTCGGTCCCGGCCGCGAGCGCGCGCATGCGGTGCCGTTGCGTCGCGCCGGACGGTGAGACGAGCGAGAGCATCGCGCCCACGACGTCGTGCCCCTCGCGGAACACGGTCGCGCGGAACGGCACGACCTCGCCCTCGTAGGCTTTCGGCCGCCATCTGGGATCGGGTGCGGCCGGGCTCAGCTGGATCACCGGGATGCGGTGCACGAGCGGGTCGGGGGAGATCACGTGTCGACCGTATCGCCTCGGCAGGCCGTGCGGGACGGGTTGACGCGGACTCGGCCGGGGCGTCGCGCGTGTGCGGGTCGCCGCTCGGGGAACGTTCACCTGAGCGTCATCCCGGCCCGCATAGGGTGTCGGTGTGAAGCCGATCCGCAGATTCACGGTGCGAGCCGTCGTGCCGCCCGCACTCGAGGCGCTCGACGAGCTGGCCGGCAACCTCAGGTGGTCCTGGCACGAGCCGACCCGTCGCCTCTTCGAGCACATCGATCCCGGAGCCTGGCTCCGCTCTGGTCGCGACCCGGTGACCCTGCTCGGTGAGGTCGCCCCGGCGAGGCTCGACGAGCTCGCGGCCGACGCGGGCTACGTCGCCTGGGCCGAGCGCGAGCGCGCAGGGCTGCGCGCGTACCTGCACGAGCCGAGGTGGTATCAGTCGCTCGGCGACGACGTTCCGCGCGGCATCGCCTACTTCTCGCCCGAGTTCGGCATCGCCGAGGCGCTGCCGCAGTACTCGGGCGGGCTCGGCATCCTCGCGGGCGATCACCTGAAGGCCGCGAGCGACCTCGGCGTCCCGATCACGGGAGTCGGGCTCTTCTACAAGGCCGGGTACTTCGCGCAGTCGATCTCGGCCGACGGCTGGCAGCAGGAGCGGTATCCCGCGCAGGACCCGGACGGTCTGCCGCTCGCACTCGTGCGCGCGGCGGACGGCTCGGCGGTACAGGTCACGCTCGGGCTGCCCGATGGGCGGTCGCTCGTCGCGCGCGTCTGGCTCGCCCGGGTCGGCCGGATCGCGCTGCTGCTGCTCGACACCGACGTGCCCGCGAACGACGAGGATCTGCGTTCGGTCACCGACCGGCTCTACGGGGGCGGCGGCGAGCACCGCCTGCTGCAGGAGCTGCTGCTCGGCGTCGGCGGGGCCCGCGCGCTCGCCGCCTGGACCGATCTCCACGGCGGCGAGGGCCCCGAGGTGTTCCACCTGAACGAGGGTCATGCCGGATTCCTCGGGCTCGAGCGGATCTCGTCGCTCATCGCCTCGGGGCTCAGCTTCGGCGAGGCGCTGCAGGTCGTGCGCGCGAGCACCGTGTTCACGACGCACACGCCCGTGCCGGCCGGCATCGACCGGTTCGACCGGGGCCTCGTCGAGCGCTACCTCACGAACGCGCTGCTGCCGGGCATCGATCCGGCCGACGCCCTCGCGCTCGGCGTCGAGCCCGATGCCGATCCCGCGACGAGCGCGTTCAACATGGCGATGATGGGGCTTCGGCTCGCGCAGCACGCGAACGGCGTCTCGCGCCTGCACGGCGAGGTGAGCCGTCGCATGTTCTCGTCGCTGTGGCCCGGCTTCGGCGACGACGAGGTGCCGATCACGTCCGTGACGAACGGCGTGCACGCGCCGACCTGGACCGATCCCGCGCTGTCCGAGCTGAGCGCCGACCGGCTCGGCACCGATGACGCCGAGCACGCCGACTGGCTGAGCGACGCGCTCGAAGACGGCGACCTCTGGGCGGTGAAGCGGCGCATGCGCACGCAGCTCGTCGAGGACGCCAGGCGCCGCCTGGCCACGGCGTGGTCGGCGCAGCACGACGGCGCGCAGGCGCCCGGCTGGATCGACGAGGTGCTCGACCCCGAGGCGCTGACGGTGGGGTTCGCACGCCGCGTGCCGAAGTACAAGCGGCTGACGCTCATGCTGCAAGATCCTGAGCGGTTGAAGGCGATCCTCACGAACCCCGAGCGGCCGGTCCAGTTCGTGATCGCCGGGAAGTCGCATCCGGCCGACGACGAGGGCAAGCGCCTCATCCAGGAGCTCGTCCGGTTCGCGCAGCAGCCCGAGCTCCGCGGCCGCATCGTGTTCCTGCCGGACTACGACATGGGCATGGCTGCGACGCTCTACCCGGGCTGCGACGTGTGGCTGAACACCCCGCTCCGGCCGCTCGAGGCCTGCGGCACGTCTGGTATGAAGGCCGCGATGAACGGCGCCCTGAACCTGTCGGTCCTCGACGGCTGGTGGGCCGAGTTCGCGGCCGACGACTTCGGCTGGGTCATCCCGTCGGCCGACCGTGCGGGCGACGCCGCCGAGCGCGACGCGCTCGAGGCCGCCGCGCTGTACGACCTGCTCGAGCACCGGATCGCGCCGGCCTACTTCGACCGCGACGCCGACGGTGTGCCTCGGGAGTGGGTCGGCATGCTGCGGAAGACGCTCACCCGGCTCGTCCCCGAGCTCGGGGCCGACCGCATGGTGCGCGAGTACGTCGACCGGCTGTACCGGCACGCGTGGCGGCACGCGCGTGCGGTGACCGCCGATCACGCGCGCGGAGCGCGCGAGCTCGCGGCGTACGGCGCGCGGGTCCGTGCGGCGTGGCCCGGTGTGGCGGTCGTGCACGTCGAGTCGGGTGGCGTCGAGGCGCCGCACGTCGGCGACGAGCTCAAGCTCCGTGCGTACGTCACGCTCGGCGAGCTGTCACCCGACGACGTCGAGGTCGAGGTCGTCTACGGTCGTGCGAGCGGCGACGACGCGATCCGCGACGGCCGGCGCGAGCCGTTGCGTCCCGCGGGCGGGTCCGCCGGGGCGGATGCCTCCTCGCCGAGGGTGTACGAAGGCGGCGTTGTCCTCGACCGCGCTGGCGCCTTCGGCTACACGGTGCGGGTCGTCCCGAAGCATCCGCTGCTGCTGAGCACCGCGGAACTGGGGCTCGTCGCCGTCGCGAGGTGACCCCGGGTCATCTCGCGATCGGCGCGGTCCGGCCGCCGGTCGCCGTGAGCAGGTCGTCGGGCGCGAGCTCGAGGTCGAGCCCGCGGCGGCCGCCCGAGACCAGCAGGGTCTCGTACAGGATCGCGGACTCGTCGAGGACCGTCGGCAGCACGGTCTTCTGGCCGATCGGGCTGATGCCGCCCAGCACGTAGCCCGTCTTGCGTTCGGCGACGGCCGGGTCGGCCATCTCGGCGCGCTTGCCGCCTAGCGCGGCGGCGAGCGCCTTCAGGTCGAGCTGCCGGGCGACCGGCACGATGCCGACGGCGAGCGAGCCGTCGATCGCCGCGAGCAGTGTCTTGAACACCCGGTCCGGTTCGACGCCGAGCTTCTCGGCGGCTTCGAGCCCGAACGCGGCCGCGCGCGGGTCGTGGTCGTACGTGTGCGCGACGAACCGGATCCCCGCTCGTTGCAGGGCGAGGGTGGCGGGCGTGCCCGCCGAGGCATCCGTTCGCTTTCCCATCTAGGTCTCCGCCAGGTAGAGCTGCATCGACCAGCCGGCCACGCGAACCCGCTCACGCGGAAGCCGAGTGCTCGGCGGGAGGTCGGGCGACTCGTGGGCCGAGTCCCACAGCAGCACGTAGCGGGCGACCGGCGGCCCGGGGCGAGGCTGATCTCGCGGTGCCGGCGGGCCGCCGGCCTCAGCGCCGGACCGGGAATGGGCGGAGAGACCGCTCGTTCCGGGCCTGTCGAGCGGGCCTGCCTGCGCGTTCTCCGACGGCAGCACCTCGGGCGACACGGTCTCGGTCGGTCCCTCGGGCAGCATCACCTCGGCAGCCCCGGCCCGGGCGTGCACGACGAGCAGCACCCGGTTCGGGGCCTCCGACTCGGGGGTCGAGGCGAGGAGGAGCTGCAGCGTCCGCACGCCGGGGGATTCCCAGTCGTCGATCGTCATGGGTTCGCCCTCGGCGCCGTACCAGTCCATGCGGCTCGCGTTCCGGGTGCTCACGCCGAACACGCCGTAGCGTGCAGGTCGCAGGGCCGGGTTGTCGCGCCGCAGCCGGATGAGCCGGCGCGTGGTCTCGAGCAGGCCGCGCTGCTCGGCGGTGAGGTCCCAGTCGATCCAGGTGGCCTCCGAGTCCAGGCAGTACGCGTTGTTGTTGCCGCGCTGCGTGCGCCCCACCTCGTCGCCCGCGGTCAGCATGGGCACGCCGGCCGAACACAGCAGCGTACCGAGCAGGTTGCGCATGCTGCGGAGCCGGGCCGAGCGCACGGCGGGGTCGTCGGTGAACCCCTCGACCCCGTGGTTGTAGGACCGGTTGGCGTCGGTGCCGTCGCGGTTGCCCTCGCCGTTGCCCTCATTGTGCTTCCGGTCGTACGACACCAGATCGGCGAGCGTGAAGCCGTCGTGCGCGGTCACGAAGTTGAGGCTCGCGAGCGGTCCGCGCTCGTGCGCGAACGTGTGCGCCGATCCGCTCAGCCGGCCGGCGAAGCGGCCGAGGCCGCCTCCCGGCAGCCGGCCGTGTTCGCGCTCGTCTCGTCGGTCTTCGAGCCAGAACTCGCGCATGCGATCGCGGTAGCGATCGTTCCACTCGATGAACCCGTCGGGGAACTGACCCGTCTGCCAGCCGCCGAAGCCGACGTCCCACGGTTCGGCGATGAGCTTCGTCCGGCCGATGACGGGGTCGTCGAGCATGCCGCGGAGCAGCGGATGGTCGGCCTCGAACCCGCCGTGGTCGCCGCGGCCGAGCGTCGCCGCGAGATCGAGCCGGAACCCGTCGACGCCGAGCTCGCCCGCCCAGTACCTGAGCGAGTCGAGGACGAGACGCACGGGCGCCGCGCCGCCGAAGTCGAGCGTGTTGCCGCAGCCCGTCGTGTCGACGTACCGGCCGTGGGCGTCGTGGCGGTAGTAGCTCGCATTGTCGATGCCGCGGAAGCCGAACGTGGGACCGCCCCGGCCCTCTTCCGCGGTGTGGTTGTAGACGACGTCGAGGATGACCTCGAGCCCGGCCTCGTGCAGGCGCTTCACCATGCCCGCGAACTCGCGACGTACCGCCGCCGGGCCTTCGGCCTGTGCCGCCGCGGTCGCGTAGGGCGCGTGGGGGGCGAAGAAGCCGAGCGTGTTGTAGCCCCACGAGTTGACCCTGCCCTGCCGGACCAGGCGCTCCTCCGACACGAAGGCCTGCACGGGCAGCAGCTCGACGCTCGTCACGCCCAGGTCCGTCAGGTACTCGAGCGAGGCGTCGTGCGCCAGCCCGGCGTAGGTGCCGCGCAACTCGGCCGGGACGCGCTCGTTGCGGCGGCTGAACCCCTTGACGTGCGCCTCGTAGACGATGGTGCGGTCGAGCGGCACGCGCGGGTTCGTGCTGCCCGCCCACTCGAACCCGTCGCCCGCGAGCGAGTCCATGGCGACGCCGCGCCACGATCCGTCGTCGGCGCGGGTGAGGCCGCGGGCGTACGGGTCGAGCAGCGCGTGCACGGGATTGAAGGCGTGCTCGACGCCGGCCGGCCCGTCGACGTGCACGGCATAGCGTGCGCCAGGGACGAGCGCGCGCGAGCTCGCCTCCCAGACGCCGGACTCGTCGCGTTCGGCGGGCACCCGGTCGACCGCCCACTCGAGGTCGCTCGTGTCGAAGACCGCGAGCTCCACCGCCGTGGCGTGCTCCGACCAGAGCCGCAGTCGTCCGCCTTCGGCGCCCGCGCGGACCCCGAGGTCGCGGAGGGGATCGGCGGACGGCATGCGCTCTAGAGTAGTTCCATGGCGTATCTCGACCACGCCGCGACGACGCCGATGCTCCCCGAGGCGATCGACGCCCTCACGGCGGCACTCGCCGTGACCGGCAACCCGTCGTCCATCCACAGCGCCGGGCAGCGCGCGAAACGCCTGCTCGAGGAGTCTCGCGAGCAGGTCGCCGCGACGCTCGGCGCCGACCCCATCGAGGTCGTGTTCACGGGCAGCGGCACCGAGGCCGTGAACCTCGCGATCAAGGGACTGTACTGGCGACGGCGGGCGACGGACGCTGCGCGGACCCGCGTGCTCGTGCCGCTGGGGGAGCACCATGCCACGATCGACACCGTCGAGTGGCTGGCCGCACACGAGGGTGCATCGCCGGTCGACCTCCCGCTCGACGGGGTAGGCCGGCTGCGGCTCGACGCGCTCGCCGACGAGCTGGGCCGCGACGAGGCATCCGTCGCGCTCGCGACCATGCTGTGGGCGAGCAACGAGGTGGGCACGATCCAGCCGGTCGCCGAGGCGGCCGCGCTCGCGGCGCGGGCCGGCGTGCCGATGCACGCCGACGCGATCGCCGCGTACGGGCAGGTCCCGATCGACGTGCGGGCGATCCGGCGGGCGACGGATGCCCCGGGCGGGGCGGGTCTCGTGGCGGTGAGCGTGTCCGCGCACAAGATCGGCGGACCCGCAGGCATCGGGGCGCTGGTGCTCGACCGTTCGGCGCAGGTCGAGCCGTTGCTGCACGGCGGCGGGCAGCAACGGCGCATCCGCTCGGGGACGCAGGATGTCGCGGCGGCGGCCGCGTTCGCGGCGGCGGCGACCGCCGTGGCGGCGAGGCTCGAGCGGGATGCGACGCGCATGGCCGCGCTGCGCGACCGGCTCGTGGCGGGCGTCGCCCGCCTGGTGCCCGATGCGCGGTTGTCGGGCGATCCCGTGGCCGCGGGCCGGTTGCCCGCGAACGCGCATTTCTCGTTCCCGGGCTGCGAGGGCGACTCGCTGTTGTTCCTGCTCGACGCGGCCGGCGTCAACGTGTCGACCGGTTCGGCGTGCCAGGCCGGCGTGCCCGAGCCCAGTCACGTGCTGCTCGCCATGGGGCGCAGCGAGGCCGACGCGCGCGGCGCACTGCGCATCACGCTCGGGCACGCGTCGACCGACGCCGACGTCGACGCGTTCCTCGCGGCGCTCCCCGAGGCGTACGCGCGCGCTTCGCGCGCCGGCCTCGCCGCCCGCGCGACCTCGTTCGACCGCTGACGCCCGTTGGTCGAGCCCTCGTTGGTCGAGTGAGCTACGCGCCAGCGAGCGTATCGAGACCCCGCGGGCCGCTCTTCAGACCGGGTCACCAGGTCTCGATACGCGTGCTCGTTCCTCGCTCGCTACTCGAACAGCGGGATGCGCGCCGACACCGACCCCGGGGCATCCGCTCAGCTCGCGCTCGTAGACTTGACCGTATGCGAGTGCTTGCAGCCATGTCGGGCGGCGTCGACAGCGCCGTCGCCGCGGCGCGCGCGGTCGAGGCCGGTCACGACGTCGTCGGCGTGCACCTCGCGCTGAGCCGTATGCCGGGCACGCTGCGTACCGGAAGCCGCGGCTGCTGCACGATCGAGGACTCGATGGACGCGCAGCGCGCGGCCAACACGCTCGGCATTCCGTACTACGTGTGGGACTTCTCCGAGCGGTTCAAGGCCGACGTGGTCGACGACTTCATCAGCGAGTACGCGGCCGGCCGCACGCCGAACCCGTGCATGCGCTGCAATGAGCGCATCAAGTTCGCGGCGCTCCTCGAGAAGGCGCTCGCGCTCGGCTTCGACGCGGTCGCGACCGGCCACTACGCGAAGATCACGACGGATGCCTCGGGGCGGCGCGAGCTGCACCGCGCGTCGGCCGAGGCGAAGGACCAGTCGTACGTGCTCGGCGTGCTCACGACCGAGCAGCTCGCGCACGCGTACTTCCCCCTCGGCGACACCCCGTCGAAGGCGCTCGTGCGTGCCGAGGCCGAGCGCCGCGGGCTGTCGGTCGCGCAGAAGCCCGACTCGTACGACATCTGCTTCATCTCCGACGGTGACACCAAGGGCTGGCTCGCCGAGAAGGTCGGCGAGGCGCCCGGTGACGTCGTCGATCGCAGCGGCGCGGTGGTGGGTTCGCACGAAGGCGCGCACGCGTACACCGTCGGTCAGCGCCGTGGCCTGCGGCTCGGCACGCCCGCGCCCGACGGCAAGCCGCGCTTCGTGCTCGAGGTCCGGCCCAAGGAGCGCACCGTCGTGGTCGGCCCGAAGGAGGCGCTCGCCACCGCCGAGATCGCGGGCTCGCGGTTCTCGTGGGCCGGCGCCGACCCCGTCGCGTCGGGCCTGGTGCAGGCGTCGGGGGAGTCGTTCGACTGCGAGGTGCAGATCCGCGCGCACGCCGACCCGGTTCCCGCGGTTGCGCGCGTGACCGACGGCGAGCTCGTCGTGCGGCCCGAGACGCCGCTCGACGGCGTCGCCCCCGGCCAGACCGCCGTCATCTACGTCGGCACGCGCGTGCTCGGCCAGTGCACGATCGACCGCACCGTGAGTGCGGTGCCGGTCGACGCCTGAGCCTCGTCACGAGTCGTCGGCGTTCCGACGCGACACGCCGGTGTCCGGCCGTCCGCCGGCGGCGTGTCGCTGAACGTGCCGACGACTCGTGACGGGCCGGCCGCGTCGGAGGGCGCTTCTAGACTTGGGGGCGTGAGCGATACCCCCATCGATTTCGAGACCGCACGCGACGAGGCCGCCGCACTCACCGAGCGCATCGAGCGGTATCGCACGGCGTACTACTCCGAGGGCGTGAGCCTCGTGAGCGACGCCGAGTACGACGTCGACTTCCACCGGCTCGAAGAGCTCGAACGGCTCTTCCCCGAGCTGGCGGGCCAAGACAGCCCGACGCAGCAGGTCGGCGCGGCGACGGTGGCGGCCGGGTTCCCGCCGCACGAGCACGCCGAGCGCATGCTCAGCCTCGACAACGTGTTCACGCTCGACGAGTTCCGAGACTGGGCGAACAAGGCGCAGGCCTCCGCGGGCCGGCAGGTGCGCTGGCTCAGCGAACTGAAGATCGACGGGCTCGCCATCAGCCTCGCGTACCGCGATGGCGTCCTCGAGACCGCGACCACGCGCGGCGACGGGCGCGTCGGCGAAGACATCACCGAGAACGTCGAGTTCATCCCGGCGATCCCGCGACGGCTCGAGGGCGACGGCTTCCCGTCGTTCTTCGAGGTGCGCGGCGAGGTGTTCCTCTCGACCGCAGACTTCGAGGCGCTGAACGAGCGGCAGCACGAGCTGCAGGCCGCGTATGCGGCGCAGCAGCTCGCGCGCGGCAAGGCCGAGGCCGAGATCCCGGTGAAGTTCCCCGAGTTCGCGAATGCGCGCAACACGGCGGCCGGCAGCCTGCGGCAGCGCCGCGAGAACAAGACCGCTGAGCAGCTCGAGCTCATGCGCGATCGGCTCGGCCGGCTCGCGCTGTACCTGCACGGCATCGGCGCCTGGGAGAACCCGCCGGTCGACTCGCAGTCGGGCATCTACGACCTGCTCGCGAGCTGGGGACTGCCGGTCTCACCGCACACTCGGGTGTTCGACACGATCGACGGCGTCACCGACTTCATCGCGCACTGGGGCGAGCACCGGCACGACGTCGAGCACGAGATCGACGGCATCGTCGTGAAGATCGACGAGCTCGCCCTCCACGACGAGCTCGGCGCGACGAGCCGCGCCCCGCGCTGGGCGATCGCCTACAAGTACCCGCCGGAAGAGGTGCACACCAAGCTCCTCGACATCGCCATCGGCGTCGGCCGGACGGGCCGGGCCACTCCGTTCGCGATCATGGAGCCCGTCAAGGTCGCCGGCAGCACCGTGCGACAGGCCACCCTGCACAATCAAGAGGTCGTGCGCGCCAAGGGCGTGCTGATCGGCGACACCGTGGTCCTCCGCAAGGCGGGTGACGTGATCCCCGAGATCCTCGGCGCCGTCGAGCAGCTCCGCGACGGCACCCAGCGCGAGTGGCAGATGCCCGAACGCTGCCCCGAGTGCGGCACGCCGCTCCGCCCCATGAAAGAGGGCGACATCGACCTGCGCTGCCCGAACGCGCAATCATGCCCCGCGCAGGTGCGGGGGCGGGTCGAGCACATCGGCTCGCGGGGCGCGCTCGACATCGAGGCGCTCGGCGAGGTGTCGGCGGCAGCCCTGACGCAGCCGCTCCGCCCCGAGACGCCGCCGCTCGTGACCGAGGCCCGCATGTTCGACCTCACGATCGATGATCTCCTGCCGATCGAGGTGGTCGTGAAGGACGCCGAGACCGGCCTGCCGAAACTCGACGACGACGGCGCCGAGCGCGTCCGCGCGCCGTTCCGGCGAAACCCGAGCGCAGCCGAGAAGAAGGCCGGAGCGACCGGCCCGCAGCCCGCCGCCGGCGCGACGAAGCTCATCGACGAGATCGAGAAGGCGAAGACCAAGCCGCTCTGGCGGCTCATCGTCTCGCTCAACATCCGGCACGTGGGCCCCGTCGCGGCGCGCGCGCTCGCCGACTGGTTCGGCTCGCTCGACGCCATCCGTGCGGCGAGCCGAGACGAGCTCGCCGCGGTCGAGGGCGTGGGCGGCATCATCGCCGACGCGGTGATCGACTGGTTCGAGGTCGACTGGCACCGCGAGATCGTCGAACGGTGGACTGCCGCGGGCGTGCAATGGGCGACCCCGGGGCATCCGGGGCCTGGTGCAGCCGCCGAAGCCGGCGGCGTCCTCGCCGGCCTCACGATCGTCGCCACCGGCTCGCTCGAGGGGTTCTCGCGCGAGGGCGCGCAGGAGGCGATCATCGCCGCGGGCGGCAAAGCGGCGTCCAGCGTCTCGAAGAAGACCGACTTCGTCGCGGCCGGGCCGGGCGCCGGATCGAAGCTCGCGAAGGCCGAGGAGCTCGGAGTCCGTATCATCGACGCAGCGCAGTTCGCCCTGCTCGTCACGGAGGGGCCGGCCGCGCTCGACCGCTGAACGACGGGTTCGGCGGAACCTGAACGCAGGAGGCGCCCCATGGTGAGGGGTCGATCGAAGAAGCCGGCGGGGGAGCCGGGCGAGACAACCGCCGCAGCGCCCGACACACCCAGCGCGCCCGACGCGTCGCCGCAGGCCGGCGCGTCGCGCCGCGACTTCCTGAAGTTCGGCGGCGTCGCGGCCGCCGGAGCGGTGGTCGGCGGCGGTGCGGGGGCCGCGATCGGCGCCGCGGTCGGCCACGCGAGCGGCTTCGCCGAAGGCGCCGACGACTTCACGGCGCTCGCGGCGCGCAGCGAACCCGGCTTCGACCACCTCGTGGTCGTCATGGGCGAGAACCGCTCGTTCGACAACCTGCTCGGCTGGCTGTACACGCCGGACACCCTGCCCGACGGCCAGACCTTCGACGGACTCGCGTTCGGCGACTACTCCAACACCGCCCCCGACGGCACGGTCGTGCCCGTGCACGTCTACGACGGCGCGACCGACGTGGTCATGCGCGCGCCCGACCCCGACCCCGGCGAGGAATACCCGCACGTCAACACCCAACTGTTCGGCATCGTCGACCCGCCGGACAACGCCTCGCTGCCGGTCGGCGACATGAGCGCGCCGTACAACGCGCCGAAGCCGGGCGAATCGCCCAAGATGAACGGGTTCCTGCAGGACTACATCGTCAACTACGAGCGACTGAAGAAAGGCAAGCAGCCGACCGCGGACGAGGCGAGCCAGATCATGGGCTCGTTCTCGCCCGAGATGCTGCCCGTCCTCTCGACCCTCGCGAAGAACTTCGCGGTGTTCGACGCGTGGCACTGCGCGGTGCCGTCCCAGACGTTCTGCAACCGGTCGTTCTTCCACGCCTCGACCTCGCACGGGTTCGTCACGAACAAGCACAGCGGCGGGTACGACAAGTGGTTCGACGCCCCCGACAAGCCGACCGTCTTCAACCGCCTGGAAGAGGCGGGAATCAGCTGGCGCATCTACTTCGACGAGCTGCAGCTGGTGTCGTACACGGGTGTGCTGCACGCGCCCGTGCTCGAGCAGTACTGGCGCACCGAGCGCTTCGCGACGATGGCGCAGTTCTACGACGACGTCCAGAACGGCACCCTGCCGGCGTACGCATTCGTCGAGCCCAGGCTCGTGTACAACCACAACGACTTCCATCCGCCCGTCGGCAAGCTCAAGGAGTCCGAGGTCGACGGCGAGGAGGTCATCGACAGCGCCGTCTCGGACGTGCGCGCCGGTGAGCTGCTCATCCATCAGATCTACGACGCGATTCGCACGAGCGCGAGCACCGAGGGATCGAACGCGCTGAACACCATGCTGCTCATCACGTTCGACGAGCACGGCGGCACGTACGACCACGTACCGCCGCCCCCCGGCACGCCGCCCGAGGCGGGCGCACCAGAGGGCGAGATGGGCTTCGCCTTCGACCGGCTCGGGCTGCGCGTTCCCGCGATCGCCGTGTCGGCGTACACACGGGCGGGCACCGTCATCCACGACGAGATGCACCACGCCGCCGTGATCGCGACGCTCAGCCGCCTGCACGGTCTGAAGCCGCTCACCCGGCGCGACGAGGGCGCGAACACGCTCTTCAACGTGGTGAACAGTGAGGCGCCGAGGCATCCGTCGACGTGGCCGCACACGACCCCGCAGTATCTGCCGCCGAACCCGCAGGCCGAGGCTCCGCACCCGGCGCATGTCCACAAGGACAAGCCGCTCAGCCCTCCCGCGAAGGGGTTGCTCGGGCTGCTCATCGCGAAGTACGGCGACGGCGAGCCCGAGCCTGAGACCTACGCCGACGCGTACGAGCTCCTGCACAAGCACGGCGTCGGGCTGTTCGGTGCGCCGCAGGCGACGCAGTCCCCGGCGGCGACGCAGGCCCCGACCGCCTCGAAGGCGTCGCAGTAGGCGGCGGCTAGACTCGACGCATCCCCACCACAACCCATTCGGAGCAGCATGTCTGAAATCAGTGCGGAGCAGGTCGCGCATCTCGCGAACCTCGCCCGCATCGCGCTCACCGAGGAAGAGATCGCGCACCTCACGACCGAACTCGGCCAGATCATGCAGGCCGTCGAGCAGGTGAGCCGGGTCGCGACGCCCGACGTCGAGCCCACGAGCCACCCGATCCCGATGCAGAACGTGTTCCGCGAAGACGTCGTGGGCGACAACGTGCTCACGCCCGAGCAGGCCCTGGCCGGTGCGCCCGAGCGCGACGGCGACCGCTTCGTCGTCTCGGCGATCCTGGGGCAGGAGCAGTGAGCCACGGCGACGACCTCATCCGTCTGACCGCCGCCGACCTCGCGGGCAAGCTCGCCTCCGGCGAGGTGTCCTCCGTCGAGGCGACGCGAGCGCACCTCGACCGCATCGAGGCCGTTGACGGCGCGGTGCACGCGTTCCTGCACGTGGCCTCCGACCGTGCGCTTGCGACCGCCGCCGACATCGACGCGCGCCGCGCCGCGGGCGACCGGCTCGGCGAGCTCGCGGGCGTCCCGATCGCGATCAAAGACGTGCTCGTCACCGAGGGCATGCCGTCGACGGCCGGCTCGCGGATCCTCGAAGGCTGGATCCCGCCGTACGACGCGACCCCGGTGCGCAAGGTGCTCGATGCCGGCCTCGTGCCGCTCGGCAAGACCAATATGGACGAGTTCGCCATGGGCTCGTCGACCGAGCACTCCGCGTACGGCCCGACGCACAACCCGTGGGACCTCGAACGCATCCCCGGCGGTTCGGGCGGCGGCTCCGCCGCCGCGGTCGCCGCGTTCGAGGTGCCGCTCGCGCTCGGCAGCGACACGGGCGGCTCGATCCGCCAGCCCGCGCACGTGACCGGCACGGTCGGCGTGAAGCCGACCTACGGTGCGGTGAGCCGGTACGGCTCGATCGCGCTCGCGTCATCGCTCGACCAGATCGGGCCGGTCACGCGCACGGTGCTCGACGCGGCGCTGCTGCAAGACCTCATCGCGGGCCACGATCCGCACGACTCGACGTCGATCCCCGACGCGTGGCCGTCGATGGCCGACGCGGTGCGTCGCGCCGACGTGAGCGGCCTCCGCATCGGCGTCGTGAAGGAGCTCGACACCGAGGGCTTCCAGCCGGGCGTGCGCCAGCGTTTCCACGAGGCGCTCGACCTGCTCGCGAAGCAGGGCGCCGAGATCGTCGAGGTGTCGACCCCGAACTTCGAGCACGCGATCGCCGCGTACTACCTGATCCTGCCGGCCGAAGCGTCGTCGAACCTCGCGAAGTTCGACTCGGTGCGCTTCGGCCTGCGCGTCACGCCCGACGGCGGCGGCACGGTCGAGCAGGTCATGTCGGCGACGCGCGAGGCGGGCTTCGGCCCCGAGGTGAAGCGCCGTATCATCCTCGGCACCTACGCGCTCTCGGCCGGCTACTACGACGCCTACTACGGCAGCGCGCAGAAGGTGCGCACGCTCGTGCAGCAGGACTTCGCGGCCGCGTTCGGTCAGGTCGACGTGCTCGCGACGCCGACCGCGCCGACGACGGCGTTCCGCCTCGGCGAGAAGCTGGACGATCCGCTCGCCATGTACCTGAACGACGTCGCGACGATCCCGGCGAACCTCGCGGGCGTTCCCGGCATCTCGCTGCCCGCGGGCCTCGCCCCCGAGGACGGCCTGCCCGTCGGCATCCAGTTCCTCGCGCCCGCGCGTGAAGACGCACGCCTCTACAACGTGGGCGGCGCGCTCGAGCAGCTGCTCGTCGCCGAGTGGGGCGGCCCGCTGCTCGGCCGCGCACCCGACCTTTCGACCCATGAGCTGCTCGCGACCGAGGAGGGCGCCGTCTGATGGCCCGTGTCGACCTGATGGACTTCGACGAAGCCCTCGCCCAGTTCGAGCCCGTGATCGGGCTCGAGGTGCACGTCGAGCTGAACACCACCACCAAGATGTTCTCGGGCGCGCCGAACCCGGCGAACTCGGCGTTCCACGACGCCGCGCCGAACACGCTCATCTCGCCGGTCGACCTGGGTCTGCCGGGTTCGCTGCCGGTCGTGAACGGCACGGCGATCCGCTCGTCGATCTCGCTGGGCCTCGCGCTCGGGTGCTCGATCGCGCCGTCGAGCCGGTTCGCGCGGAAGAACTACTTCTACCCCGACCTCGCGAAGAACTATCAGATCTCGCAGTACGACGAGCCGATCGCGTTCGACGGTGTCGTCGAGGTCGAGCTCGAGAACGGCCGGGTCTTCCAGGTCGACATCGAGCGCGCGCACATGGAGGAGGACGCGGGCAAGCTCACGCACGTGGGCGGCTCGACGGGCCGCATCCAGGGCGCCGAGTACTCGCTCGTCGACTACAACCGCGCGGGTGTGCCGCTGGTCGAGATCGTCACGCGACCGATCGTCGGCGCCGAGGCGGATGCTCCCGCGCTCGCGCGCGCCTACGTCTCGACGATCCGCGACATCGCGCTGTCGCTCGGCATCTCCGAGGCCCGCATGGAGCGCGGCAACCTGCGTTGCGACGCGAACGTGTCGCTGCGGCCGCGCGGCCAGGAGACGTTCGGCACGCGCACCGAGACGAAGAACGTGAACTCGTTCCGGTCGATCGAGCGCGCCGTGCGCTACGAGATCCAGCGGCAGGCGGCGATCCTCGCCAAGGGCGGCACGATCACGCAGGAGACGCGGCACTGGCACGAGGACACGGGCACCACGAGCCCGGGCCGCCCGAAGTCCGACGCGGACGACTACCGGTACTTCCCCGAGCCGGACCTGCTGCCGGTCGCTCCGTCCGAGGGGCTGATCGAGGAGCTGCGCGCCGCGCTGCCCGAGGCGCCCGCCGCGCGACGTCGTCGGCTGAAGGCCGAGTGGGGGTTCACCGACCTCGAGTTCCAGGACGTCGTGAACGGCGGTCTGCTGGTCGAGGTCGCCGCGACGGTCGCTGCCGGCGCGTCCCCGCAGGCGGCCCGCAAATGGTGGACGGGTGAGCTCACGCGTCTCGCGAACCAGGGCGATACGGATGCCTCGGCGCTCGCGTCGCCCGAACACGTCGCCGAGCTCGCCGCCCTGGTCGAGGCCGGCACGCTCACCGACCGCCTGGCGCGCCAGGTGCTCGAGGGCGTCGTCGCGGGGGAGGGATCGCCGCAAGAGATCGTCGATGCCCGCGGGCTCGCGGTCGTCTCCGACGACGGGGCGCTCATCGCTGCGATCGACGAGGCGCTCGCCGCCCAGCCCGACGTGCTCGCGAAGATCCGCGACGGCAAGGTGCAGGCCGCAGGTGCCGTGATCGGTGCGGTCATGAAGGCCATGCAGGGCAAGGCCGACGCCGCGCGCGTGCGCGAGCTCGTGCTGGAGCGCGCGTCGGCCGAGTAGCGCCCGGCCCCCTCGTTGGTCGAGTAGCGCCCGGTTGGTTCCGCCCCTCGTTGGTCGAGTAGCGCCCGAGGAACGAGGACGCGTATCGAGACCCGGTGACTCGCTCGGCCAGCGAGGGGCACGCTCACAGCCGCCTCAATGGCTGGCTCGATAGCGTCGAGTCCCCGAGCGATTGAGGAGCACACGATGGGATTCTTCGACCGACTCTTCGGTTCAGCCCAGCT
The DNA here is from genome assembly GCF_031432255.1 of Agromyces aerolatus. Taxonomy (NCBI): domain Bacteria; kingdom Bacillati; phylum Actinomycetota; class Actinomycetes; order Micrococcales; family Microbacteriaceae; genus Agromyces; species Agromyces aerolatus. Next base: position 106,851 of record NZ_JAVKGQ010000005.1, on the reverse strand, counting down.
CGAGCCGCAGCAGCAGTATCGCCCCGCGCCGCAGGCGCGGCCGCAGCGGCAGCTGACCGACGACGAGCTCGCGGTCGAGCGCTACCGGTACCTGCTGCGCACCGCACCGCCCGAGACGATCGAACAGGTGCACGCCGAGGCCTTCGCCAAGCTCACGCCCGAGCAGCGTGAGCAGGTGTACGTCTCGCTCGCGGAGCAGGCCCCGGCGAACGAACGCATCGCGGACGACCAGCCGCAGACGCTCGCGCGTGCGGCGACCCGTCAGGAGATGCAGCAGCCGGGCAGCATGGAGCGTGCCTTCGGCGGCGGCCCCGGCGGGCGCCAGGGCGGGCCGTCCTTCGGCGGCATGTTCGCGGGCTCGCTGCTCGGTACCGTCGCCGGTGTCGTGGTCGGCTCGGCGATCGCGCAGGCCTTCCTCCCGGACCCGAGCTCGTTCGAGGCGGGTGGCGACGCCGGCGATGCGGGTTCCGGTGACGCCGGTGCCGACGCCGGCAGCGTCGAGGCATCGGGTGCCGACGCCGGCGGCTACGGCGATTTCGGCGGCGGCGGCGACGCCGGTGGCTTCGGCGACTTCGGAGGCGGCGACTTCGGCGGCGACTTCGGGTTCTGACCCGCGTCTCGCCCCCCTCCCGGCCACCCACCGAGTGTTACCGATCCGCGCCGAACGAGTGCGAGCAACGGTCACGTTCGGCGCGAGTTGGTATCACTCGCGATTCGGCTCGGTGTCGGCGGCCGCGGGTAAGGTGCATGCGTGAGCAAGCAAGACGGATCGTCACGGCAGGTGACGACCGGGCCGGTCGACGATTCGGCGACCCCGATCCTGCACGTCGACATGGACGCGTTCTTTGTGTCGGTCGAGCTGCTCTCACGTCCTGACCTGCGCGGCAAGCCCGTCCTGGTGGGCGGCACCGCGGGCCGAGGCGTCGTGTCCGCAGCAAGCTACGAGGCGCGGCGGTTCGGCGTGAACTCGGCGATGCCCATGTCGGTCGCGTTGCAGCGCTGCCCGAACGCCATCGTGCTCAAGGGCGATTACCGCAAGTACCGCGAGTACTCCGACCGGGTCATGGCGATCTTCGAGGAGATGACCCCGCTCGTGGAGCCGCTCTCGATCGATGAGGCGTTCCTCGATGTCGGGGGCGCGCGCCGGTTGCACGGCAGCCCGGCGCAGATCGCGTGGACCATCCGGAAGCGCGTCCAGGCCGAGACAGGCCTCACCTGCTCGATCGGCGTCGCGGCGACGAAATACGTGGCGAAGGTGGCATCCGGCCGGGCGAAGCCCGACGGCATGCTCGTCGTGCCGGCGACCGACACCGTGACGTTCCTGCACCCGCTCCCCGTGTCCGCGCTGTGGGGCGTCGGCCGGGTGACCGAGGAGTCGCTGCTGCGTCTCGGCCTGCGCACCGTCGGCGACGTCGCGGCGATGCCCGCCGATGCCCTCGAACGCGCGGTCGGCCCGTCGCTCGCGCACCGGCTCAGCGCGCTCGCGAACGGCGACGACCCGCGCGACGTCACGGTGCACCGGGCCGAGAAGAGCATCGGCCACGAGACCACGTTCGGGCACGACCTCACCGACCCCGAGCAGATCCGCCGGGCCCTCCTCGATCTCGCCGACAGCGTCGCCGTCCGGCTCCGCCGTGCGAACATGGTCGGCCGCACGGTCGTGCTGAAGCTGCGCTACGGCGACTTCCGCACCGTCACACGCTCGCGCACGCTCGCCGAGCCGACCGACGTCGCACGCCGCATCTACGAGGAGGCTGCGGCCTCGCTCGACGCCCTGCTCACCGATGGCGCCCGCATCCGCCTCATCGGCGTCCGCGCCGAACAGCTCGGCTCCGCCGGCGGCCCCACGCTCTGGGACCCCGACGAGGAGTGGCGCGAGGCCGAGCGCACCATCGACGAGGTCTCAGCCCGCTTCGGCCGCGGCACCGTGCGCCCCGCCTCCCTCGTCGGCCGCGCCCGCCGCGCCCCCGATCTCACCCAGCGCCGCACCGACCCCGACGACTGACCTCGGGGCTCGCATGCCGGAACGCAAGGGGTGGTCGCGCGCAGCGCGCGTGGGTAGCCTGGGCGCATGACGGAACTCGTGGTGGAACTGGCGGACAAGGTCGGCGGCATCGGGGTGAAGACCTCGTATGGCGATCCGGTGGACATCGGCGGGTCCACGGTGATGCCGGTCGCCCTCGGCTACTACGGCTTCGGCGGCGGGAGCGGGTCGGGCTCGATGGACGAGAAGGGCGGCACCGGCGAGGGCAGCGGCGGTGGCGGTGGCGGCGTGTCGATTCCGCTCGGGGCATACATCGGGCGTGGCGCCGACGTGCGCTTCGAGCCGAACCTCATCGGTCTGATCCTCGTGGCGACGCCGCTGATCTGGGTCATCGGCAAATCGCTCAAGTGGGTCATCCGCGCGCTGAAGCACTGAACGCGGGCACCCGCGCCCACACCCGATCGGTGCGGGCGTATACTCATGCCTGAACACGGGAGTCCGGTGAACCGGGCTGAGAGGAAGGTTCAGCAACCTTCGACCGTCGAACCTGATCTGGGTCATGCCAGCGCAGGGAGGGCATCGCATCTCATTCCCGTGCCGCTTTCATCGAACGAAAGGGCACGACAGTGCACGCAACCGCATCAGCAACCACCCCGACGACGAACGCGACGCCGGGCGGGCGGCGACTCAAGTGGCGCATCGTCGACATCGTCGTCGCGAGCGTCATCGGCGTCGCCATCGGTGTCGTCTTCTGGGCGTACGGCGTCATCTGGGGTCCCATCTCCGCCCCGATCTCGGCATTCCTCCCGGGGCTGCAGGCCGCCCCGGCCGCACTCTGGCTCGTCGCCGGCGTGATCGGTGGGCTCATCATCCGGAAGCCGGGCGCCGCCATGTACACCGAGCTCGTCGCCGCGGTCGTGTCGGCGCTCATCGGCAGCCAGTGGGGCGGCCTGCTCACGATCGAAGCCGGTCTCGTGCAGGGGCTCGGTGCCGAGCTGATCTTCGCGATCTTCCTCTACCGTCGCTGGGGTTTCCCCGTCGCGGTGCTCGCCGGCGCGGTCGCGGGTCTCGCCATGGCCATCAACGACCTCGTGCTCTGGTACGCGGGCTCCGCGCCCGCGTTCGCGACGATCTACGTCGTCTCCGGCGTCGTCGGCGGTGCGGTCATCGCGGGCGGACTGGGCTGGCTCGCGGTTCGCGGGCTCGCGCGCACGGGCGCGCTCAGCCGCTTCGCGTCGGGCCGTGACGCGGTCAGGGTCACGAGCTGAGGGTGACGGGCAACGCGTCCATTCGAACCGCGCTGAACCGGCCGGCGCGGGTCGAGGCGCAGGGCTGGGCGTGGCGGCACGGCTCGCGCGCGAGCCGTGCCGTCGCCGGCGTGGACTTCGTCATCGAACCGGGAGAGCGCGTGCTGCTCCTCGGCCCGTCGGGGTCGGGCAAGTCGACGATCCTGCACGGGCTCGCGGGCGTCCTCGGCGGCGACGAGGAGGGCGAGGCCGCCGGTCGGCTCCTCATCGATGGGGCGGATGCCTCGGCGGCACGCGGCCGCAGCGGACTCGTGCTGCAAGATCCCGACGCGCAGCTCGTGATGGCGCGGCTCGCCGACGATGTGGCGTTCGGGCTCGAGAATCTGGGCGTGCCTCGCGCAGAGATCGGCCCCAGGGTGCGCGAGGCGCTGGCCGCGGTCGGCCTCGACCTGCCCCTCGATCGGTCGACGGCTGCGCTCTCCGGCGGCCAACGGCAGCGCCTCGCGCTCGCCGGGGTGATCGCCATGCGTCCCGGCGTCCTGCTCCTCGACGAGCCGACCGCCAACCTCGATCCCGAGGGGGTCATCGAGGTCCGCGACGCGGTCGCACGCGTGGTGCAGGAGACCGGCGCGACCCTCATCGTCGTCGAGCACCGCGTGCCGGTGTGGCTCCCGGTCGTCGATCGGGTGATCGTGCTCGGACGCGACGGACGGCTGATCGCCGACGGGCCGGCCGACCGGGTTCTCGAGGCTCAGGCGACCGAGCTGCGGGCGGCCGGCGTCTGGTTGCCTGGCGACCAGGCGTCGGCGGCACGACGGCCGAACCCGTCCGAATCCGGCCCATTTCAACCCGGCCGGTCGGATCACGGCCAGCCCGACCACCGCGTGACGACCGACGTTCGCCCGAGCCTGCTCACGGCCTCGGGGCTCGCGGTCGCGCGGCAGACCGGTCGCCCCGTGCAGACCGGCCTCGACTTCGCCGTGCGCGAGGCTTCGGTACTGGCCGTCACCGGGCCGAACGGGGCGGGCAAGTCGACGCTCGCGCTCACGCTCGCCGGGCTGCTCCGACCGGAACACGGCTCGCTCGAGGCATCCGCCCGGCTCGCCGACGGCGCCGCGAAGGAGCCGTGGCGCTGGAAGTCCAGGCAGCTGCTGACCCGGATCGGGACCGTGTTCCAGAACCCCGAGCACCAGTTCCTCGCCGGAACGGTGCGTGCCGAGCTCGAGGTCGGGCCGCGCGCCCTCCGGCTGCGCTCGGGCGACGTGCGCGATCGGGTCGAGCCGCTGCTCGAGGCGTTGCGGCTCACCGCGCTCGCCGGCGCGAATCCGTTCACGCTCTCGGGGGGTGAGAAGCGTCGGCTCTCGGTCGCGACCGCCCTCGCGACCCGGCCGAGCATGCTCGTCCTCGACGAGCCGACGTTCGGACAGGACGCCGTGACGTGGCGCGAGCTCGTCCGGCTGATCGGCGAGCTCCGCGACCGCGGTGCGGGTGTGGTCGCGGTGACGCATGACGAGACGTTCGTCGACGCGCTCGCCGACGCGCGGTTCGCGCTCGGCCCGCCGGCGGAGGTCGCGACGGAGGTGCCGGTATGAGCATCGCCGAGGTGCGACCCGGACTGCCGCTCGCGCGCGTCAACCCCGTCGCGAAGATCGCGGCGACCGTGCCGCTCAGCGTCGCCCTGCTGCTCACCCTCGATCCCGTCTCGGCGGGGGTCGCGATCATCTGCGAGGTGGTGCTCTTCTCGGTGATCGGCCTCGGGCCGCTGCTCTGGTCGGCTCGGACCCTCCCCGTCTGGATCGCCGCGCCCCTGACCGGGATCAGCATGGTGCTCTACGGCGCCCCTTCCGGCGCGGTCTACTTCGACGCGGGACTCATCCACATCACCGAGGGGTCGGTGGCGATCGGGCTGGCGACGACGGCTCGCGTGGTCGCGATCGCGCTGCCCGCCGTGGTGCTCTTCCTCACGATCGATCCCACCGACCTCGCCGACGGGCTCGCACAGACGCTCCGACTGCCGGCACGCTTCGTGCTCGGCGGTCTCGCGGCGCTGCGCCTGATCGGCACCTCGATCGACGACTGGCGCACCATCAGCCTCGCCCGACGGGCTCGGGGCGTCGCCGACCGAGCCTGGCTCCGGCGCGGGCTCGGCCAGGCGTTCGCGCTGCTCGTGCTCTCCGTCCGGCGGGCGAGCACGCTCGCGACCGCCATGGAGGCGCGCGGCTTCGGCGCGCCCGGCGAGCGGACGTGGGCCCGCGCGGCGCGGTTCGGCCGGGTCGAGTGGCTGATGATCGCGATCGGATGCCTCGTGGCCGCGATCTCCGTGAGCGCCGCCGTCGCGGCGGGCACCTGGAACCTGGTGTGGTCGTGAGGCTCAACGCACCGACGGTGCGCGGCCGGCGGCTCGTGGCGATCGACGGCCCCAGCGGCGCGGGGAAGTCGACGCTCGCCGACGCGATCGTGGCCGCATGGCGAGGATCGGTCGCGCTTGTCCGACTCGACGAGGTGTACCCGGGCTGGCACGGCCTCGATCGCGGGTCGGCGCTGCTCGCGGCGTCGCTCGTGACGCCGTGGGCGAGCGGGAAGCTTGCGCGGGTCCCGACCTGGGACTGGGACGCCGGGAGGCGCGGCCCGGTGCGGGCGATCGCGCCAGGGCACGACCTCCTGGTCGAGGGGTGCGGCGCGTTCGACGCGACGGCCGCGGTCCCCGCACTCCGGATCTGGGTCGACGCGCGGGATGAGGACCGCCGCCGGGCCGCACTCGCACGCGACCGCGGCGCGTTCGACCCGTACTGGGAGATGTGGGACACGCAGTGGCGACGGCACACGGCGCGCACCGGGGCATCCGTCACCCGCGCCGACCTGATCGTGCGCGGTCTGTCAACCTGACCCGCGCCGTTCGGCCCGCGCCGAGCGGCGGGACTACGGTGGAGTCATGAGCGCAGAGACGACCGGAGTGTACATCGCAGAGTTCCTCGACGGGCCGCTCGAGGGCAGGTTCGAGCAGCGCGCCCTCGTCGACGGCAAACCGGAGTCGCGGGCGGGTGAGGTCGCCGCGATCGACGGGCTCGAGTCGCTGTTCTGGTACAACGCCGTCGAGGAGCGCGAGCTGAACGGCGAGGTCCGGGTGCAGTTCCGGTTCGACCCCAGCGACTCCGACCCCGTCGAGTTCGACGAGGATGACAACGACTGACGGTCCCGCGACGCGGCCGGCCCGGCGTCAGGAGTCGAAGTAGGCGCCGATGATCGGCAGCGGGTTCGTGAGCCGCCAGATCGGCCCCGGGTCGCCGATGTCCTCCGACAGGCTGAGCGGCGACGCCAGCTCCCCGGTCGGCGTCGGGACGACGACGCGGCCGATGTCGCGGCCCGCGTTCGCGGTCGTGAACGGTTCGACCTCGACCGTGGCCTCACCGGCGGCCGCGCTCCAGCCCAGGCTCGTGCGCGTCGCCGACGCGACGAGGTCCGCGCGGTCGCCCCAGGCCGCGACCGCCGAGCCGTAAGCGTCCCCGGCCGTGATCACGTCGACCGGGACCGCCGCCTGACCTGCGGCCTCGACCGCCGCGATCACGGCGGCGTCGAGCGTCTCGTAGTCGGGGATGAGCGTCATCGCACCCACCACCCGCACTGGATCGGAGCCGGCGGGCGACGTCGTCGCGGTGAAGACGAACGAGATCAGCGCCTGATCGGTGAAGCCTCGAGTGATCGCACGCACACCCTGGTCGCCGAGGCGCGAGGCCACGTCGGGCACCTGGCGGATGCCGACGCCACCGCCGACCTCGCCATCGAGCAGGGCCGCGAGTGCCGGGGTGTCGACCACGCTGGCCGCGAGCCCGGCGAGATCCGTCACGGTCCCCACGTTGTCGCCTGAGAGGCCGGTCGCGTCGGCCACGCGCGTGTCGGCGAACCCGTTCGCGGCGAGCCACTCGTTGGCCGCGTCGACGTACTGCCCGACGCTGCCGAACGCCCAGCGGACCAGGGTGTCGGCATGGTTGTTGCTCGAGGCGAGCAGCACCGCGCGCAGCACGTCGCGCTGCGACCAACGCTCACCCGGGGACACCTGCAGCACGCGCGTGCCCTCGGCCTGGTAGCGCGCATAGTCGGCGTAGTCCTCAGCGCCGATCGGCAGGTCGGGACCGGCACTGCCGGCCGCGAGCGGCAGCGAGTCGAGCGTCACGAGCAGCGTGACGAGCTTCGCCGCCGCGCCGATCGGCACCACGCCCTGGTCTCCGCCCGTCGCGATCGGATTCGCCGCACCGGTGTCGTCGACGACGGCGAGGACGCTCGCGCCCTCGGCGGGCATGGGGATCTGCGTCGCCGCCGGCGCGGGCACCGCCGCGCCCTCCGACTGCACGGCGACCGCGGGCAGCGGGCCGAGCAGCATCGCCGGGCCGTAGACCCCGATGCCGAGGATCGCGAGGGCGCCGACGGCGATGCCGACGATACGGCCGGGGGAGACGGTCATGTGCTCAAGGCTAACTCGGGCAGGCGACGAGGCCGCGATGGCCGCCGTCAGGCCCAGCCCAGCTCGTGCAGGCGTTCGTCGTCGATGCCGTAGAAGTGGGCGATCTCATGCACCAGCGTGACGTGGATCTCATCGCGCAACGCGTCCTCGTCATCGCAGATCGCGAGCAGCGACTCCCGGTACAGGATGATCCGGTCGGGCATCTCGCCGAACCCGTAGCGATCGCGTTCCGTCAGCGAGGTGCCGTCGTAGAGGCCGAGCAGGTCGAGCGACCCGTCTTCGGGCCGGTCCTCGACCACGAACACGACGTTCTCGAGCCCGTCGACCATCTCATCGGGCAGCTGGTCGAGCTCGTCGACCACGATGGCCTCGAAGGCGTCGGCGTCGAGGTGCACCAGGGGGCTCCGTTCGACGACGCTTCGGTGACGAATTGGGGTGAGTAACGGGGCTTGAACCCGCGACCTCCTGGACCACAACCAGGCGCTCTACCAACTGAGCTATACCCACCATGTGGACCCGATCTCACGATCGAGACAACTCCACGATCTTACACCACGCGCTCGTCGAACTCGTGCACGACGGTGGCGGCGACCTCTTGCAATTCCTGCGAGGTCGGACCGGGGTCGGCGACGAAGATGCCGCGGCGGTAGTACTCGAGCTCGCGGATCGATTCGAGGATGTCGGCGAGCGCACGGTGCCCGCCGTTCTTCGCCGGCGCGTTGAAGTAGGCGCGCGGGAACCAGCGCTTCGCGAGCTCTTTGATGGAGGAGACGTCGACGTTGCGGTAATGGAGATGCGCGTCGAGACGGGGCATGAACTTCGCGAGGAACGCGCGGTCGGTGCCGATGGTGTTGCCGGCGAGCGGCGCCTTCTGCTCGTCGGGCACGTGACGCAAGACGTACTCGAGCACCTGGTACTCGGCGTCGGCGACGCTGACCCCGTTGGGGATCTCCTCGATGAGGCCGGACTGCGTGTGCATCGCGCGGACGAAGTCGCCCATCGACTCGAGCGCGCTGGCATCGGGCTTGATCACGATGCTGAGGCCCGCATCGACCGGCGTGAGGTCGTAGTCGGTGATCACGACGGCGATCTCGACCAGTTCGTCGACTTCGAGGTCGAGCCCGGTCATCTCACAGTCGATCCAGACCAGGCGGTCGCTCGAGGAGGTCATGGCCGCGAGTCTACCGGCCGCGGCCGACGGGGACTGCGCGGGTGCGGGTGGTGGATGTGGGACAGAAGGCTGGCTCGTCGTCCGTGTCTCTTGGTGCCCCCGGCAGGAATCGAACCTGCGACCGACAGATGAGAAGGCTGGCTCGTCGTCCGTGTCTCTTGGTGCCCCCGGCAGGAATCGAACCTG